>KL571325.1:3650-11180 GCA_000715855.1 Actinoplanes liguriensis
GCGCGGCGCCGGCCCCGAGCGCGGCGGCCACGACGAGTGCCACGACCGGCGCCACGGCGACTGCCACGACAGCGACCACGAAGACCGGCTCGACGAAGGCCTACTGCCGCAGCGCGGACCTGAAGACCACGGTCACCCTCCAGCCGGACGGCTCCGGATCCACCCTGAAGGGCCTGGTCACCCTGACCAACGGCGGCAAGGCGGCCTGCACGCTCGACGGATGGGTGGCGATCTCACTGGTCAACGCCGCCGACGAGGTGGTGAACGTGCCGACGAAGAAGGTGAACGAGCCGGGCCCGGCGGAGGCCTTCACCGTCAAGCCGGGCACCTCGGCCTTCGCCGGGATCAAGTGGACCACCTGCGACAAGGGCGACTCATCCTGCGGCGTCGGCAACACCCTGCGGTACAACCTGGAGGCGTCGACCGACGGACCGGTCGCCACGCTGGAGGGCTTCCCGGCCGCCGAGAGCAGCGGCATCACCATGAAGTCGCTGCAGATCGGCACGCTGCAACCGAGCAACCAGGGCGTCGTCGCCTGGTGAGAGTTGTCCGGGGCCGCCGGGCCGGCCCTGGACCCCTCAGATGTAACCGTGCTGGCCCAGCTCCTTGAGCTGGTCGACCAGGCTCTTGACCTCCTGCGCGCGCTCCCGCGGGCAGACCAGCACGGCGTCGGCGGTGTCCACGATGACCAGGTCGCGGACGCCCATCGCGGCGACCAGACGACCCGAGCCGGGCACGACCACCAGGTTCTCCGTGTCGCGCAGCAGGACCGTGGGGCGTTCCGGCCCGGTCTCGTGGCCGACGACCACGTTGCCGGCCGGGTCGGCGGTGAGCACCTCGCCGAGGGTGTGGAAGTCGCCGACGTCGTTCCACCCGAAGTCACCCGGGACGGTGGCGACCCGGCCGACCGCGGCCGCGCCCTCCATCACCGCGTAGTCCACCGAGATGCGGGGCAGGGTCGGCCAGACCTCGCCGAGCACCTCCTCCTGCTCGGCGGTGCCCCACGCGGAGGCGATCCGGCGGACGCCGGCGGCCAGCTGCGGCTGCTGCCGGGCCAGCTCGGCGAGGAACACGTCGACACGCCAGACGAACATGCCGGCGTTCCACAGGTAGTTGCCGGACTTCACATACGACTCGGCGACGTCGTACGACGGCTTCTCCTTGAACTCCTCGACCTGGAGCACCGGGCCCTCGCGCAGCTCACCACCGCACTGCAGGTATCCGTAGCCGGTCTCGGGGCGGGTCGGCGTGATGCCGAGGGTCATCAGCAGACCGTCCCGGGCGCCCACCATCGCGCGACGGATGACGTTCGCGAACTCGACCTTGTCCGCGATCAGGTGGTCCGAGGCGAACGAACCCATGATCGCCTCCGGGTCCCGGCGGGCGATCACCGCCGCGGCCAGCGCGATCGCCGCACAGGAGTCCCGCGGCGACGGCTCGACCAGGACGTTCTCGACCGGCACCGAGGACAGCTGCCGGGAGACCGCGGCGGCGTGCGCGACGCCCGTCACCACGAACACCCGTTCGGGGGTGGTGAGGGCGTCCAACCGGTCCACCGTGGCCTGCAGGAGGGAGGCCTCGGTGCCGGTCAACTGGTGGAGGAACTTGGGATGACCGGCGCGGGACAGTGGCCACAGTCGGGTTCCGGTGCCACCCGCCAGAACCACTCCGTACAGCGCACTCTGTTCGTCGCTCATGGCCGAGGAGTTTAGTGGAGGGTCAGGTCGCAACCCGATTCCACGTTGTTACATGTACCTCCGCGCTGGAGGCCCAGGTGAATTCTTTCGCCCGATCGAAGCCGGCCTTGGCCAACGTGCTCCGCCGCTGCTCGTCGTGCAGAAGGTCGGCCAGATCCTCGGCGATCCGCTCGGGAGCCTCGGTCGTGTACGCCACCGCGTCGCCGCCCACCTCCGGCAGGGAGAGCCGGGGCGTGGTGAGCACCGGGGTGCCGCAGGCCATCGCCTCCAGGATCGGCAGGCCGAAGCCCTCGCCGAAGGACGGATAGCAGGCGACCAGCGAGCCGCCGAGGAAACCCGGCAGGTCCGCGTAGCGCAGGTACCCCGGGCGCAGCAGCCGCAGGTGCGACGGCACCTCGGCGACGGCCCGCTCGATGTCGTCGTCGTGCCCCTGGCCACCGGCGACCACCAGCGCCGGCGGGTGCGGCCAGTCGGCCACCGCGCGGGACCAGCCGCGGATCAGGTTCGGCACGTTCTTCCGTGGCTCCTTGGCGCCGAGGAACGCGACGTAGCCCGAGTCGCCGAGACCGAGGCGAGCCCGGACCCGGGCCTTCTCATCCTCGGTCGGCATGTGGAAGGCGGCCTGGTCGACCCCGTGGTACGCCACGTCGATCTTGGTGGGGTCGGCGTCGAGGAGCCGGATCAGCTCGTCCCGGGTGGCCTTGCTCGGCACGATCACCCGGGCGGCGCGGCGCAGCGACGTCTTGATCGCGCTGCGGAAGAACGTCCGCTTGGTGTTGTCGTAGTGCTCCGGCTCGGTGAAGAACGTCGCGTCGTGCACGGTCACCGTGACCGGGACGCTGGAGCGCAGCGGGCAGGTGTAGAACGGCGAGTGCAGCACGTCCGCCCCGACCTGCTGGACCAGCAGCGGCAGGCCGGTCTGCTCCCAGGCGAGCCGGGCGGGGCGGTGCGCGATCGCCGACGGGCCGGGCAGAACCTCGGCATCCGGAAGCATCCGGCGGTAACGCTCCGCATCCGAACGCTGGGCGACGACGGCCAGGTCCACTCGATCCGTGCCCAGCAGCGCGAGGGCGCCGAGCAATCCGTCGACATATCTGCCGACACCACCTCTGTCCGCGGGGACACTAGTGGCGTCGACCAGCACTCGCGGGGGGCGACCGGGGGTCACGAGGCATCTCCTTGGCGTCTCTGACGTACCGATGCTGCGGTGTAACACGGACGTCGAAGGTCTATGGCGTCCACCCCGAGCGTACGCCCGGAACGCTTCGGGGAAGTGTCCGCGACGCCGGTGGTTGCCGTACGTTGCCGTAATCGATGCCGTATGGACGCACCCAACTGAACACGGACAGTGACCCCCTAGGCTGAGGGCTGATGACTATCACCATTCCGCAGGTCTTCGCGGCGGCGGTCCGGCGCGACCCGGCCGCACCCCTGCTCACCTGGTATGACGACGCCACCGGCGATCGTGCCGAGCTCTCCGGCGCGACCCTGGACAACTGGGTGTCCAAGACGGCGAACCTGCTCGTCGACGGCATCGGGCTGGGCCACGGCGACGCCGTCGCACTGCTGCTGCCGCCGCACTGGCAGACCGCCGCGATCCTGCTCGGCGTGTCGGCCGCCGGGCTCGCCGCCGATCTCGCCGACCTGGGCGGTGACCCGCAGCCGGTGGAAGCGCTGTTCACCACCCCGGAACGGGTGGACCGCGCGGCCACCTGGGCCACCACCGACCGGTACGCGACCGGTCTGCTCCCGCTGGCGATGCCGCTGCGCGAGGTGCCGGCCGGGTACACGGACTTCGTGACCGAGGTCCGCAACCACGGCGACCACTTCCGGGGCCACCCGGTCGCGCCCGCCGACCGGGCCTTCGCCGGGCCGATCGAGCTGAGCCACGAGGACGTGCTGGCCGCCGCGGAGGACCGGGCGAACCAGCTCGGCTTCGGCGCCGGCGACCGGGTGCTGATCGACGTCACGATCCACCCGGATCCGGTGGACTGGCTGCTCGCGCCGCTGGCGGTGGGCGCCTCCGCGGTGCTCTGCGCCAACCTGGACGAGAGCAAGCTGGACGCCCGGGCGAACGCCGAGAAGGTCAGTCTCGTCCTGGCGGTGTGAGCCGCTCCTTCGCCAGCTCGGCGAAGGCGTTCAGTGACTCCGGGTTCGCCAGCGCGCCCCTGGCGGCGGCGGACTCGATCGGGGTGCCGGTGAGGATCCGCTTGACCGGCACCTCCAGTTTCTTCGCCGACAACGTGCGCGGCACCGCCCGTACCGGATAAATGGCGTCCGGAACGTGCCTCGGGGAGAGAGCGCCGCGCAGCTCCCGGGCGATCTTCGCGCGCAGCGCGTCGTCGACCTCGGCGCCCTCGGCCGGGACGACGAAGAGCAGCAGCTCGCCGTTCGGGTCGCCGGCCGAGTCCAGGTGCACGACCAGGCAGTCGGCGACCTCGGGCAGGCCCTCCACCACGGAGTAGAACTCCGAGGTGCCCAGCCGCACCCCGCCCCGGTTGAGCGTGGCGTCGGAGCGGCCGGTGATCACGCAGCTGCCGTCCTCGGCGATGGTGATCCAGTCGCCGTGCCGCCACACGCCCGGGAAGACGTCGAAGTACGCCTCGCGGTAGCGGGAGCCGTCCGGGTCGTTCCAGAAGCCGACCGGCATGCTCGGCATCGGCGCGGTGATCACCAGCTCGCCCAGCTCGCCGACGACCGGTTTGCCCTCCGGGTCGTAGGCCTCGACCCGGGCGCCCAGGCTGCGACCGGAGATCACCCCGGCCCGGACCGGGAGCAGCGGCGAGCCGCCGACGAAGCCGGTGCAGACGTCGGTGCCGCCGGACAGGGACAGCAGCTGCAGGTTGCGGCCGACCGCCTCGTACACCCAGGCGAAGCCCTCCGGGGGAAGCGGCGCGCCGGTCGATCCGACGCCCCGCAGCGTCTTGCCCGGTGTCAGGCCGGCCTTGCGGCAGGCCATCAGGAACGGCGCGGACGTGCCGAAATACGTGATCCCGGCGGTGTCGACGAGGTCCCAGAGCGCGTCGAGCGACGGCCAGCCGGGATTGCCGTCGAAGAGCACGATCGCGGCGCCCACGGCCGGGCCGCTGACCAGGTAGTTCCACATCATCCAGCCGGTGGTGGTGAACCAGAAGAACCGGTCGGACGGGCCCAGGTCGTGGTGCAGCGCGAGGATCTTGAGGTGCTCCAGCAGGATGCCGCCGTGTCCGTGAACGATCGGCTTGGGCAGGCCGGTGGTGCCGGAGCTGTAGAGGACGTAGAGCGGGTGGTCGAACGGGACCGGCTCGAAGGCCATCTCGTCCGGGCCGGACAAATCGGAGAAGTTGCCGCCTTCACCGAGATACCCGATGGTGACGACGTGCTCGAGCGACGGCAGCGCCGCCGTGATGGCCTCGACCTCGGTGACCCTGCTGACCGATTTGTCGCCATATTTGTAGCCATCGACTGCCACGAGCACCTTCGGCGCGATCTGGCTCCACCTGTCGATCACGCTGCGCGAGCCGAACTCCGGCGCACAGGACGAGAAGATCGCGCCCAGGCTCGCGGTGGCGAGCATCAACACGTACGTCTCCGGGATGTTCGGGGCATAAGCCGCGACCCGGTCGCCCCTCCCGACACCACGGGCCTTCAACCCGGCACGCACACGGCGCACCTGCTCACGCAACTGTCCCGCGGTCAGGGTGATCGCTTCGCGAGATTGCGAGTACGCCATGACGACCGGCTCGTCGTCACCGATCCCGGGCATGCGCAGCACGTTCTCGGCGTAGTTCAGCGTCGCGCCGGGGAACCACCTCGCCCCGGGCATCGCAGCGCCCTCCAGCACGACGGTGGGCGGATCGTGGGCGACGACCTCGAAGTAGTCCCAGATCGATCCCCAGAACCCGGACAGGTCGGTGACCGACCACTCCCACAGCGCCGCATAGTCCGCGAAGGTCAGCCCGCGCTCGCGCTCCAGCCAGGCCAGATAGTCACCGATCCGCGTGGTCTGCCGGGCATTCGCCGGCGGCTCCCAGAGGACTGTGCCCGTCGTCACCGTCATGCGCCCACCCTAACGTTCATTCAGCCCGGGCCTTCTGGATGGCGGCGCGGCGGGCCAGCCGATGGTCACGGCGGATCAATGCTTCCTTGAACCGGCGATGGTCGTCCATGTCCTCCGGCAACACCGGCGGGACCGGACGGGGTGTGCCGGCCACATCGACCGCGACGAAGACGAGGTAGGCGGTGCCCACCCGGATCGTCGGGCCGACCGCGTCCCAGCGCTCGGCGACCAGCTTCACGCCGACCTCCATCGAGCTGGTGCCGGTCCAGTTGACCTGCGCGTACGCGTGAACCAGGTCGCCCACCCGGACCGGCTCCAGGAACAGGATCTCGTCGATCGCCGCGGTGACGGCGGTGCCCCCGCTGTGCCGGGCCGCGGCCGCCCCCGCCACGTCGTCGACGAACTTCATCAGCACGCCGCCGTGGACCGTGCCGTAGAGGTTGACGTCCACCGCGGTCATGATCCTGCTGAGCGTGACGCGGCCGTGCGACGTGGGCCGACCAGGAAGCTGTTCATCCATATCGGCACCCTATGACGGGCTTGGCGGGTGATTGCCGTCGCGAGGTAGCCTGCCGGATCATGCGCCACCTCCGGTCGATCCTGTACGCACTCGTACTCGCCCCCGCCGTCTGGGTTCTCGCCGGCGTCGGTTTCACCCACGACCTCACCAGTCGCGGGCGGGACTTCTTCACGGCCGAGTCACTGAGTGGCCTGCTCCTGCTGGTCTTCTCCGGGATCCTGTACGCGATCATGGCGTTCTCGCCGATCTCGCCGCTCGGGCCGACGATCGCCGGCGCCACGTTCCTCGGGGTGACGTACTGGGCGTGGAGCGCGCCGGAGTCCTACGCCGGCATCTGGTCGCCCGACGTGGTCAAGGACGGCTTCGACCTGAGCCGGCCGGGGTACGGCCTGGCCGCGCTGCTCGCCGTGCCGCTGCTGTGCACCGCGCTGAGCGCCCGCCGGTGGGCCCGCTACGAGCCGCCGGTGCTCCCGATCATCGGTGAGATCGGCCGGTTCCGCGGTTCCGCCAAGGTGGCGGCCGGCGCCAACGTCGCCGCGGTGGAGACGACCGTGTTCCGGACCACCCAGCAGGCGGAGCGGACCCAGGTCCTCCCCACTCCCCCGGGCCGGACGGTCACCCTTCCCGCCGCGACCCCGGCCCCCGCGGAGCGGACGGTCCCGCTTCCCGCCGCGACCCCGGCTCCCGCCGCGGGGCCGCTGGTCGCCGCTGCCAGCGACGACACGACCACCGTGTTCCCGGCCACGAAGCCACCGGCCGCCGACTCGGACGCGACCACCGTGCTCGCCGCCACGGCGCCGGCCCCGAGCGCTCCCGAAGCGCCGAAATCTAATAAATCCAGCATTAACGCCAATTCAACTATTGCCGCGGATGCCGGAAAAACCGCGGCTGACGAGACGGTCGCCATGGCGATCCCCGCCGCGCGCAAGAGCGACGACGTCGAGAAGGACGAGCCGACCGCCGTCCTGGCCACCCCGCCGGACGACCGCACCGAGCCGATGAAGCTCCCGGCCTCCTGACCGATCAGACCGCGATCGCCGGCAGGGGCGGTGGACTCCCCGCCGCCCGGCCGGCGAATCCGTGCCAGGCCTCGGCCATCGCCCGGACGCCCGCGCTCAACGCCGCGGGCTCCGCGACGAACGGGATCCGAAGGTGGTCGTTGCTCCCGCCGGACGGGTCGAGCGAGCCCCCGGCCAGCACCGCGATCCCGTGCCGCAGCGCCGCCTGCGCGTACGACGCGGCGTCCCCGTGCGGTCTGTCTCTTATACACATCT
>KL571325.1:11370-12461 GCA_000715855.1 Actinoplanes liguriensis
CCGCACCCACAGCGTCTGCCCGCCGCCGGCCCGCTCGAACCGCCACTCCGGTAAGTGTTTTCGCAGCTCAGAGCAGAGATGATCGTGCCGGGCGGCGAGCAGCCCCGCCCGCCTGCCGACAAGCGTGTCCACGTCGGCGAGCAACTCCACGGCCGCGAGCTGGTCGAGGACTCCACTGCCCAGGTCGATCACCGCCTTGAGGCGCGCGAGCCGCCCGATCAGCGCCGGCTGCGCCCGCACCCACCCGATCCGCAGGCCACCCCAGACCAGCTTGCTGAGCGACCCCACGGTGATCAATTCGTCCGCCTCCGGCGCGAGAGCCGCCTCCGGTACGAAAGCAGCGTCCGGTTCGGTGAAGCTCAGCTCGGCGAGCACGTCGTCGACGACCAGCGGGACCCGGTGACGCAGCGCCGCGGCGACGATCTCCTGGCGCTCGGCGGGAGGCATGGTGCGGCCGGTCGGGTTGTGACAGCGAGCAATCAGATAGGCCATGGACGGCCGGCGGGCGAGCGCCGCGCCGTACGCGCAAATGTCGGCCTTGACCGGCAGCAAGGCCGCGGCCGATTCGCGGAGGATCTCCAGCGCCCCGGGGTAGGTCGGCGCCTGCACCAGCACCTCGGCGCCGGGCGCGACAAGCGCCCGGGCCAGCAGCGCGAGCCCCTGCTGCCCGCCCGTGGTGATCAGAATCTGCGCGGGCGTCGTGGGCACGCCCCGCGCGGAGTACCGGGCGGCCAGCGCGGCCCGTAACCGTGGGTGGCCGGCCGGGTGATAGCCCAGGTCAGGCCCGCCGAGCGAGCCGAGCGCCACCTGATAGGCCGCGATCACCTCGGGCGGCGCCCCGGTCGGCCCCGCGCAGGCGAACTGCGCCACGTGATCCGGCGGGTCGAGCAGGTGCAGGAAGACCGGGTTGACCGTCGGCTCGGTCGCGTTCAGTGGCCCGGCCGGCGCGCCCGCCACCCAGGTGCCGCTCCCCTGCCGCCGGACCAGCCGGCCCTCCTGACGCAGCAGGTCGTAGGCGGCGACGACGGTGGTCCGCCCCGCGGACAGCCCGGCGGCGAGCGCCCGATCGGTCGGCAGCCCGGTGCCGGGCG
>KL571325.1:12709-14834 GCA_000715855.1 Actinoplanes liguriensis
AGATGTGTATAAGAGACAGGTACAGCGGCCCGCGACCGGCCGACCAGCGCCCGAGCCGGGCGGCAAGCTCAATTGGATCCATCAGCGAACCAATATAGCGGCATTGGCCCTGTACCCGGCCGGCCACGGTCCGCGAGCATCGAGGGCATGCATCCCGACACCCGCATGGTCCACATCGAGGCGCCGGCACCGGCCACGAGCAGCCCGCTCGCGGTGCCGATCTATCAGACGTCGTCGTTCGCGTTCGACGACCCGGAGTCGATCGCCGACGGGCTGCACCGCCCGGACGGCGGATACGCCTACTCCCGCTTCAGCAACCCGACCGTCCGCGCGCTGGAGAACGCGGTCGCCGACCTGGAGGGCGGGGCCGCCGCGATCGCCACGGCGTCCGGCATGGGCGCGATCAGCCTGCTCCTGCACAGCCTGCTCAGCGCCGGCGACCACGTGATCGCCCAGCGCGAGGTCTACGGCGGCACCCACGCGCAACTGCGGGACCTGGAGAAGAGATTCGGCATCGGGGTGACCCGGATCGACGGGCACGACCCCGCCGAGCTGCGCGCCGAGCTGACCCCGCGCACGAAGGTCCTCTACCTGGAGACCGTCGCCAACCCGACCGGCCACGTCAGCGACCTGCCCGCGCTGACCCCGGTCGCGCGGGAGGCCGGGGTGCTGACCGTCGTCGACAACACGTTCGCGACCCCGATCTTCTGCCGCCCGATCGAGCACGGCGCCGACGTCGTGGTGCACTCGGCGACGAAGTTCCTCGGCGGCCACTCGGACGTCACCGGCGGGGTCGCGGTCTTCGCCGGCCGGGCGCGTTACGAGGAGGTCTGGGAGCACGCGGTGGAGTTCGGGACGACCGCCGACCCGTTCGCCGCCTGGCTGATCATTCGCGGTCTGCACACGCTGGGGCTGCGCATGGAGCGGCACGCCGCGAACGTGACCCGGGTGGCCGGGTGGCTGGCCGGTCACCCCGCGGTCAGCCGGGTGACCCTCCCGCAGCCGGGCGCCGCGAAGCACCTCACCGGTTTCCCCGGCGCGTTCTGCTTCGACCTGGCCGACGGGCGCGAGGCCGGGGTGCGCCTGATGAGCCGGCTGCGGGTGATCAAGGCGGCCGCGTCGCTCGGCAGCACGCAGTCACTGATTCTGCATCCGGCGAGTACCACGCATAGGCAATTGACTCCGGAGCAACTGCGAGAATCGCATTTGTCCCCCGGAACCGTCCGAATCGCCGTGGGTATCGAGCACCCGGACGACCTGGTAGCCGACTTGGAGCAAGCGCTCGACTTTGTCGTCCGTTAATACATGTGACGTTCTGAAAATAGGTCGTAACCAATAGGGCCTTTTGCGATCAGTCCAACGTGGATATCGTGATCATCGCTTTTGGACTACGGGGGGTAACCAAAAAGCAACTTAACGGAGGCCCCCTGCCCCTCCTTGGAAGGACCACACCTTGTCCGAAACACCGTTGTGGCTGCAGGGCCGGGACGCCGTCATCGAGGCCGCCGATCCGTCCGAGTTCCGCCATGGCACCCCCGACTACCACCTGTCGCACGTCGTGATGCCCGGGCAGCGCACCACGCAGCACGCGCCGGGTTCACTCGAGGCCATCGTCGAGTCGATCGTCCAGGTCTTCGAGATGGAGGTGTCCCACAAGAAAGACCCGGCCACCTGGGTCTCGATGGTGTCCGAGCACTTCCGCACCAACATCAACGGCGGCGGCTGGGCCTCCGCGCAGGACATCGCCGACCAGGGCAGCTACAACGTGCTGATCGGTGACAGCCCGTTCTACAAGCCGGAGTCGTTCGACGGCCAGCACGACGTCTTCCACGGCGCCTTCCCGAACGGCTTCTACTGGGAGGTCCTCCAGGTCCTCAGCCCGCCGCCGGTCGTCACGTTCAAGTGGCGGCACTGGGGCGCGTTCGACGGCGAGTACCACGGCCACCAGCCGAACGGGAAGACCATCGAGATGTTCGGCATGAGCGTCGCGAAGGTCGACGACGACCTGAAGCTCCTCGAGGTCGAGTGTATAAGAGACAGCGCCGGTGCCGTCCTGACGCGGCGGCGCCGGCACCCCACCATCAAGATCTTCATTGTCTGTCTCTTATACACATCTCTGAGCGGG
>KL571325.1:14995-16249 GCA_000715855.1 Actinoplanes liguriensis
AGAACGCAAAGCCCGAAAGGGCGACGTCCGTGGGTGGTCGCGCTCAAAAGAACCCACGCAAGGCAGCGGCCGCTCACGCTGGTCCCGCGACTCACCTTCGGGGCTGGTTCTCACTGTTGTTATTCGTCCCTCATAACAACAGTGAGAACCAGCCCGGAACCGCAACCGCGCCACAGGCTCGACCCGACGCCGTGGTCGCGTGCGGCCGAGCCGGGCCGGCAGGCCGACGGGCGGGCGGGGCCGGATCGGGCAGTGCGGTGGGTTACTCCGTGCGGCGGGCGAGGTGGGCCAGGACGGAGGCGGCGGCGCAGAGGGTGGCGCAGATCAGCCAGACCGTGACGTAAGCCGACTCCCGGGGCGTGTCCGTGCCGGCCAGCACCATCGAGGCGAGGATCGCGGCGACCACCCCGCCCGCGACCGCCCCGCCGAGGGTCTTGACGTTGTTGTAGAGGGCGGTCGTGATTCCGGTCCGGGACGGGTCGGCGGTCTCCGCGATCACCGTGGGCATCGCGCCGAGGGCCACGCCCGCGGCCAGGCCGATCGGGACCTTGATCGCCAGTAACTGCCACACCTGGTCGTGGAAGAGGGCGGTTCCGACGAAGCCCACAGCGATCACCAGGAACGCCGCCACGAGTGTTCGCCGGTATCCGAGTCGTCCGGCGATCACCGCGGTGCACGCCGAGCCGATCACGGCGAACACCGCGGCCGGCAGCGCGACCAGGGAGATCTGCAGCGCGGTGAAGCCGAACCCGTAGCCCGCCGAGGCCCGGGACGCGGCCAGGAACGTCGAGTCCGGCGACTGGCTTCCGAAGTAGACGATCCCGAAGACGAACGAGCACCCGAAGAACGGCGCCACGTGCCGCCCGGTCATCGCGCGCAGGTCGACCAGCGGCTCGGCGATCCGCAGCTCGAGGACGACCCATCCGGCGAAGCCGAGCAGGCCGAGCCCGATCAGCACCGGGCTGAGCAGGGAGATCCCGGCGAGCAGGGCCACCATCGAGACGCTGAGCACGGCGATCCCGGCCAGGTCGAGCCGGCCGGTCGCCTGGCGGGAGCTCTCCGGCACGGCGAGGAAGCTCACCGGCACACACGCCGCCGCGAGCACCGCCGGGACGAGCAGTGTCAGCCGGGCGTCCCCGATCACCTGGTGCAGGCCGGCGGTCAGCACCCCGCCGAGCAGCGCACCAAGCGTCAGCGCCCCGACCAGCCGTGCGATCGCTTTGCGGGCCAGTTCGACCGGCAGGCGGTCCCGGG
>KL571325.1:16430-18520 GCA_000715855.1 Actinoplanes liguriensis
AGCCGGTCCCGGACCAGCGCGATCTCCAGTGGCAGCAACGCGGCGAGCGGCCCGAGCAGCAGGCGCCCGGCGAGCAGCACCGGCAGGTTCGGGGCGAGCGCGACGAGCAGGCTGCCGGCGGCGACGCAGAGCAGCGCGATCCGCAGCATCCGGCGGTGTCCGTGCAGGTCGCCGAGCCGTCCGAAGGCGGGTACGCAGACCGCGGACGCCAGCAGCTGTACCGAGATCACCCAGTTCAGGTGGGCGTCCGAGATGCCCATCTCGCTGCCCAGGTCGGGCAGCAGCGGCGCGATGCTGCCCTGGATGAAGCCGCTGGTCAGCTCGAAGAGGACGAGCAGCCCGACGACCGCGCCGACCTTGGGCGTCCGCTCGGCGACCGCGGTCACGAGGCGAGCCCGGCGGAGGCGAGGCGTGCGGCGGCCAGGGAGGCGAGCACGGCGGCGGCCTCCAGGACGCTGCGGTCGTCGAAGACCGCCTGCGGCGCGTGGTTCATCGGGGCGGTGGCCGGATCGGTGCCGGGCGGGACCGCGCCGACCATCAGGTACGCCCCCGGCACCCGGTCCAGCACGAACGAGAAGTCCTCGGCCCCGGCCACCGGTTGCGGCGCCTCGAAGACCCGCTGCTCCCCGAGGATCGTGCGCAGGGTCGACAGGGCGAACGCGGCTTCGGACGGATCATTCACGGTCACCGGATAGTTCGCCTGGTAGTCGATCTCGACCCGGACGGCGTGCGCGTCGGCGATGCCTTGCACCACCCGCCGTACGGCCGACTGGATCTTCTGATGGGTGGCGGGCGAGAACGTGCGCACGGTCGCCTGGAACGTGCCGCTCGCCGGGATCACGTTGAACGCCGAGCCTGCGTGGATCGAGCCGACGGTCAGCACCGCCGGGTCGAACGCGTCCGCGGTCCGGGTGATCATGGTCTGCAGCGCGGTGACCATCTCGCAGAGCGCCGGCACCGGGTCCACGGCCAGGTGCGGCGACGAGCCGTGCCCACCCCTGCCGTGCACGGTGACGGTGACCGAGTCGGAGGCGGCCAGGATCGTGCCGGGCCGGGTGGCGACCACGCCGAGCGGCAGCACGGTGCTCGCGACGTGGATGGCGTAGGCCGCGATCACCGTCGAGCCGGCCGCGTCCAGCACGCCCTCGTCGATCATCAGCTTCGCCCCGCGCTGGCCCTCCTCGCCGGGCTGGAACATGAACACCACGTCCCCCGCCAGTTCCTCGCGCCGGGACGCGAGCAGGTGGGCCGCACCGACCACGGCGCTGGTGTGCAGGTCGTGCCCGCAGGCGTGCATCACGCCGGGGATCTCGGACGCGAAGTCCACCCCGCTCTCCTCCTGCACCGGCAGCGCGTCCATGTCGCCACGCAGCAGCACGGCCGGGCCGGGGCATCCGCCGCGCAGCACCGCGGTGACCGAGGTCAGGTCCCTGCCGGTGCTGATCTCCAGGGGCAGCCCGTCCAGCGCGGCGAGGACCTTGGCCTGGGTCAGCGGCAGGTCCAGCCCGAGCTCGGGCTCGCGGTGCAGGGCGTGCCGCAGGCCGATCAGGCGGTCGGCGAGGTGAACGGTGTCGGATGCGGTGAACATGGCGGGTATGGTCGGCAAAGTGACCGCTGCCGGGCCCAGATTGCCGAGATCCGCCGATGCCGGAGCCTGATGCGCAGGAAACGGTCACCCTCGACGAGCTGGACTATCAGTTGATCACCGCGTTGCAGCTCGCGCCACGGGCCGACTGGCAGCGGATCGGCGCGGCGCTGGGCGTGGACGGCTCGACGGCCGCCCGGCGGTGGAACCGGCTGTACCGTTCCGGTCACGCGTGGCTGAGCTGCCTGCCCGCGCAGCTGGCGATCCCGAGCGTGGTCCTCGCGGTGATCGAGGTCGACTGCGTCGCCGGGCGGCTGCCGGAGGTCGCGGCGGGCCTGGCCGGGGACGTCAACATCGTCACCCTGGAGCATGTCACCGGCGCGCGGGACCTGCTGATCCAGGCGGCGTTCGAGGATCACGCGCAGCTCGCCCGCTACCTCAGTTTCCGGCTCGGGATGCTGCCCGGGGTGGCCGCGTCGCGCACCCAGATCGCGGTGACCGTGCA
>KL571325.1:18776-23239 GCA_000715855.1 Actinoplanes liguriensis
ACCGCTGGCGGCTCGACCGGCTGACCGAGGACGCCCGCCGGATGCTCACCGAGGGCCGGTCCACCGGCGCGTCCCCGCGGAAGCTGACCGGGGACGATCTGGATGTGATGCGGGTTCTCAGCGAAGATCCGCGGCAGCCGGCGGTCCGGATCGCGGAACGGCTCGACCTGAGCCCGACCACCGTGCGCCGCCGCCTGGATCGGCTGGACGCGGACCGGTCGATCGTCTACCGGGCCGAGGTCGCGCGCTACGTCTCCGGCTATCCGATCTCGGTGTCGCTCTGGGGCACGCTGCCACCCGGCGACACCGGACGGGTGGTGAGCAGGATCAGCGGCATGCGCGAGACCCGGTTCTGCGCCACCCTTTCCGGTACGGCGAACCTGCTGCTCGTGGTCTGGCTGCGCTCGGTGCAGGAGATCGCGGCGTTCGAGGCCCGGCTCGGCGCGCAGGTCCCGGAGTTGACGGTCATCGACCGGTCGGTGGCGCTGTGGGTGATGAAGCTCGGCGGTCACCTGCTGGACCCGCTCGGGCGCAACCTGCGGACGGTGCCGCTGAACTTCTGGAGCGATCCGGGCTCCGACGCTGCCGAAGGCGAACTTTTGGCGCGCCTTCGGCAGGCCGGCGACTGACCGCCCCTACTCAGTCAGTCGTAGGTAGTCCAGATTGAACCCACCGGTTTCACAGTAAACCGTCACCGTCTGATCACCATCGGCCAGCGAGACGGGCAGTTCCACCGATTGGTATGTCCCCCATCCGCCGGTGTCCGGTACCGAGACGACGCCGAGCGTGTTCCCGGCGGCGTCCCGGACGGAGATCGCGCCGGTCGCGGCCGCCCCGGATCCGTTGGCCACGCGCAGTTCCAGGCGGTGTGCGCCGGCCGGGACGTCGAAGCGGTAGGACAGCCAGTTGCCGGGCGCGGTCCAGCCGATGTTCTTCCCACCGCTGGCCGCGGCGTTGCTCTCGACGAAGTTCGCGCCGCCCTCGGACCATCCGTGTTGCGCGGTGTACGCCTCGGCCTCGACGAGGCCGCCGACCGGCGCGCCGTGCGGCCGGACCGTGACGTGCACGGTCGTCTCGGCGTGCGCGTGGCCGTCGGTGACCGCGACCGTGATGTCCTGCGTGCCGGGAACGACCGGGTTCAGCGTGAGCACGCCGGTGGTGGCGTCGACGCTCGCGCCGGCCGGCAGGTCCACCGCGTAATAGGACAGCCTGTCGTGATCGGGATCGGTCGCGCGGAGCGGGATGCGCGTGGTGCCGTACTGGTCGGCGGTCACCTCCGGGACGCGGTCCAGGCGCGGGGCGCGGTGGTGCCGCGAGCCCGGCTCGCTGCCGGTCCAGCGATAGGTGGCGTACGCCTGAGCCGGCACCGACGTCACGAACGAGCGCCCGCCGATGATCACCCGGGTGCTGGTCGCCGTGGTGTTCGCGTTGCCGAGCACGGCGACGTAGTCGTTGCCGTCGCGGAACACCACACTGCTCACACCGTGGTCGGCCGCGCCGGACTCGACGCGCACGTGACCCGGCGTCAGGTACTTGGCGAATTGTCCCAGCTGGTAGAGCTCACTCCGTACCGAATAAGCCTTGGTCTCGGTGTTGACCTTGACGAGTCGATCGGGCCACTTGCTGGTCCGCGCGACCTCGTCCCAGTCCACGTTGTTGTTGCGCTCGCCGGTCCAGTGCAGCGTCCCGCCGTCCTGGTCGGTGGTCTGCGCCCAGAGGACATAGCTGCCGGCGTCGAGCCGGAAGTAGGAGAGCACGGTCGCCGGCGAGAGGTCGCTGGTCTCGGTCATGTGCACCGGCTTGCCGGTCTGCCGGTACGCGTCGCGCATGACGGTCGGGTCGCCCCAGTACGGGTGGAAAGCGATCGCGTCGGCGGCCGCCGCGGCCTTCGGGTCGTCCAGGATCCGGTAGTAGTTCTTGGTCGCGGTGCTGTTCGGGTCGCGCCAGTCCCAGAAGTTGAAGTCGTGCACGTAGAGCTCGGTGCGCAGTCCCGCCCGGCGGAACTCCCGCTTGATCGCGACGGAGAGCTTCTGCTGCTGCTCGACGCTGATGTCCATCGCGGGGTAGACGACGTCCATGCCCGGCTCGTTGAGCAGCGTGATCGCGTCGACCTTGATGCCCTGCCGCGCGTACGCCTGAAGGTATTTGACGTAGTAACGCGCGAACACGTCGATGCAGTCGTCGCGCAGCTTGCCGTACTGGTAGTAATCGGTCGTGCTGCCCGGCTTGAGCGCGACCTCGCCGAGGAACTTGTTGTTCGTCTTCATCCAGGCCGGCGCGCTCCACGCGGACGCGAAGAACGTGGCCCGCGGGTTGTACTTCTGGATCAGCTTGATCGTGTCGACGATGTGCAGGTCGACGTCGCGCTTGATGGAGAAGTGCTCCAGGTTCCAGTCCTCGCCGAACCCGTCGTCGTAGGACCAGAACGGCAGGTGCTCGATCAGGTCGGGGCTGCCGATGGTGAGCCGGAATCGGTCCAGGCCGGCGCCGGTGCGCGGGTCGACGAGCAGCTTGATCGCTTTCTCGCGCTCGGCGGCGGTGAGTTTCCACAGGTTGGAGACGCTTGTCTCGTCGATCGAGAAGCCGATCCCGGAGTAGTGCTGCTCGGTCCGGCTGGGGTCGATCACGACGGTCGCCGTAGCCGACTTATCCGATTTATCCAGTCGAACCGACGGCAGTGACTGCCACTGCGCAGCGCCCGCCGAGTAGGTGCCGGTGACCACCGGTGCTTTTTGCGACGGCAGGTGGGCCGGCGTGATCGCGACTACCGCCGCCATCGCCATCTTGAGCAGCATCAGTTGAGCACCCACTTCTGATTGGCTCCGGTGGTGCAGGTCCAGATCTGGAGCCGGGCCCCGTCCGCGGACGTGTTGTCCTTCACATCCAGACATTTCCCGGAGTACGTGTTCACGAGATGCTGGGTCGCGCCGTCATAAGTCCACCTCTGTGACGTCCCGGTGTGGCAGTCCCAGAGATGAGCCAGCGTCCCGTCGGCATTGCTCGGCCCGACGATGTCCAGGCACTTGCCCAGCGAGCTGAGCGTGCCGTCCGAGTTCCGGGTCCACTGCTGCGCCGCCGAGCCGTTGCAGGTGTAGATCTGCACCGCGGTCCCGTTCGCGGTCGCCGCCCCGGCCACGTCCACGCACTTGCCGCCCAGCCCGGTGATCGTGCCACCGGTCGCCGGAGGCGTCGACGTCGTGCCGGACCAGGTGAAGGTCGCCGTGGTGCGGGCCGGCAACGTATAGGTGAAGGACTGCGTGCCCCAGTTGACGCGGACCGACTGGCTCGACGTACCGCCGTTGTGCGCGATCAGCGCCTTCGAGCCGTCCGGGTTCTTCCAGGCCACGTTGCGGACGGCGCTGCCGTCGTTGGTGTCGATCCGGACCGCGCCCGGCTTCACGAACTTCGTCAGGTGACCCATCGTGTAGTACTCGATGGTGTAGTCGACCTGGCCGGCCCGCGAGCCGCCGTTCTGCACGGTGATGAAGCCGGTGCAGGTGCCGCAGCCGCCGTTGTGCGGGCCCATGCTCTGGTCCACGCCGAGGCTCCACTTGACCACCGAGCTGCCCCAGTTCCGGGTGTAGTCGATGATGTTGTTCAGGTCCTCGTTGTGCTGGTCACCGATCCAGGTGCCGCCGGAGTGCTCGGTCTCGAACTGCTTGACGGACGGGTACGTGTTGTGCACGTCCGACCCGATCGAGGCGCTCCCCGAGTAGCCGTGCCAGGCGATCCCGCCGAACGCCGAGTCACCGCGGATCCCGGCGTCGTTCAGGATCCCGGAGCCGAAGCTCGCGTAGTCGCCGTAGTTCCAGTCGTGCACCAGCACCTTGGTGCTCAGGCCGGCCGCGTGCAGCGCCGGGTACAGGTTGTTCTTGGTCAGCTCGACCAGGCCGGACGGGTTCCAGCTCATCCCCGGGTAGTTCATCGCCGTCGGGTTGCCGGCCTGGCAGCAGTTCGGCTCGTTCTGCACCGACAGGTAGTCGACCGGCACGCCCGCGGCCTGGTAGCTCTGCACATACTTGACCAGGTACTGCGCGTACATCGGGTAGTACTCAGCCTTGAGCCAGCCCATCTGGTCCATCCGGCCGTTGTCCTTCATCCAGCCCGGCGCGCTCCACGGCACGCCCATCACCCGCAGCGCCGGGTTGAGCTGCTTGGCCTGCTGGGTCAGCAGCCGGACATTCGTGTCATAGCCATTGCTGCCGAAGTCGTTCAGGTCGCAGCAGGTGTCGTCCAGCGAGACGTTTCCCGGCCGGGAAAGATCAGAGGCCCCGATCGGATTGCGTACGAACGAAAGACCGATCCCGGCCGTCGGGCTGAACAGTTTCGTCATCACGGCGTCCCGGGTCGCCGCGGTGACCGGGCCACCCCGCAGCAGGTAAGCGGTGGTGTCCGTGATCGACGCGCCACCACCCTCGAAGGTCTGGTAGGTGGCGCCCTCGTTGACGTTGATGGTGGTTCCG
>KL571325.1:23534-26707 GCA_000715855.1 Actinoplanes liguriensis
GTTACGGCCGGCGCTGTCCGATGTGGTGGTCAGGTAGACCTGAACGGTCTCGCCGGCCGCAAGCGCGGCGGCCGGGGCCGACAACACGGCCGCGACCAGCACAGACGCGGCGAGGATGGCAGGGGATCTCATGACTGGCAACTCCCTCAGGGGGAAGGGATGGCGTAACAGGAAGGAAACCTTTGTCAAATACGCCAGTCAATGAGTTAGGGGTTCCGGATGCGTCGTTTCGGTTCCGGAACCGTGAAACACGTCAAGCCGCGCGCGACGCCGACACCGGGCGCGGCCGCGGCGCGGCGCGCGGAGGCCGGCTGGGCCTCACCGTTGTCATCCAGGCCGGTTGACCACAGTGAGAACCAGCCGAGGGCTCAGGCGGCGGGCGCCGGGCCGGTCGAGTCGCGCACCACCAGCTCGGTGCCCAACTCGACGTGCAACGCGTCCAGCCGGTGCCCGCCGAGCATGCGCCTGTCTCGATGTGTATAAGAGACAGATGGTCAGCTGCGGATCGCAGGCCGAGCCGAGGTCTATGTCGTCGAAGCCGGCCACCGACAGGTCGTACGGCACCTTCAGGCCCCGCTCGGTGGCCGCACGCAACGCCCCGACCGCCATCTTGTCGTTGAACGCCAGCAGCGCGGTCGGCCGCTCCGGCAGGTCGAGCAGGTCGGCGGCGGCCCGGTAGCCCAGCTCGGTGGTCGGCTCGGCGACGAACCGGGTCAGCTCCGGCCCGGCCAGCACGCCCGCGTCGGCGAGCGGCGCGAGATAGCCGTGGAAGCGGTTGTCGCTGGCCAGCCAGTCACGCGGGCCGCCGATGATGCCGATCCGCCGATGACCGAGCTCGATCAGGTGGGCGGTCAGCGCGCGGGCGCCGGCGAAGTGCGCGGCGGAGACCGCGGCCACGTCTTTCGGCGGGGAGATCCGCGGGTCGACCAGCACGAACGGGAAGCCGCGATCGCGCAGGCGGGTCAGGTCGGCGCCCGGCTCCGGCGGCAGGATCAGCACCGCGCCGGCCACGTCCCGCCGCTCCGGCAGGGTGGGCAGGACCCGGGTCTGCTGCGCGGCGGTGCCGGCGTTCAGGATCACGTGCAGGCCGTGCGGCTCGAGCGCCTCGGCGACCGCGGAGACGATCAGCCCGAAGTAGTCGGTCAGCACGTACGGACAGCGGACGAAGACGCCGGCGCCCTGGACCCGGCCCCCACGGCGGCGCGGGGCTCGCTCGCCGAGGTCGCCCATCGCCCGCAGGACCCGGTCGCGGGTGGCGGGCGCGACGTTCGCCCGATCGTTCAGGACCCGGGAGACGGTGGCGATCGAGAGGCCGGTGTGTGCCGCGAGGTCGCGGACGGTCACTCTTGTTTCATCGCCGTGTTTCACGGACGAAGCATAGACCAGGGTCTTTGCCTACCGTACTCCAGGGTGACCGCGTAATACCGCGGTACTACGCGTGAGTTCCCGCCACGGATTGACGTCCACCACCATGCCGTCCTCCTACCTTCGCCGCACACCGGAAAACGGCGCATAGGGGGAAGTCGTGAGTCGCTTGTGGATTGTGGCGTTGTTGCTGCTGGCGGTACCCGTGGTCGGGCTGTTCGGGCCGACCGGGGCGGTCGCCGGCGAACTGCCCGGGATCGCCGCGTGGAACGCCGACGCACGAGGCCTGCCGGACCCGGCGAGCACGACGCCGGCCGGGATCGCGGCGTTCTTCGCAGGGCTCCCGGCCGCTTCGGCACAGGCGCTGGCCGCCGAATACCCGCAGGTGGTGGGCAACCTCGACGGGGCTCCGCTCGCGCTGCGGTACGCGGCGAACGGCGGATCCTCGTACGCCGGAAGGCAGATCCTCGCCCTTGATCGGCGTGGCGACGGGCGGATCGTGGAGGTGCTCGGAGACCTCGCGACCGCCGGCCGGGTGGTGATCGTGATCCCGGGCGTCGACAACACCCTGGGCGATTTCGACACGGGACTCGGCGGCGTCGAGCGGCGCGCCCCGTCGTGGCAGGCAAGGCAACTGTTCCACCAGGCCGGCGAGCGGGTCGCGGTGATCTCGTGGCTCGGCTACGACCCGCCGGAGGGAATTCGCCGGGCCGCCCTCCGCGAGGATCGGGCCGCGTCGGGCGCGCTGGCCCTGGAACGGTTCGTGGACGGGCTGGTCGCCGCCCGGCCGGACCAGCGGATCACGATCGTCGGGCACAGCTACGGCTCGATCGTCGCCGGGCGGGCCGCGGCGCACCTTCCCGCGCAGGTCACCGACATCGTGGCGATCGGCAGCCCGGGAATGGGCGCCTCCTCCGCCGCGGACCTGCACACCGGCGCGCGGATCTGGGCCGGCAGCGCGCCGGACGACTGGACCCGCAAACTGCCGTCGATCCGGGTGTTCGGTCTCGGTCACGGGCGGCTGCCGATCGACCCCTCGTTCGGGGCGCTGCCGCTGCCGGCCGCGGACGTGACCGGCCACGACGGCTACTTCCTCGACGGCACGTCGACCCTGCGCGCGATCGCCCGGATCGCCTCGGGCGCCGCGGTGTCGCGGGAGCAGCTCGCCACCAGCGCTTCGTGACTCCGGACGATCAGCCGGCGACCAGGCGCAACGGGGCGATCTTGCGCAGCGCGGACGCGGTGGCGTCGTCGGCCGGAAGCTGGACCAGCAGCCGCAGCTTCTCGTCCCCGGGCAGCTCCATGATCTCGAAGGCCAGCCGCAACGGCCCGGCCTCCGGATGCTCCAGGCGGGACACGCCGTGCGCCCGGGGAATCCCCGGCACCCGCTCCATCCGCTCGGTGAACTCGTCACCGGCCAGCGCGGTCATCTCGCCGGTGAGATCCGGGCGGGGCGGCCCGTTCTTCAGGGCGGCGACCTGCTCGTCGGCCTGGTGCTCCCAGTCCGGGAAGGCCCGGCGCGCCCGCGGATCGGTGAACACGTACCGGATCAGGTTCGGCTCGTCGGCGTCGAGCAGCCCGATCGGGCCGGCCAGCCGGCGGAATCCGGCGGTGTACGCCAGCAGGTCACCGACCTGGTTGACCAGCACAGCGGCGGCCGGCTCGAGCTGGTCGAGGACCGCGCGCAACGCGGGCCGGACGGTGCGCACCGGATCGGCGGCGAACGCCGAGCACTGGAGACCACTGGCCGCCTTGGTCAGCCGGTAGAGGTGGGCGCGCTCGGCGGCGGTCAGCCGCAGCGGGCCGGA
>KL571325.1:26928-29266 GCA_000715855.1 Actinoplanes liguriensis
TCAGCCGCAGCGGGCCGGAGAGCGCGGCGATGACCTGCGGCGACGGGTGCCTGTCCCGCCCCTGCTCCAGACGGATCAGGTATTCCACGCTGACGCCGGCGAGCATCGCCACCTCGGCCCGGCGCAGACCGGGCGCGCGGCGCCGGTGCCCCGGAGGCAGCCCGACCTCGTCCGGCGTCAGCTCGTCGCGGCGCGCGCGCAGGAAGTTGCCCAGCTCGTTGTCGCTCACGAATCGACGGTAACCCGGGACCGGGGCCGGATGGTGGCCCTGCCGCTACCACCCTCAGCGCGGTCTCCCCGACCCGCTCTGACCAGCACAGAGTCGGGGCATGACAAACCCGAGGGTAGTGATTGTGGGCGGCGGGTACGGCGGCATCGCGGCGGCCCGTGGCCTGGACGACGTCACCGACGTGACGCTCGTCGAACCCCGCGAGACGTTCGTGCACAACGTCGCGGCATTGCGCGCCGCGGTCGACCCGGTCTGGGCCGAAAAGATCTTCATCCCGTACGACGGTCTGCTGTCCCGTGGCCGGATCGTGCGCGACACGGCGGCCGGCGTCGAGCCCGGCCACGTGCGGCTGAGCTCCGGCGCCCGGCTGGACGCGGACTACATCGTGCTGGCCACCGGCGCCACCAGCCCTTTCCCGTCCAGGATGGACGTCCTTGACCGGAGCGAGGCCCTGGAGCGGCTGCGGGAGGTGCGCGACGCGCTGGGCCGGGCCGGCAAGGTCCTGCTGCTCGGGGCCGGAGCGATCGGCCTGGAGTTCGCCGGGGAGATCGCGGCGGCACTGCCCGGAACCTCGGTGACGGTGGTCGACCCGTCCCCCGCGGTGGCCGGCGGCCGGTTCCCCGAGGAGTTCGGGACCGAGGTGGCCGAGCAGCTGGACGCGCTCGGGGTGACGATGCTGCTCAATACGAAGCTGACCGCGCCGCCCGAGGTTCCGCCGGGCGCCGTGCGGCCGTTCACGGTCACCACCGCCGACGGTGACGTGATCGCCGCCGACCTGTGGTTCCCCTGCTACGGCGGCGAGGTGAACAGCGGTTACCTCGGCGAGGAGCTGCTCGCGGCGCGGCAGCCGGACGGGCGGCTCGCGGTCACCGAGCACCTGCGGGTGGCCGGTCAGGAACGGGTGTTCGCGATCGGTGACCTGACCGCGGTGCCGGAGATGAAGATGGCCCGCGCGGCGGGCACGCACGGCGAGCTGGTGGCGGCGAACATCCGGGCGCTGATCGAGGGCGGCGAGCTGACCGCGTACGAGCCGTTCGCGGACGGCATGGCGCTGACCCTGGGCCCGGCCGGCGGGGTCACCTGGGCGCCCGAGTGGGGTGGCCTGCTGGGCGCCGAGCAGACCGCCGGTCTCAAGGCCACGTTCCTGCTGGAGCGCTTCGAGGAGGCGCTCGGCGTGAAGCCCTAGCCCCGGCGCTGGCGGGCGGCTTCGTAGAGAACCACGGTGCCGGCGGCGGCGGCGTTCAGGGAGCTGGCGGCGCCGGTCATCGGGATGCGCAGGATGTGGTCGCAGGCCTCGCGCCACGCGGCGCTCAGGCCGCGGGTCTCGTTGCCGATCGCGACCACCTTCGGGCCGGTCAGGTCGTGGTCGGCGAGGTCCACGTCGCCGCCCTCGTCGCTGCCGAGGATCTCCACGGGCAGGCCGTTGCGGCGCAGCTCGGCCACGTCGTCGACCACCTCCCGGTGGCCGGCGACCTGGACGACGGGCACGGCGAAGAGCGACCCGGTGCTGGCCCGGACGGCCTTCGGGTCGTACGGGTCGGCGGCGTGACCGGTGATGATCAGCCCGGAGGCGCCGAACGCGTCGGCCGAGCGGACCAGCGCGCCGATGTTGGCCGGGGTGGTGGGCCGGTCGAAGACCAGCGTCAGCATCCGCGGCCCGGCCGGGATCCGGGACAGGTCGTCGGCGGGCATCCCGACCACGGCGAGCAGCTCGGGGGACTCCTCGTCCTTGCCGCCGAGCTCGTGCATCAGGTCGGCGTCGAGGGCGAACCGGGACACCCCGGTGGTCTGTTCGAGCACGTCGCGGCTCCACTGGGAGAGCCGCCGGGCGTCGTCGAGCAGGATCGCGTGCACCGGCCAGCCGTGTTCCAGGGCGAGCGTGATCGGACGGACGCCCTGGACCAGGAACTCGCCGGCCCGGTGCCGCTTGGTCCGGTTGGTCAGCAGCGCCTGCCACTGCTGGAAGGTCGCGTTCCGGCTGCTGATCCGCAAGGTCCTGGACATTCCCACTATCCAAGCAGCAGCTGGACGGTCGTGCCGCTTCGGGTATCGTCCCGGCCGTGACGCATTTCGTGGCGCTGCTCCTCAGCCGCTGTCTCTTATACACAT
>KL571325.1:29462-30455 GCA_000715855.1 Actinoplanes liguriensis
CCTCAGCCGCCACGGCGGGGCCTGATCCGACCGGCTCCCCGCCGTGGGGGCTGTTCGTGCTTGCCGGTCGTTTCTCTTTCCGGCAAGAAACGGAGCCCCGTCATGATCACTTGGAATCCTCAGCAGCCCAGCCCGATGCCGTTCCACCGCTACCGTGCCGCGCACGAGCGGGTGGACGTCCCGATCACCGATCGCACCTGGCCCGCGAAGCGCCAGACCGCCGCGCCGCTGTGGGTGCCGGTCGACCTGCGTGACGGCAACCAGGCCCTGGCCGAGCCGATGGACGCCGAGCGCAAACTGCGCGCGTTCCGGCTGATGGTCGCGATGGGCTTCAAGGAGATCGAGGTCGGCTACCCGTCGGCGAGCGGGCTGGACTTCGACTTCGTGCGCTTACTGGCCGAGCGGGACGACCTGGTACCCGACGACGTGACCGTGGTGGTCTTCACCGCTGCTCGTGATGACCTGATCCGCCGTACCGTCGAATCGATCGATGGTTTGAAGAAAGCGGTCGTGCACATGTACACGGCGACCGCGCCGACGTGGCGGGACGTCGTGCTGCACGCCTCCCGGACCGAGCTGACGGCGAAGATCCTGGCCGCGGCCGGCGTGATCCTGTCCGAGACTGATCGGCTGAAGGACACGTACACCCGATTCGAGTTCAGTCCCGAGGTCTTCAACCTGACCGAGCCGGAGTACGTCCTGGACGTCTGCAACGCGGTGACCGGGCGGTGGGACGCGTCGCCGGACCGTCCGGTGATCCACAACCTGCCGGCCACCGTCGAGATCGCCACCCCCAACGTGTACGCCGATCAGATCGAGTGGATGAGCCGCCACCTGGACCGCCGGGACGACGTGATCCTCCGTGCACCCGCACAACGACCGCGGCACCGGCGTGGCCTGCGCGGAGCTGGCCGTGCTGGCCGGCGCGCAACGCGTCGAGGGTTGCCTGTTCGGCAACGGGGAGCGCACCGGCAACGTCGACCTGGTGACGCT
>KL571325.1:30663-35171 GCA_000715855.1 Actinoplanes liguriensis
CGTCGACCTGGTGACGCTGGCGATGAACCTGTACGCCGCCGGCATCGACCCGAAGCTGGACTTCTCCGACATCGACGAGGTACGCCGGACCGTCGAGCTCTACAACCGCCTGCCCGTGCCCGACCGGCACCCGTACGCCGGTGACCTGGTCTACACCGCGTTCTCCGGCACCCATCAGGACGCCATCGACAAGGGCCTGACCTTCCACGCGAAGCGGGCCGCCGAGCTGGGCGTCGAACCGTCGCAGGCGCCCTGGGAGGTGCCGTACCTGCCGGTGGACCCGGCCGACGTGGGGCGCTCGTACGAGGCGGTGATCCGGGTGAACAGCCAGTCCGGGAAGGGTGGGGTGGCGTACCTGCTGCGCACCGGGCACGGGCTGGACCTGCCGGCCGGGCTGCGGGCCGAGATGGCCGCGCTGGCGCAGGCGGCGAGCGAGGGACGGGCCGGTGGCGGCGAGCTGAGCCCCGGCGAGCTGCTGGCGCTGTTCCGGGACGAGTACCTGGTCACACCGGGCCTGTCGGTGAACCTGGACGGGGTCGAGGTGACCGAGGAGGTGACGCACCCGTGGCGGGACGGGGTGATCGCGTACGTCCGATGCCGGATCGGTTCGGACGAGCGCTGGGGCGCCGGGGTGGCCGCGACCGCGACCGCCGCCCGGGAAGCCGCCGTGACGAGCGCCGCGCTGCGCTGACCCGCGAGTCGTCGTGACCTGCCACCCGGCCGGGCGTGCCACCCGGCCGAGCGGCCGGGCGAGCCGAGCGGCCGGGCGAGCCGAGCGGTCTCACCCGCGGTGGGCGTCAGCTGTCCAGGAACATCAGGACGGCCAGAACGCGCCGGTTGTCATCCTCGGACGGCGGCATTCCCAGCTTGCTGAAGATGTTGTTGATGTACTTGCTGACGACCTTCTCGGTGATGAACAACCGGGCCGCGATGGCCGCGTTGGAGCGCCCCTCGGCGATGTGCCGGAGGACTTCCAGCTCCCGCTGGGTCAGGGCGGCGAGCGGCTCGTGGCGGGTCAGCAACTGCGCGACCACTTCCGGGTCGAACGCGGTGCCACCGCCCGCCACCTGGCGGACCGCCTGGACGAACTGCTCGACGTCGGAGATCCGTTCCTTGAGGAGGTAGCCGATTCCGCCGGTGCTGTCGCTGAGCAACTCACGGGCATACAGCGGCTCGACGTGCTGGGACAGGACCAGCACCGGCAGGCCGGGGATCTCGGCGCGGGCCGCGATCGCCGCCTTCAACCCCTCGTCGGTGTGGGTCGGCGGCAACCGCACGTCGATGATGGCAATGTCCGGCCGGTGGCCGAGCAGCGCCGGCAGCAGCGCGGGACCGTTGTCGACGGCCTCCACCACGTCGAAGCCGAACGCCTGCAGCAGGCGGGTGAGCCCGTCCCGCAACAGCGTCAGATCCTCGGCGATGACAACACGCACGGCACCTCCATGGTCACAACGGTCGGGCCGCCTCGGGGGGACGCGAGCGCCATCGTCCCGTCGAAGGCGCCCAGCCGGCGGGTGATCCCGGCGAGGCCGGTCCCGCGTTCCGGGTCGGCGCCGCCGACGCCGTCGTCGCCGATCTCCACGACGAGCACGCCCCCGTCGTGGTAGATGGTGACCCAGGCGGCCCGGGCCCGGCTGTGCCGGCCCATGTTGGCCAGCGCCTCCGCCACCGCGAAGTAGACCGCGGACTCCACCGGGGTCTCCAGGCGCCCCGGCAGATCCGAGGTGACCGCGGTACGCACCGGCAGGCTCATCGCCAGGGCCCGGACCGCGCCCTCCAGCCCGCGCTCGGCGAGCACCGGTGGGTGTATGCCGCGCACCAGTTGACGCAGCTCGACCAGCGCGGCGGTGCTGGACGCGCGGGCCTCGGCGAGCAGTTGGAGAGCCGCGTTCGGGTCCTGGCGGACGAGTCGTTCGGCGAGCCCGATCGTCATGCCCACCGACACCATCCGGGCCTGGGCGCCGTCGTGCAGGTCGCGCTCGATCCGGCGCAGCTCGGCGGCCTGCGCGTCGATGGCGTCGGCGCGGGTCGTCGTCAGGTGCGCGACCCGCAATCGCAGCTCGGCGTTGGCGGTCGGGGACAGGAACAGCTGGGCGAACAGCACGTCCGTGGTTCGCAGCAGGGGCGCGACGGCCAGCCCGGCGCCCAGGATGACCAGCCCCTGCGGCAGGGCGAGCCACGCCTCGGCGGTGTTCCCGGTCGGCCAGAACAGGCCGTACCCGAACCAGACGTCGGCCAGCGACAACCACAGCGGCAACAGCAGCACCCCGCACAGGCCGTACAGCGGGATCGCGACCGCGATCAGCCCGAGCACCAGGCCGATCAGTGCCCCGGGCAGCAGCCAGGAGACGTCGCGCCAGGTCGCCGGATCGGTGATGATCCACCTCACCTGACGGTGGCTGTCGTTCTCGGCCCCGGGTGGCGCCGGTGAATACGGCCGCCGGATCAGGACGCCGACCCGCCCGGCGAGGACCCGCTCCCGGTCGGCACGCCACCGGACGACCACGGTCGTCACCGTCAGCAACTCCACGCCGAGCACCGGGACCGGGCTGAGGAGCAGGCCGATCACCCACAGGAGGAACACCGGGACGTTGAGCATCGCCAGGACGACCGCCAGCAGGCTGTCGACGACCGCCGTCACGCCGCCACGCGACCAGGCCTGGGATGTCATGCCCCCATCATGGCGCCTGGTGCCCGGCGGCGGCACAAGGGTGCTGGCACCCCAACGGGCCCGGGGTTCTGGCACTCCTGAGATTGCGTCCCGCAACCGGAATACTGATCACATGACGGTAACGACAGCCCCGCGGACCTCAGCGGGCAGCGATTTCGCCGAGCTCAACCGGCGGGTGAACGGGCTCGACCTGATGCGTCGGCGGCCCGCGTACTACGCCGTGCGCCTGACGCTCGTGGGGCTGCTGGTGTCCGTGGGCTGGGCCGCCTTCCTCCTGGTCGGCGACAGCTGGTGGACGCTGGCCGTGGCGGTGTTCCTCGCGGTGGCGTTCGCCCAGCTCGCACTGGTCGCCCATGATCTGGCCCACCGGCAGGTGTTCCGGACCAGGCGACCCAGCGAGATCGCCGGATTGGTGGCCGGCAACCTGGGCATCGGCATGAGCTACGGCTGGTGGATGGACAAGCACACCCGGCACCACAGCAACCCGAACCACGACGACCTCGACCCGGATGTGGCTCCCGAGGTGCTGATCTGGGCCACGAGGTCGGCGCTCGGCCGGCGTGGACTGGCCGGCTTCGTCACGCGTCACCAGGCCGGGTTGTTCTTCCCGCTGCTGACGCTGCTCGGCATCGACCTCAAGGTGTCCAGCATCAAGGCGATCCGGGCGGGCGTGGTCAAGCGGCGCGGCCTGGAGACCGGGCTGCTGATCGTGCACGCGATCGTCTACCTCACCACCGTCTTCGTCGTGCTGTCGCCGCTGCAGGCGATCGCGTTCCTGGTCGTGCACCAGGCGCTGTTCGGGGTCTACCTGGGCATGACGTTCGCGCCGAACCACAAGGGGATGCCGCACCCGACCGGCGACGAGGACTATCTGCGCAAGCAGGTGCTGACCTCGCGGAACGTCCGTGGCGGCTGGATCGCCGACGTCGCGCTGGGCGGCCTGAACTACCAGATCGAGCACCACCTCTTCCCGGGCATGCCGAGCGCGAACCTGCGCCGGGCCCAGCCGATCGTGCGGGAGTACTGCCGCGAGATCGGGGTGCCGTACGAGGAGACCGGACTGATCGAGTCGTACCGGCAGGCCCTTCGTCATCTGCACGAGGTCGGCGCACCCTTGCGGGACGCCCGGGCCTGACGCCGGAGTGGCGGAGGCGCTCGTGATCGGGGTGGAACCCGGCCGCGAGCGCCTTTAGCATGGGTCCGGATGAGCAGCGACTGGCCGGACGCGGCACTCGACGTCGCTGGGTTGATCCGGGGTGGCTGGCGGCCGACGCCGTTCCGGGACGTGGTGCTGAAGGTGCACCAGCGCTGCAATCTGGCCTGCGACTACTGCTACGTCTACACGATGGCCGACCAGTCCTGGCGGGACCGGCCGGCCGTCATGGACCGGCGGACCTGGCGGCTCGCCGCGGAGCGGACGGCCACGCACGCCGAGACGCACGACCTGCCGGCGATGCGGCTGGTGCTGCACGGCGGTGAGCCGCTGCTGGCCGGGGCGGCACGGCTGGACGAGCTGATCGGTGACTTCCGGGCCGCGTTCCCGGCCGGGCGGCGGCTGGACGTGCTGATCCAGACGAACGCGACGCTGCTCGACGAGGCCGTCGTCGAGGTGTTCCGCAGGCACGGCGTCCGGGTGGGGGTGAGCCTGGACGGCCCGGCGGAGGCGAACGACCAGCGCCGGCGCCGGCACGACGGGCGGGGCAGCTCCGCGGACGTGGAGCGCGGGCTGCGCCTGCTCCCCGCGGACCTGTTCGCCGGGCTGCTCTGCGTGATCGACCCGGCGTCCGACCCGATCGCCTGCTACGAGGCTCTGCTGCGGCACCGCCCACCGGCGGTC
>KL571325.1:35408-35745 GCA_000715855.1 Actinoplanes liguriensis
GTGTATAAGAGACAGGTCTTCGACAGGTGGTACGACGCGCCCCGGCAGGAGACCGCGATCCGCCTGTTCGAGGACGTGATGACCCTGATCCTGGGCGGTCCGGGCCGGTCCGAGCAGGTCGGGCTGAGCCCGGTCGCGGTGGTCGTGGTGGAGACCGACGGCGCGATCGAGCTGGTCGACTCGCTGAAGTCGGCGTATCCCGGGGCGTGCGCCACCGGCCGGACGGTCGACGGCGACGACTTCGACGCGGTGCTCGGCCACCCCGGCGTGGTCGCGCGGCAGATCGGCGCCGACGCGCTCTGCGACACCTGCCGCGCCTGCCGGCTGCACCGGGTCT
>KL571325.1:35995-38869 GCA_000715855.1 Actinoplanes liguriensis
CTACGCGCACCGTTACCGCTCCCCCGTCGGCTTCCGCAACCCGTCGGTCTACTGCGCCGACCTGGCCCGGCTGATCCGGCACGTGAGCGGTCGGATCAGCGCTGATCTACACCGGACATAAGGGCAGACCATGTGCCCGTACGGGAACTGAACGCCATTCCGGCACACGATTCGGGCTAGGGTCGGGCAGTCGCGTGGAGGAGGCGTCGTGGGCAGCAACCGGCAACCGGTCGAGAGGCATACGGCCACCGGACGAGACGTCACCGCGGCCCGGCGGCCGGATCCGGCCACCATGGATCTTCCGACGCTCCAGCGCGTGGTCGGCAATCGCGCGGTCGGCGAGCTGCTGGCCGCCCGCAGTCACGGTGCCGGGTGCTCTGACGGCTGCGGTTCCGAGGGTGCGAACAGCCTGGTGGAGGCGGCTCTGCGGGGCAGTGGGCGGCCGTTGGAGACGCCGTTCCAGCGGGAGATGGAGTCGACGTTCCGGTCGGATCTCTCCGGTGTGCGGGAGTTCCGCGGCCCGGTCGCCGAGCGGGCCGCCGCGGCCGTCCAGGCGAAGGCATTCACCATCGGGGACTCCATCGTGTACGGCGCGGGCGGCCAGTCCCGGGAGACGCGGATCCACGAGCTCACCCACGTGGTCAAGCCGATCACCTCGGCCGGCTCCGCGGTCGGCGGGGTGAGCGTGACCGACCCGGGCGGCGCCGGCGAGCGCGAGGCCGAGGCGAACGCGCGGCGGATCGCGGCCGGCGGCTCCAGCACGGTTCTCGGCGCTGAACTCGGCGAATAGGCAAGTGTTCAATACTGAGATCTCCGGCACGGCCGGATTTATGTGATTCGAGCGACATCAATACGGCCTTGCAGGCATCTGTGACGTATTAGAACTGTTTCTTATCAGTCGTCAATCGTCGCAGGCCGCGGGCCGAATCAGCATGATTCACAAGATCACAGACATCACGATGTCCCCGAATCGAAACCTGACGTTGTTACCCGCGAGTTCCGGAACCGCGGCCCGATCGGACAGACTGTCGGTCCAACCAGGTTGATCCGCATTGCCCGGACGTTCACCGGGAGGGGACATCATGACGCTGCGCTGGTTCTGCTTCGGCGGTTTCCGGGTCGAGGACGACGGGCGCGAGCTCGACCTCGGCGCCATCCGGCCACGCAGCCGCACCCTGTTGCGATACCTGGCCGCGGCGGCCGGGCCCGTGCACCGCGAGCAGATCATCGACGCGCTCTGGCCCGAGATGGCCACCGGCACCGCGGTCAACAGCCTGCACGTGGCGGTGTCGACGCTGCGGACGTTCCTGGAGCCGGGCGTCGCGCGCGGGGCCTCGCGGTACATCGTGCGGGATGGGCCGACATACCGGCTGGTCACCGGGGCGCAGTTGGATGTGACGACGTTCGTGGCGGCGTACCGGACCGGGCGGCGGACGATGGACCGGGTCGAGGCGATCCGGTCGTTCCAGGCCGTGCTCCAGTGCTACACCGGCGATCTGCTGCCCGAGGACGGGCCGGCCGACTGGGTCGTGCCCGAGCGCGAACGCTATCGGACACAGGCGGCCGACGCCGCCGCGATGCTGGCCGAGCTCGAACTGGAAGCGGGACGCCCGGTGGCGGCGGCCCGGGCCGCTCGGCGGGCGCTGGACCTCGACGATCACCACGACGCCGGGTGGCGGTTGCTGATCGCGGCCCAGCTGCGCGGCGGCGACCGGGCGGCCGCGGAACGGACCCGCCGGCAGTACGCGAGCGTGCTGCACACGCTCGGCGTCCCGCCCGGCGCCGCCCTCAGGGTCGCCTGAACACCTCGATCTCCGCGATCGCCGGCGCCTTCCCCGAGCCGTAACCCGAGGTCACGGTCAGGCGCATCCGGGTCACGTCGCCGACGGCCATCTCGAACGTCTGCGGGCCGGCGTGGTCGACCAGGTGCAGGTCCTGCTCGGTGCGGGTGCCGTCCGGGGTCCAGAGCTCCAGGCGTACGTCGGCGGGCCGCCCCTGCTTGGCGTAAGCCTGCTGCTGCGGGGAGACACCACCGGTCACGATCACGCTGAGCACCCGGATCGGCTCGCCGAACGTCAGCTCGACCCACGGCTGCCGGTCGTGGCCCGGCTCCCAGAAACGGTTGTTCAGGCCGTCGCTGACCAGGTTCGGGCCGTGGCCGCGGGTGGAGCTCGACGCGGTCACCTTCTCCGGGGTGACCAGCTCGGGCTTGGCGAGCCGGTCACGGACCGCGTCGACCGCGCGCGGACCGTAGGTCACGCCGGCCCAGACCAGGGCCGCCAGCAGGATCAGGATCGCCAGGATCGCGAGCAGCCGGCGGATCCGGCCGCGACCCTTCGGCCACCTCGGCCAGGTGAAACGGCGGCGGGACCGCTCGGCGTCCGGCTCGGCGCGCAGGGAGCGGCCGCACTTGCGGCAGAACGCGCGGTCCGCGGGGTTGAGGGTGCCGCAGTTCGGGCAGGCCAGCTCGCCGGTGGCATCCGGAACGTCGGTGAACTCGCGGAGGATCGGACGGGGCGCGACGGGCCGGCCGGGCAGCACGGCACCGGGCTGATCAACACCCACGACCTTTTCCGGTACGGCAATGGGGGTGGCTATCGGCCGGTCCGTGGCCTCGGCGACGGGCACGACGAGCGCCGCCGCCCGCGAGACGGATCGCTCGACCTCGGGGGCCGCGCCGCTTTCGTCCACTTTGTCGTCGACCGGAGGGGCAGTGGGCTCCGCGACGGGCGGCTCCACGTCGGGTGCGGCGCTCGGCGAGGCCGACGGCGGCTCGGTCGTGGGAGGGGAGGCGGACGGCAGCTCGGTCGTGGGAGGGAGCGCGGCGCTCGGCGGGGCGGAAGGCGGCTCGGCCGCGGGAGGGGCGGCGACGGG
>KL571325.1:39110-39301 GCA_000715855.1 Actinoplanes liguriensis
CGGGCGGCTCAACGGTTGCCGGGCCGGCGGGTGCGGGCGTCTTCGCCGCGGCGGACCAGTCGAGGAAGGCGCCGCAGACGCCGCAGAAGGCATCCCCCGGCGTGACCGGCGAACCGCAGTTGTCGCAGAGAGTCATTCCGGCAGCACCTCTACCCGGCACGGCACGTGGGCCGGCCCTGTCTCTTATACAC
>KL571325.1:39533-40951 GCA_000715855.1 Actinoplanes liguriensis
CGGCCGCCCGGACCCGGACCAGCAGATCCGGCCGCGGGCTGCCGGGCAACGCCGACCCGGGGGTCGCCGACCAGGACGTCCCGCCGCTCTCGACGATCTCGGCCTCCACGCCGAACACCTCGCGGATCTCGGCCCGCAGCCCGGCCGCGGTCCCCCGCAGCCGGTGCGTCCCGATCGCGTTGACCACCGCGGCCCGCCGCTGCTCGACCGGCTGATCGGGGCCGGCCGTGGCGCCGACCCACCCGCCGAGCCAGGCCACGAAGTCGTCCGGCGCGAGGGCCGGCGTCAGGTACGCCCACAGGTTGTCCAGCGTCACGTGCACCGGCGCCAGCACCTGGTCGAAACCGCCGGTGAGCCGCTGTGCCAGGTCATCCGCCGCGTACACGGCCGGGAGGCGTGCGCCGAGCGGATCCGGTGACGGCAGCCCGGGAATGGCGGCCCGCTGACCGGTCATCGCTCCTCCACCCGGATCTGGTGCCGGTGGGAGAAGACCAGCGCGTGCCGGTCCAGCTCGATCCGGGTGACCTCGTCGCCGCGACGCCCGGTGAGCGGGTCGGCCGGGAACATCCGTACCTCCTCGACGACCTCGACGCCGGGCAGCCGTTGCAGCACCCCGAACACCTCGCCGGAGTGCACCGGCCGGCCGAACGGCCAGCCCTGCTCGTCGGGCCCGCCGTGGATCGGGTCGAGGTAGTGGTAGAGCGCCTCCTCGGCGAGCGCCTTGAGACGTACCGCCGAGATGTCTGCCCGCGGCTTCAGCCGCGCGACGACGGTGACGCCCTGGTAGAACGGCGGCTCGACGACCAGCCGTGCCCCGATCGGCCGTCGCGCGTCCAGGTCGGCGGCGATGGTGGCCAGCATGGTGTCGTCGGGCACCAGGTCCTCGAACGGGAGCCGCCCGGTCTCGTCCGGCACGGCGGCCGGCACGACCAGGAGCCGCACGCCCCCGGCGTCGCTGCCGTCCCCGGCGGGCAGGCAACGGACCCGGGCCGCGGCCGGCGCCGCCTGCCGGGCCAGCAGCTCGTAGTCGGCGGCGGTCACCGCCCGGTCCTGCGCCCGCAGCTGCACCGGGCCCCGCATCCGAGCCTCGCCCACGGTCTCGCCGTCGACGCCGCCGAGCGCCGGGCCGCGGTTCTCGACCGTACTGACGTAGGGAATGGAGGTCCTGAGCACCGACAACGCGCGCCTTGCCACGTTGCCGCTCCGCCCGCCGCCCGTGCGGTACTTACGGATCCGCACCCGGGCGCCGACCGTCGGCACCGCCCCGAACTGCCGCAACGTCCCGTCCGCCTGCCGGACCGCCGGCCCGAACCCGATCTCGCCGCTGGTCCGGTCCACCGTCACGTGCCTGTCGAACGGCTCCGACCCGGCGAAGCTGTCCACTTCGGTCCAGCGCGTCCAGGCGTCGCCGTCCGAGG
>KL571325.1:41184-41522 GCA_000715855.1 Actinoplanes liguriensis
CCGCGCCACCACGAACCGCTGCCCCGGCACGCCCTCGGAGTCGCCGAGCATCTCGTCGGCGACCGCCTCGGCGTGCACGGCCGCAACCGTCCCGCCGATCGTCGACACGGCGACCGCGCGCACGGTCGGCGGCTGCACGTAGAACGGCTGCCCCGGCCCGGGCTCGACGAGCCGGCAGCGCAGCCACGCCGCGGACTGCCCGGCCTGCACCGACGGCGCGTGCCCCGCCGGGACGTGCAGGATCACGTCACCGGGCCGGTTGAGACCGCCGGTGTCGTCCCGGTCGACGTCGCAGACTGTCCAGTCGTCCCCGGTCCACGCCTCCCAGACCAGCGGCG
>KL571325.1:41783-44117 GCA_000715855.1 Actinoplanes liguriensis
GGTCGACGCCGACGCCCTCGACCCGGCTGTCCAGCTCGAGCAGCACCGCGCAGGACGGCACCGCCGCGGAAAGCCCGACGAGCAGGCTGTCGCCGACCGTCGGGGTGCCCTGGAAGACCGGCATGTCCCGCCCGTCGGTGACCCCGTCGAGCAGGTCGACCGGCGGCCCGGAGGCCGGGTGCCGGCGCAGCCGGGTGAGCCGGCACGGCACGATCGCCAGGTCGGACACGGTGGTGAAGACGACCGCGTCCTCGGTGGTGGTCCGCTCGGTGGCCACCTCGGCGCCGGCCGGGATCACCACGAGCTGCTCCTGCGGGCCGGAGAGCCAGAACGTGATGCCGCCCCGGGCCGCGGCCGGCGGGAAGAGCCGCACCCCGATCAGGTCGAGGAATGCCAGGTAGTTCTTGTCCGGCACCCGGTTCAGCCGGTAGAGCAGCTGGTCGACCATGTGCGCGAACGCCTCGATCAGCGTGACGCCCGGATCGGAGACGTTGTGGTCGCTCCACTCCGGGGCGCGCTGCTGGATGAATCTCTTGGCCTCGTCGACGAGCTGCTGGAAGCGCCGGTCGTCCAGGTTCGGTGCGGGCAGCGGCATCAGGCGGCACTCTCTTCGGCCGGGTCGTCGTGCGACGGGATGACGTAGAACGGGAAGACCAGGTTGCGCGGGTCGTTGGTGCCGCGGACGGTGTAGCGGACGTCGATGTAGAGCACGCCGGCGTCCTCGTCGTCGAAGCCGACCACCACGTCGGTGACGTCGATCCGCGGCTCCCAGCGGTCCAGCGCGCGACGCACCTCGAAGGCGATCCGGCCGGCCGTGTTCTCGTCGGCCGGCGCGAAGACGTAGTCGTGCACGCCGCAGCCGAACTCGGGCCGCATCGGGCGCTCGCCGGGCGCGGTGGCCAGGATCAGCCGGATCGCCTCGGCGATCTCCCGTTCGCGGCTGACCAGGGCGATCCCGCCGGTGGAGTCGACGCGTAAGGGGAAGGCCCAGCCGTTGCCGATGAACTGCTCGGCCACATCAGCCTCCGATCAGGACGTTGGGGGCGCCGGCCACGATCCGGGCGTTGCAGACGAGCTGGTCGAACTGCCGGGCCGCCGGGAAACCGCCGATCAGCACCTGGCCACCGATCCGGGGCGGGGTGGCCAGGCGGACGACGTTCGTCACCAGCAGCTCGTAGTGCGGGGTGCAGACGCCGGCGGTGCCGACCACGGCGGCCGGCTTGCCACCGATCAGCACGGTCGGCACACCCGCGAGCGGGGGCGTGCCCGGCATGCCGAGGACGCCGGTGGGCGGGCCGGGCACCATCGGGGCGGCCAGGTCGCTGATCGGATCGCCGAGGCGGGCGGCGGGCAGATGCGGCACGGGTGCTCCTCAGTTCAGCTTCACGATGGGCGCGTGGATGTCCGCTTCGAGGGCGCCGGCCACCTCGACGCGCCGGCCCTTGAGGGTCAGGTCGCCGCGCCCGGCGTCGAGGGTGATGCCGTTGCCGCGTACCTCGACGGCGCCCGTCGCATCGATCTCGATCTTGCCGTCGGCGTGCACCACGATCTTCTTGTTGCCGCGGTCCAGGAAGACGACGAGCTTGTCCTTCGCCGTGGCCAGCCGGATCCCCTTCGGGTTGAGCCGCGAGTCGAGCAACTCGACCCGGTCGCCGGCACGCGTCGCGAACGAGCGCCGGTTCACCTTGCCGGTGGTGCCGTCGATCAGGTCCGACTGGTGCGGCGAGGGGCTGTCCTTGCCGTTGTAAAGACCGCCGATGACGTACGGCCGGTCCAGCAGCCCCTGCTCGAAACCCACGAGCACCTCGTCGTTGATGTCCGGGCTGAAGACCCCTCCCCCGCCGACGCCGCCGAGCTGGACCGTTCGTACCCAATCGGTCTGGTATTCGGTGTCGTCGGTCAACCAGGGGAAACGCAGCCGGACCCAGCCCTGGTTCCGATCCCGGGCGGTGGCCTTGGTGTCGGTGACGATGCCGATCGCCATCCCCGGAACGCGCACCGGGCGCGCGGGCGCGGCGGAGCCCCCGGCCAGCCCGAACACCGACCGGTCCTGGCGGCCGCTGACGGTCACCCACGTCTCGTAGACCGAGCCGGGCGCGAAGACGTGCCGGCTGGACGTGATCGTGTATTTGCCGTCGAACTCGGCGCCGATCTTCTTCAACGTCATCGGCACCCCGGCGCGCAGCTCGGGCCGCCCGCGCACACCCACCTCGACCTCGGCGAGCGCGGCGGTCACGTCGGCCGCGACGGCACGGGCCACGACGCGGGTCTCGGCCTCGGTCTCGTACGGCACGTCGGTCACGTTCAGCCCCTGTCTCTTATACACATCTCTGA
>KL571325.1:44335-44705 GCA_000715855.1 Actinoplanes liguriensis
GCCGAACGGCTGGATCGCCTTGCGCGGCGTGGTCTTGATGTCCAGCTCGGTGCTGGTCGTGACCGGCAGCTCGGTCTTGATCGACTTCTTGCGGGCCGGATCCCAGCCACGGACGGTCACCGACGGGATCTGCCCGACCGAGGTGACCGTCGAGCGCACCGCCAGCACGTTGTTGCCGGCCTCGATCACTTTCGGACTCTGCTCGGCGGTCAGGCCCGTCCCCGGCGCGGTCGACGCGCGCTCGCTGGTCCGGAAGTAGAACTTGCCGTCGATCACGGCGACCTCGGCCTCGTTGTCGACCGCGAGCATCTTGAGGAACTCCCAGTCGCTCACGTTCGGCTGGGTGATCATGTCGTACGAGCGGGTGAAC
>KL571325.1:44938-46755 GCA_000715855.1 Actinoplanes liguriensis
TCGGCAGCCCCGCCGCGCCGGCCAGCCGTTTCGCGATCACCGACGGGGTCTGCTTGACGAAACTGCGGACCCGCTGGCCGCGCATCAGCCGGTGCGACAGGTCGAGCGCGCGGATCAGCGAGAACGTGCCGTGCCCGTCGTGCTGCGACTCCAGGGTGACCACCTCACCCTTGAAGAGCAGCACCGACGCGGCCCGCCCACGGCGCACCCGGAGCGTCACCTTCGTCCCGATCGTGATGCTGTTCTCCGAGTAGAAGACGCCGTGCTCGTCCCGGAAACGCAGCTCGGCGACGGCCGCCAGGTTGCTGCTGTCCTCGACGGTCGCCGAGACGAGCCGCCGCTCCCACTTGCGCCGCAGCTGACCGGGCAGGCCCAGCTGCAGATTGTTGACGTGATCGGTGCCGGCGCCCACCCGTCAGCCCTCCACGGCCGGGAGCAACAGCTGCCGGCCGGGACGCAGCCGGACCGGGTCGTCGATGTCGTTCGCCTCGGCGATCACCCGCCAGATCGTCGGATCGCCGTACTCCCGGTAGGCCAGCATCTCCAACGTGTCCCCGGCGACCAGCCGGTGCACCCGCTGTGCGGTGAGCGCGCCGGACGTCGGGTTCTGGCCCGGGGTCGAGCCGCTGATCTCGGTCAGGGTCAGCGTGCAGGTCGCGCGCAGCGGTGTCCCGTCCGGGTCGAAGAGCTTGTAGTTGGCGTCGATCTGACTGACGTACGAGTAGAACGAGACCGTCTGGAACTGCCCCCACGTGAACTTGACCCACGGCGGCGACGGGGCCTTCGCCGCGATGCTCGCCTTCGTCGGGACACAGCAGGTCAGCAGCTTCTCGACGCGCTCCTGCACGGACCGGTCGTGGGTGTCGGTGGCATCCAGGAAGAGCGTCAGGCTGAGCGTCCGCGGACCGGAGCCGCTGAACTCGGCCACGCCGACGTCCTCCGCCGCCCGCGCCACGTGCGGTATCCAGTTCGCCGACTTGGAGAGCGACAGCTCGTTCGGGTTGAACATGAACGTTATCGGTCCACCTAGCGGCCCGCCCGGCTGATCCCCACCGGCCGGCGGCGGCTGGAAGAGCTGCAGGCCGGCGGCCACCTTCCCGGTCCGGGCCATCAGCCGCCCACCTCGGTGAAGCCGTGATAGGCCAGCTCGATGCTCTCCGACGCGACCTCGGAACGGCTCGGGTCGAAACTCGGCCCCGACCAGCGCACCAGCACCACGTCGGCGAGCCCCCACTGGACCAGCATCGACCGGTCCGGCTTGAGCGCGGCGATCTCCGCCGAGCCGCGGCGGACCCGCTGCGGCAGCTTCGACAGATACTTGAAAACCTTCGCGGTGTCGGCGGTCAACGGCCTGGTCAGGGTCACGTTCGTGTAGACCAGGCGGGACGGCAGCTGCCAGACGAAGTCGTTGTTGCCGCCCTCCTGGTGCTGCTCCAGCTCGACCTCGATGCCCAGACCGTCGCAGGTGTTCCAGTCGCCGAGATCGATGCTGTCGATGCGCAGCCGGAAATGGACGCTGGTCCCCGGATCGCCGCTCATCTCATCCTCCGTGTCATCGCCAGCCGTCCCTCAACCGCGCCGAACGCTCCCGGCTGGTGCGCATCTCCGCCCGCAGCAAACGCTGAACCGGATCGGTCAAGCGGTGTGCCAGCTCGTCCAGCTGCTCACGCCGCAGCAACCGGACCAGCCTGGTCACTGCCTGTCGTCGAAGCGGCTCAGGATCGCGTCGACGTGCCTCGGCTCCAGCCGCTTGAACAGGGCGTCCAGGTCCGGCGGTGGGGTCGCGGCGGCCGTCGCGGTCTTCGCGGTCTTCGGCC
>KL571325.1:46995-47753 GCA_000715855.1 Actinoplanes liguriensis
AGCCACCGACGACCGCGCCTCCCGCTGGCTGACCACCGACGACCGCGCCTCCGGCTGGCCGATCACTAACGGTCGCTCGGCCGATCTCGCTGGGCTCTGCGCCGCGCCGCCGCTCCGGTCGAGACGATCCCTTCGCTCCGGCTTCGGCAAAACCCCAAAACCCGGCTTGGGTACGTCGTGAGCACCGCGATCCGCCCCCGGAACCGCCCCAGCGCCGGTCGCCGGTGACCCCGGCCCGGTCCGCAGGGCGGCACGCTGCACCAGTTGGCCGAGCGGCCGCGCTGCCCCGCCCGCGAAAGCTGGATCGGCTCGGGGCGTCGCGTCAGCCCGGGACGCTGGATCGACCCAAGACGCTGCCCCAGCCCGAGACGCTGCCCCAGCCCGCGACGCCGGATCGGCCCGTGACGCCGGATCGGCCCGAGACGCTGAATCGGCCCGAGACGCTGAATCGGCCCGAGACGTCGGATCGACGGCGCGCTGCACGGTCGGCCGGATCGGCACGGCCTGCCGCGCAGCCTCGACACGTGCCGGCACGGGGCTGCCCGGCGTGATCGTCGCACCCTGCGATGACGGGCCGTTGTGCGTCTCCGTCGCCTGCCCGGCAGGCCACGAGGGCCGCGACAGTTGAACCACCGGACGCCGCGGTGACCCGGCTCTGCTGTCTGAAGTGGAGGTCCTGGTGATCGGAGCCGTGGCGCCCGGATTCGAGGTGGCCGGGCTGCCGAGGATGACCGGCTTCGGGGCCGCCGGGTCACCGG
>KL571325.1:47996-48179 GCA_000715855.1 Actinoplanes liguriensis
TCAGAGATGTGTATAAGAGACAGATCGGCCTGATCGAGTCGGTCGGCGTCGTCGGCTCGGTCGGTATGACAGCTCGCGGAACCGGAGGGGCAGGCGTCGCAGCACGCTGCACGGGCGCTTCAGCCGGACGGTCTTCGCCCGAGGTCGCGCGGGCAACCGGCGGCGCAGCCGGGCGGGTCTCGC
>KL571325.1:48472-49585 GCA_000715855.1 Actinoplanes liguriensis
CAGGCCGGAGGGCGGACGGTGCCATCCGTGGCCGGTTGATCGGCGGCTTCAACCGAGCCGGGAAGCGGATCACGCTGGATCGGGCGGGCGGTCACCACCGGCGGTGCGGCCGAGGGCTCGGCGCGGGGCGTGGAAGGGGATCCGGCCGGGCCTTCGGGAGGGGTGACCGACGTGGTGGCGTTGAACGAGGGCGGGGTGGTGTTGGGCGAGGGTGGGCTCGCGGTCATCCGCGCGGCGGCCGGACGAGAGCTGCCTGCCTGCGGTGACCCTTGGTTCGCGGCTCGAGAACGTGCCGCGGGCGACGCCGGGCCGGCGTCGGAGGGGGCGGCCCCGCGCGGTTCCGCGGGACGCCGGGCCACCACCGGCGGGGTGGGCGCCGATCGGGGTGGGCGGCTCGCGGAACTGACCGGATTGTCCGGGTTGTTGGGGCCGAACCGGGCCGTTGCGGGGGCGCCCTCCATCGGTTCACCGAGGCCGAGCGGACGCGCCCGACGAACCGGAGGGGTTTCCGCGGAACGCCGAGCCGCCGGACTCTCCGCCGCACGCGGGACAGGAGAGCTTTCCACCGCACGCTGGACCGTGTGCCCATCCGCCGCACGCTGGGGCGGGAGAGCATCCGGGAGGGCTTCCGCCGCACGCTGGACCGGCGGTAGGGGCTTCTCGACGGCACGTTGTGCCGGCGGCTTCTCCACCGCGGGGTGCCTCGTCGCGGGCTGGGCAACATCTGTCCGTTTCGGACCGTCGGCCTGCTGACGCTGGGCCGGCTTCGCGGAGTCGGTGAACGCGGGCGGATCAGCCTGCCGGCGCTGAGCGGGGTCCGCGGAGTCGCCGGCGGCCGGGTCGGACTGCCGGGCGACCGGCTGGGCCGGTGACGTGGCTCGCGGCGGACGGGGACGGACGGGCAGGCGCCGCGCGGGCTCGACCGGGCGGCCGGACACCAGCGAACGGTTGCGATCCGGGGAGCGCGCCGGCACGACGGGCCGCGACGCACCAGCCGAGCGTGCCGCGGGCGGCGTCCGGGACGTGGGCGCGGCGGGCGCGATTCCCGGGGTCGCAGACGGCGCGCCGGACGCCACGGACACAGTTCGCGAGGTCGCGGAGGCGGGCCCAGGC
>KL571326.1:0-358 GCA_000715855.1 Actinoplanes liguriensis
GCCGGCGAAGCCGCAGATGAACCGGAACTTCTCCCAGGACTGCACGGCCGACCGGTTCGAGTCGAAGGCGCCGGACGCGCGGCTGCCCCCGTCGACCGCGGTCAGGAAGTGCCGGTCGAACAGGCGGATCCCGACGGTTCCGTCCGTCTGGCCGACCAGTTCGAGCGTCTCCCAGGTTCCGAGCACTGTCGCGTCGGTGTGCAGCACGTCGGTCACCTGGTTGTGGGTGAGGCCGCCGCTGTTCACCGCGGTCACGTAGTTCGCGGTGCGGGTCCGCAGGTCGACGTGCACCCCGTCGCCGACCGACTCGAGGGTGAACTTCTCGTTGGGGCCGACCGTGGTGGCATCGGTGCGCATC
>KL571326.1:620-1924 GCA_000715855.1 Actinoplanes liguriensis
CGCTCAGAGATATGTATAAGAGACAGAGATGCTCCCGTTCGGCGGCGCCGCCTGGGCGGGCCCGGCTCCGGTCAGAGTGGCGATTCCCGCCAGGGCGCCGACCGCGGCGACGGCTGAGATCCTGTTGCGACGCTTCACTGCTGTGTCCCCCCTTTTTTCTCGGATGCCGCCGAGCCGGTGGTCCGGCCGTACGCCGGTCCGGTTCCGAGATTGCGGGGCGGGCGCCGCCACGACGGGAATCCCGGACGATCCCGGACGCCGGTCGCGCCGGAAAGCGGACAAATACCGCCCCGCCGGGTTGCGGACAATCCCGATGACGCGTCGGTCCGGCCCGTGTTGGGTGATGTGGTGACAGCGACCCGCGCGGCCCACACCTATGTGGTGCTTCCCGACCCCGGGCGGGCCGGCACCCTCGACGAGATCGCCGACGGGTTGCGCCAGCTGAAGGTCTGGGCCGGCAATCCGTCGTACGACATGATCAAGGACCGGATCAACGACGCGTGGCGGGCGACCGGGCGGCCCGGCGGCGAACTGGCCCGCAAGGCGACCGTGGCGGACTGTTTCAAGGCGGGCCGGCGGCGGCTGAACACCGACCTGGTGATCGCCGTGGTGCAGGCGTTGCACCCGGATGTCGGATACGTGGTCCAGTGGCGGCAGGCGCTGCGGGTGATCGGCGGCGAGGCGCAGGCGTCGGCGCAGGTCCGGGTCCAGGACACGCTGCCGCCGGATCTGCCGGGGTTCGCCGGACGCGACGCGGAGATCGAACGGATGCGCCGGGCGTTGCGGCCCGGCGCCGCGCCGGTCGTGGCCGCGATCGCGGGCATGGCGGGCGTGGGCAAGACCCGGCTGGCGATCCACCTCGGACACCTCCTCGATAGGGAGAGGCGGTTCGACCGGACGCTGTTCGTCAACCTGCGCGGCTTCGACCCGGCTCAGCCGCCGGCCGACCCGGGCGCGGTGCTCGACGGCTTCCTGCGGCTGCTGGGGGTACCGGCCCAGCAGATCCCGTTCGACCTGGCCGGGCGGGAGGCGACCTTCCGGGCCCGGCTGGCCGGTCTGCGGACCCTGGTGGTGCTGGACAACGCCGCCTCCGCCGAGCAGGTCCGTCCGCTGCTGCCGGGCACGCCGGGCTGCACGATGCTGGTCACCAGCCGGCGCGACATCGCCGGTCCGCACTCGGCGACCCACCTGACAGTGGACGTGTTTCCCGCCGCGGAGGCCGAGCGGTTCCTGCAACGGTCCACGTCCGCGATCCCGGTCGGCCCGGACGTGGACGCGGTGGCCCGGATCTGTCTCTTATACAC
>KL571326.1:2129-3541 GCA_000715855.1 Actinoplanes liguriensis
ACCTGCCGCTGGCCCTGAGCCTGGTCATCGGACACATTCGCAGTACGTCCGGCTGGACGCTGACCGATCACGCCGACCGGCTCGACCAGCGGCACCGGGATCGTCGGCTGGACACGTCGGTACAGCTCGCGTTCGACCGGTCGTACCAGGATCTCGCGGCACACCACCAGCGCGTGCTGCGGCTGGCGGCGCTGCATCCCGGGCAGGACCTCGATCCGTACGCGGCAGCGGCCCTCGCCGAGACCGACCTGGCCACGGCCCGATCAGCGCTGGGCGCTCTCTGCCGCAACCACCTGATCCAGCCCGCCGGGCCAGGGCGATACGCCTTCCACGACCTGATTCGGGTGTACGCCGCGGACCGTGCCCGTGACCAGGACCCGCCTCGCGTCCTGCGGGCCGCGCTGACCAGGATGTCCGACCACTATCTCGCCGTGTCGGCCGCGGCGGTGGACACGCTGTATCCGGCCGAGGCAGGTCAGCGGCCACGCGTGCGCCGGCCGAGAACCCCGTTTCCGGACGTCGGCGACTCGGATGCCGCGCTGGCCTGGCTCGACGCGGAACGGTCCACCCTGGTCGCGGTGGCGGTCCAGGCCTCGGCCTCCCACCTGATCCGGCTCTCCACCACGCTGTACCGGTACCTCGACGGCGGCCATCCGCACGACGCCCTCGTCCTGCACGGCCGGGCCCAGCAGTGCGCGCGGGACACTCACGACATCGTCGGCGAGGGGCACGCGTTCCTCGGCCTCGGCACCGCCCACCTGCGCCTGGGCCGATACGAGCCGGCCATCGACCACCTGCGTACGGCGCTGGAGCTGTTCCGGACCGCGGACGACCCGCTCGGCCAGGCACGGGTGCTCGGCAACCTCGGCAACGTCGAGAAGCGGCTCGGCCGGTTCACCACCGCCACCGACCATCATGAACAGGCGCGGGCGCTGTTCCGGCGGGCCGGCGACCCGGCCGGGGAGGCCCGCTCGCTGGTCAACCTCGGTGTCGTCGAGACCCGCCTGGGTCGTTACGCGGCCGCCACCGACCATCTCTGGCAGGCGCTCGACCTGTGTGTGCGGGCGGGCGATCCGGTCGGCGAGGCCGACGCCCGGGCCATGCTCGGCTACGTCGAGGGTCAGCTCGGCCACTACCGGGCGTCCGCCGACTTCTGCGAGCAGGCGATCGCCGGGTACCGCAAGCTCGGCGACCGCGGGGCGGAGGCCGCGATCATGGACGACCTCGGTATCGCGTACACCCGTCTCGGCGAACCTGCTCGCGGCGCCGAATGCCACCGCCGGACGCTCGCCTTCGTCCGCGAGAGCGGGGACCGCGACGCCGAGGCGTGGGCCCTCAACGGTCTCGGCGAAGCGGCCCACGCCGACGGCCGCCCGTCGGAGGCGCTGATCCACCACCGCGCCGCCGACGCC
>KL571326.1:3743-9002 GCA_000715855.1 Actinoplanes liguriensis
AGATGTGTATAAGAGACAGGGCGAGGCCCACCAGGCGCTGCACCAGCCCGCCGCCGCCCGGGCGCACTTCCAGGACGCGCTGCGGCTCTACACCGACCTCGGCATGCCCGCCGCAAACCGGATCCGCGAACGGCTCGCCGACCTGCCCGCCGCGCCGGGGCAGTGAGCTGGCTGTTCGTCACTACGCGGGCCTCTCGGAGGGACCGAGGTGCGGACCGAGCTTCGCGATTGCCGAGGTCAGGTCGGCTTTTGATCGGCCGACGGCATAGACGGTACGGTCGGGACGGATCAGGGCCCAGCGAGCGTCGAGCCCGCCGAGCCAGGCCGCGAGGCGGCGCTCACCCGTGACCGGTGAGGCGGGATCGACGACGACCGAGGCCGGGTAGGAGTGGTCGGTCGTGAGGACGGCGAATCCGTTGCCCAGGAGCCGGTCGACGAGGACGCCGTCGGGGCCGATGCGCTCCAGCGGCAGCAGCGTGCCGCGGGCCCTACCGGCCAGCCGCTTGTCGACCAGCGGGCCTTCGAGGCGGGGCGAGGTGGCGTCGAGGATCTTGGCGGTGACCGCGGGCACGTTCCTCACCACGGCCAGGATCGCGCGCCGGGCGACGGCGGTCGCGGCCCCGCCACCGGTCATGGCCCGCCCGAGAATGACGGCGAGCCTGATGAGGGCCTGAGCGTGCGGTTTGCGCTCGGCCTGGTAGCTGTCCAGCAGCGTGGCGGGCGCCCGGCCGTCGATCACGGCGGCGAGCTTCCAGGCCAGGTTCATCGCGTCGCGCAGGCCCGCGCACATGCCCTGCCCGATGAACGGCGGGGTCAGGTGCGCGGCGTCGCCGGCGATGAGGATGCGCCGGTCACGCCAGGTGTCGGCGATGCAGGCACGGAACGTGTACTCGGTGGCGCGCAGGATCTCCAGCTGCTCGTCGCGGGCGGCGCCGACCCACGGGTCGATGAGCGCCCGCAGCCGCGCGATGGCGGCGAACTCCTCGGGCTTCTCGTCGTCGAGCAGGCGGAGCTCGAAGCGGTAGCGGTCCGGCCCGATTCGCATATAGGTCGCCGCGCGTCCCGGGTCGCAGACCTGATGCACGCCGTCCCAGGCGCCGAAGTCGACCAGGGACCGCACGTCCACCACGAGCCACCGTTGCTCGAAGCCGAGTGGGCGCCGGACCGCGCGGATCACCCGGCGGACCAGGCTGTTGGCGCCGTCGCAGCCCACGACGTACGCCGAAATCGTCTTTTTCTCTTCCAGCCGGCTGCCGGAAGTGCCTCCGGCGGGGCGCAGAGTGGCCGTGACCTGGGTGTCGTCCTGGGTCAGAGCGGTGACCTCATAGCCGCTGAGCAGCGTGACCGAGGGATGCGCGGCCAGGTTGTCGCGCAGCAGCCGTTCCAGTTCGGGCTGGTCGAAGAGGTTGGCCTCGGGCAGGCCGGCCGCGGGCGCCGAATTGCGCTCGAACCGGGCGAGCACCCGATGACGGGCGTCGAGCAGCTGGAGCCCGCGGGTGGCGCGGCTGACGCCGGCGAAGGCGTCACCGACCCCGGCCTCGTGCAGGATGCGCAGCACCTCGCCGTCCAGGTGCACCGCGCGTGGCAGCGGATAGATGCCGGGGTGGCGTTCGACCACGCAGACGCTCTTGCCGTGCCGGGCGAGCAGGGTCGCCAGGGTCAGGCCGGTCGGGCCGGCGCCGACGACGAGCACGTCGTAGCGGTTCATGTGGTCAAGTGTGCGGTCCTGACGCGTCTTGCCGTTGCACGTCCCCTCTCCGCGGTTCATCATCCCGCAGGGAAAGGCTTGACCCTGACGCAGCGTCAAGCCTCGATGCTGACGGGTATGAGCGCTCAACCAACAGTTGAACAAACTGGCCGGGCCGCGATACGCGTGCAGGGCCTGGAGAAGTCCTTCAAGCAGTTGAGGGTGCTGCGCGGGGTGGACTTCGACGTGGCACGAGGAAGCATCTTCGCCCTGCTCGGCTCGAACGGCGCCGGCAAGACGACCCTGGTGAAGATCCTGTCCACCCTGCTCAAGGCAGACGCCGGCAGCGCGGTGGTGCACGGGTTCGACGTCGCGGCCCAGGCGGCCGACGTCCGCGAGTCGATCAGCCTGACCGGGCAGTTCGCGGCGGTCGACGAGATCCTCTCGGGCCGGGAGAACCTGACACTGGTCGCCCGGCTGCGGCACCTCAAGGACGCCGGCACGATCGCCGACGACCTGCTCCGCCGGTTCTCGCTGACCGAGGCCGGCGGGCGCCGGGTCGCGACGTACTCCGGAGGAATGCGCCGCCGGCTGGACATCGCGATGAGCCTGGTCGGGAACCCGCCGGTGATCTTCCTGGACGAGCCCACCACCGGGCTGGACCCGGAAGGGCGCCTCGAAGTGTGGCGGGCCGTCAAGGAACTCGCCTCGGGCGGCACGACCGTGCTGCTCACCACGCAGTACCTCGACGAGGCGGAGCAGTTGGCCGACCGGATCGCGATCCTGCACGAGGGCCGGATCCTGGTGAACGGCACCCTCGACGAACTACGGAAACTGCTGCCCCCGGCCAAGGTGGAGTACGTCGAGAAGCAGCCCACCCTCGAAGACGTCTTCCTCAGCCTGGTCGGCGCCGCCGCGAACGGAGAACCGCGATGAACAGGCACTTCGTCGGCGACACCGCGGTGCTGCTGGGCCGTTCGCTGCGGCACATCGCGCGCAGCCCCGACACGATCATCACCACGGTGATCACCCCGATCGCGATGCTGCTGCTGTTCGTCTACGTCCTGGGCGGCGCGATCCAGGCCGGGACCGGCTCGTACGTGAACTACCTGCTGCCCGGCATCCTGATCATCACCATCGCCTCGGGGATCTCCTACACGGCGTACCGGCTGTTCCTGGATCTTCAAGGCGGCATCTTCGAGCGATTCCAGTCGATGCCGATCGCCCGGTCCGCCGTACTGTGGGCGCATGTTCTGACCTCGATGGTCGCGAACCTGATCTCGCTCGTGGTGGTCGTGCTGGTGGCCCTGGCGATGGGCTTCCGGTCCGGGACGGGCGTGCTCGGATGGCTCGCGGTCCTCGGCATCCTGGTCCTGTTCACCCTGGCGCTGACGTGGCTGGCCGTGATCCCCGGCCTCACCGCGAGCTCGGTGGACGGTGCGAGCGCGTTCGCGTACCCACTGATCTTTCTGCCCTTCGTCAGCTCGGCCTTCGTGCCCACCGCGTCGATGCCCGGCCCGGTCCGGGCCTTCGCCGAGAACCAGCCGGTGACCTCCATCGTCAACAGCCTGCGGGCGCTGTTCGCCGGGCAACCCGTCGGCTCGGGCATCTGGACCGCACTCGCGTGGTGCGTCGGGATCCTCGTCCTGGCGGTCGTCTTCGCGGGCGCCGCCTACCGCCGTCGCGTGAACTGAGTCAGGATCAGGCCATGCTGACGATCGGGCAACTGGCCGCGTACGCCGGTGTCACGGTGCGGGCCGTCCGGCACTACCACCAGATCGGGCTGCTGCCGGAGCCGGAGCGCGACGCCTCCGGCTACCGGAGCTACGGGGCGCAGGCCGCGGTGCTGCTCATCAAGATCCGTACCCTTGCCGAGGCCGGCGTGCCGCTGGGGCGCATCGCGTGGATGCTCGACGCCGACGAGCCGGCCTTCGCCGAGGCGATCGAGGGGATCGACGCCCATCTGCGTGCCGAGATCGACCGGCTGGAGGGCAGCCGCAAACAGGTCGCGCAGCTCTCCGCCGGGAACAGCCTGGTGCTCCCGCCGCAGGTCGTCGCGTACATCGACCGGCTGCGGGAGATCGGGGTGTCCGAGCGGATGCTGGCGGGCGAGCGCGACGGGTGGATCCTGGTCTCGGCCCGCTGGCCCGACAAGGTGGTCGAGTGGATCCCGGACAAGTTTGCGCAGCTCGAAGACCCGCGGGTGGTGCGGCTCTACCAGGTGCTGTCGGCGCTGACGGAGACCGAGGGGACCGATGATCCGCTCGTGATGGAAGCCGTGGACCTGCTGGTCGAGCTGGCGTGTATAAGAGACAGGAGCTCGACTACGCCGAGGACGAGCAGGACGCGCTGCCGTACGCGCTGCTCGACGATCTTGCCGACGCCCTCGACGACAGGGCCGAGCGGTTGCGCGACCTGATGCGTGCACGCGGCTGGGACGGGTGGACCCGGATGCAACGCCTGAAGGAGCCGCGGACCCGAGATTGAGCCTTCAGTGCCGGCTGAGGGCGTGACTACTGGTCGGACGGCCGGGTAGCGATGAGTTCTACGACTCGCAGGGCGTCGGTGGCGGCCGACTCCATTGCCGCCGGCGTTGCCGGCTTGTCCATCGACACGATGGTGAACAGCTCGCCGCCCAGGAGGGTCCAGGGCGGTATCTCGCTGTTGACGTGGGCCCTTCTTACTTCCTCGCTGTCGAGGCGTCCGGCGTTCCCCGTGTCGTTGAGAATCGTCCGGAACCGCCGCCCGAACTCGTCCTCGCCGTCGCGCTGACGATCGACCGTACGGTGGCGTCGGACGGCGAAGTCCGGCAGCGACCCGGGAAGCCTCACGACGGTGAAGATGCCGCGACCCTTCCACCGATCGGTGGCGTCGCCGAGCCCGTTGTCGGTCCAGGAAAGCTCACCGACGGTGACCGGCAGGCCGGCGATTTCACTGTCGAACGCGGATATCACGGTCACCATGTCGGGCGCCCGGATGCGATTGGTCCACGGCCAGGTGCGGTCAACGCTGCCAGGGGTCCAGCCGGAGGTTGCCGGCCACCGGTCGAAGTCCCGGCGGATGCGAGCGAGCCGGCGTTTCGACAGGAAATTCCGCACGAAAGGTGGCGTCAGGATCAGTAGACAGAGAAGGGACGTCAGTGGCCAGCCCAACGGATAGCGGCGCAAATGGCCATCGTCTGTGACGCCGGCATCGAGAATGGTCGGCACCGCGACACACAGCAGGCAGAGCGCGGGGACCGCGACGCAGACGACGATGAACGTCACCAGGTCCGGTCCGCGGCGATGACCCCGGCCCTCCACGGTGGCGATGGTATCGACGGCCGCCACCCGCCGCCGGCCCGGTCGGCCGGGGGTCAGGTTCGACCGATGAGGGCGCCGACGGTGAAGGTCACCGCCATGGCGAGAGCACCGCCGAGGACCAGGCGCAGGACCGCGCGGGCCGGGCGGGCGCCACCGAGGCGGGCGCTCAGGAAACCGGTCGCGGCCAGGGCGATCACGACCACGATGAACGTCACCACGACCCGGACGTTCGCCGGTGGCAGCAGGATCGCGGCGAGCGGCAGCAGCGAC
>KL571326.1:9190-16712 GCA_000715855.1 Actinoplanes liguriensis
GTGGTGAACGCGACCGCCGACGCGCCGGCCGCCTGCCACGGGTTGGTCAGCTCGTCCGGTGAGAGGTGCAGCTCGATGTCGGCGTGCGCGGCGAACGCGTCGTTGGCGGTCAACTCCAGTGCCACCTGCCGCGCGGTCTGGGTGCTGAGGCCCTTCGCCTCGTAGAGCTCGGCGAGCTCCTCGAACTCCTGCTCCGGGAACTCGGCCAGCTCGCGGCGCTCCTTGTCCAGCAGCGCCTTCTCGGTGTCGCGCTGGCTGCTGACCGACACGTACTCACCGAGGGCCATCGACACCGCGCCGGCGACCAGACCGGCGAGGCCGGCGGTGAGCACCGGGGCGGCCGAGGTGGTCGCGCCGGCCACCCCGACGACCAGGCCGGCGGTCGACACGATGCCGTCGTTGGCGCCGAGGACACCGGCACGCAGCCAGTTCAGCCGGCCGGCGATGCTTTCGTCGTGCGGCTCATCCGGATGCGTGACCATGGATGCGAACTATAACTATCGGTCGAGGCGACCACCTACAAGGCTCAGTGTCGCCATCGGAGTCAGAACACCGTATCCACCGTGGGTGACCTCGGCGCGTGAGCTGTGTGAACCTGCGACCCGAGCAGTTGCAGGGCGGCTTCGTCGCCGGAGCCGGGCATTGCGGTGTAGGTGAGCAGCCGGTGCCCGTCGTCGCCGGGCAGGTGCAGCGCCTCGTACTGCAGCTCGAGGTCCCCGATGACCGGGTGGTGCAGGAACTTGGTGCCCGCCGTGCACACCTGGACCGGGTGCTTGGCCCAGCACGCCGCGAACTCGGGGCTCTTGACGATCAGCTCGCCGATCAGCGCCGTCAGGGTCGCGTCGTCGCTGTGCCGGCCCGCGGTCATCCGCAGGGTCGCGACCGCGCGGCCGGCCTCCTCGTCCCAGCGGCGGTACAGCTCCCGGGTGTGCGGGTCGAGGAAGAGCATGCGGGTCAGGTTCGGGCGGTCGGCGGGCCGGCCCGGCGTGCCACGGTCGTAGTGCCCGGCGAACAGCAGATGACCGAGATCGTTCCAGGCCAGTACGTCGCTGTGGCGGCCGAGGACGAGGGCCGGGATGTCGCGCATGGCGGTGATGAGCTGTTCGATGCCGGGCCGGGCCGTCTCGGGCCGTGGACGGCGGCGCGCTTTGGCCGGGCGCGGCCTGGCCAGGTCGTGCAGGTAGGCGCGCTCGTCGTCGCTGAGTCGCAACGCCCGGCCGATGGCTTCGATCACCGACTCGGAGGCGTTGGTGCTCTGCCCCTGCTCCAGCCGGGTGTAGTAGATCGGGCTGACGCCGGCGAGCTGGGCCAGCTCCTCGCGGCGCAGGCCCGGGACCCGGCGGGATCCGTACGAGGTCAGCCCCACGTCCTCGGGCCGGACCTGTGCCCGCCGACTCCGCAGGAAGTCCGCAAGTTCGTGCATGACTCCTATCTTGCCGACCGTTCCCGGCCACTGCCTGTCCTTGTCGGTACCAGTCAGATCAGTGGGCTGGTTGGCCGGTGAGGAGCGGTCCACGGTGGGGGTCTGTTCCGGAGACATTCCCCCACGGAGGCCGCCTCGATGTTTGTTCTTGCCGTCCTGCTGACCGCCAGTTTCACCCTGGCGGTCGACTTCTCGATCCTCACCGTCGCGCTGCCGGTGATCGGCGCCGATGTCGGTCTCGGCCTGGCGAGCCTGCAGTGGATCGCGACCGTGTTCGCGCTCTGCGCGGCCGGGTTCACCCTGCTGTTCGGCCGGGTCGCCGACATCATCGGCCGGCGACGGCTGTTCCTGGCGGGCATCGCCCTGCTCGGCGTCTCCTCGCTCGCCGGCGGCCTGGCCACCGGCCCGGGCGTGCTGCTGGCCGCCCGGGCCTTGCAGGGCCTGGCGACCGCGGCCGTGACGCCTGCCGCACTGTCGCTGCTGACCACCTCGTTCCCGGAGGGTCCGCAGCGGGAGAGGGCGCTCGGCCTCAACGGCTCGCTGATGGCGGCCGGTTTCACCACCGGTGCGATCCTGGGTGGGCTGCTCACCGATCTGCTGAGCTGGCGGTGGGCCTTCTTCGTCAACGTCGCCGTCGCGGTGGTGGTCCTCGTGGTCGCGCCGTTCGTGCTGGTGGAGAGCCGCCCCGTGAGCCGCCCGCGCCTCGACGTGCCGGGCGCGGTCACCGTCACCGGCGGGTTGCTCGCCCTGGTCTACGGCTTGACCGGTGCCGCCGGCCACGGCTGGTCGAGTCCAGGCACCTGGGGTGCGCTGCTGGCCGGTGCGGTGCTGCTGATCCTGTTCGTCGTCGTCGAGGGCCGGGTCGCGCAGCCGCTGGTTCCGGTACGCATCCTGCGCCGGCGCAGCGTGGCCTGGGGCAACCTCGCCGGTGTCCTGGCGTTCGCGACCGAGACGTCGCTGGTTTTCGTCCTCACCCTGTATCTGCAGGAGGTTCTCGGCTATTCGCCGTTGACGGCGGGGCTGTCGTTCGCCGTGCTCGGCCTGGGCACGGTCCTGGGCGGGGTCCTCGGTCCGAAATTGATCGGCCGGCTCGGCAACCCGTCGCGGGCCCTCGCACTGGGTATGAGCGTGCAGGGTGCCGCGACGCTCGCCCTGGTGCTGCTCGGTGAGTCGCGCGGCGGGATGCCCCTGCTGCTGGTCGCCACGTTCGTCGGCGGTGTCGCGAACCTGGTGGCGATCGTCGGTTTCATGGTCACGGCCACCTCCGGACTGCCCGACGGCGAGCAGGGGCTGGCCGCCGGCCTGGCCACGATGAGCCAGCAGGTCGGCATCACGCTGGGCATCCCGGTCATGTCCGCGGTGATCGGCGCGTCGCTCGCCGCGCAGCATGCGGTCCTGACCGCCGTGCGCACCGCGGTCGCCGTGAACGCCGGACTGTGCATGCTCACGGCGGTCCTGATCGCCGCGGCGCTGTCAGTCGGCCGTCGCGGGGACGCGATGGTGCTGGAGCACCGGTACTGACCCGACCGTGCCCAGCGCCGGCCTGGCGAGCGACCACAGGACGCGGTATTCGCTCGCCGCCGCGCGACGCGCCGGGTTCCAGTGGCCATGCGTTCGCCAGGCCGCCTACGCCTGATCCCGCCGCGATAACCCGCCCCAGGCCCCAGCGCGCCTCCCGCAACTCAGCTGGCGCTGAGGGTCGTCCCGGGCCGGGGATTCAGCCGTGGGTGCCAGCTGAGTGGGGTGAGCTGGTGCTGGGGGCTGTTCGCGGACCCAGGGCGAACCCTCGGCGCCGGCCGGGGTGCGGGGCGGTCAGGTGAGGGGCTCGTCGAGGGAGAGCGCCATCAGGGCCACATCGTCCTCGATGCGTTCGAAGCCGGCGAGAAGTTCCCTCAGCGCGGTGACGGCCGCCGGGGCGGTGGTGGGCGCCAGCCGGGTCAGGAAGGTCTGCAGCCCCTGCTCGTCGTAGCGGTCCGCGTCGAGGTCGGGGTGGGCTTCGAGCAGGCCGTCGCTGTAGAGGATCAGCGTGTCGCCGGGCGCCATGGAGAACGTCCGGGTCACGATGCGCGGCGAGCGCAGGCCGCCGATGATGGTGCCGCCGGTGACGGGTTGCGGTTCGAGGGTGCCGTCGGCGTGCAGCAGCATGGGGGCCGGATGTCCGCCGCCCGCGATGGTGATCGAGCAGCCGGTCGGGGTCGGGGTGAGGATGCCGAGGACGACCGTGCAGTGGCGGTGGGACGGGCTGAGGTGATCCTGGTAGAGGACGGTGTTGAGGTGGGCCAGCGCGGCGGCCGGGTCGGGGTCGTAGGCGGTGGCGGTGCGCAGGGTGTGGCGGGCGGCCGACGTGGTGGCGGCAGCGGCGAGGCCCTTGCCGCACACGTCACCGAGGAAGAATCCCCACCTGTCCGCCGCGAGCGGGAACAGGTCGTAGAAGTCTCCGCCGACCCGGTCGGCGGAGGCCATGTGGTAGTACGCGCTGGTCCGCATGCGCGGTGGGGCCGGCAGCGTGTCGGGAAGCAGGCTGTGTTGCAGTCCGGCGATCAGCCCGCGCAGGCGTTCCCGTTCGGCGTCGGCCTCCCGGCGGGCGTTCAGGAGCTCCCGCTCGTAGGCGCGACGTTCCCGTGCGTCGAACAGGATCGTGCGGATCAGCTGGGGCTGCCCGTCGGTGCCGTTCTTGACCGCGGAGGTGACCAGCACCGGCAGCCGGGAGCCGTCCGCGCGTCGCAGGTCGAGGGCAACGCCGTTGATCTCGCCCTGCATCTGCAGCGTCGGGGCGAAGTGGGTCTCGTGGAACAGCTTCCCGCCCACGGTGAGCAGGTCACTGAAGCGCAGCCGCCCGACGACCTCCTCCCGGGTGTAGCCCAGCCAGCCGAGCAACGTCGCGTTGATCTTGGCGATGGTGCCGTCCAGCAGCGTGGACACGTTCCCGCACGGCGCGCTGTCGTAAAGGTCGTCGATGCTGTCCTCCAGCATGGCGGGAAACGCCGCAGCGTGGGGTGACTCCGTGCGTGGCAGCGGTTCGGTCACCGGCAGTCGGCCACGAAATCCGCGATGGCCCGCGCCGTGGCCTGCGGCGCGCTCAGCTGCGGGCAGTGCCCGGTCGCGTCGAGCGTGACCAGGCGACTGCCGGCGATCCGGTCGTGGACGTAGGCGCCGACCTCGGGAGGCGCGATCGCGTCGACCGCCGACTGGATGACCAGCGTGGGCACCTTCACCCTGGGCAGGTCGGCGCGGTGGTCGGACAGGAAGGTGACCCGGGCGAACGCCTTCGCGATGGCCGGATCGGCGCGGCAGAAACTGGCCGTCAGCTCCTGGCCCAGCTCCGGCCGCTCGGGATTGCCCATGATCACCGGCGCCATGGTCGCCGACCAGCCGAGGTAGTTGCTGTCCAGCGACTCCAGCAGCTCGTTGATGTCCTCCCGGGTGAACCCGCCCCGGTATCCGTCGTCGTCGATGAAACTGGGCGAGGGGGCCAGCAGGACGAGACCGGCGAAGAGGCCGGGTTGCTCGGCGGCGGCCAGCACGCCGATCATGGCGCTCACCGAGTGCCCCACGAAGATCACGTCATGAAGATCAAGATCACGACAGATTGCCAGTACGTCGCGAGCGTAGCCATCGAGAGTCGCATAGCGGTCCGGGTCCCACGCCGCCGGATCGGATCCCCCCGCGCCGACATGGTCGAACAGCAGCACCCGGGACTGCTCGCCCAGTGCGCCGGTGACCAGGCGCCACATGTTCTGGTCGCATCCGAACCCGTGGGCGAGCATCACCACGGGGCCGTCGTCACGGCCCGTGAAGGTGACGTTGTTGCGCACTCGGACGTCCATGCCCGCATTGTTGCACCCCCGGCCGCTGATCCGGAACGACGCCACTCCCAGGTCAGGCCCTGTTGAGGCTTTAGACGCTCCCACGCAGCTGGCAGTTGAAAAAGTTTACACCAAGCCTTCAACGATATGGTTCAAGGAATGACTCTCCAGGACGCGTCCCGGCCACTCGACGGCGCCGGCATCTCGGCATTTCTTCGATCATTGCCCGTACGGCCGGTGCTGCTCGGTCTCGGCGAGGCAAGGCATTTCGTGGGTGAGCTGGGCGATGTGCGCAACGAGGTCTTCCGGCACCTCGTCGAGCACGAGGGCTACCGCTCCCTGGCGGTCGAGAGCGACTGCCTGCTGGGCCAGGTGGTCGACGCCTACGTCACGACGGGCGCGGGCACTCTCGACGAGGTGATGGAGCGCGGCTTCAGCCACGACTTCGGCTCGGCGCCGGGCAACCGCGAGCTGGTCCGCTGGATGCGTGAGTACAACCAGGAGCATGACGAGCATCTGCGGTTCTTCGGCTTCGACGGCCCCTTGGAATATTGGGCGGCGAGCCCGCGGGAGGCGATCACCGGCCTGTACGACCTGCTCGAAGGCCCACTGCCGTGCACCCGGGAAACCCTGGACGCGCTGCTGGGCCCGGACGAGCGCTGGTCGAACCAGGCCACGGTCATGGACCCCTCCCAGTCGATCGGCCGGTCCGCCGAAGCGCAGCGGCTGCGAGTGATCGCCGACGACCTGCTGGCGCTGCTGGACACCCAGTTGCCGGGGCTGGCCACGCCGGACCGGGACCGGGCGCAGCTCTACGGTCGCACCGCCGCCGGCCTGCTCCGCTACCACCACTGGATGGCCGACACGTCCCCGGCCCGCATCTCCCGGCTGTCGGGGCTGCGCGACGCGATGATGGCCGCGAACCTGCAGGCGGTCGCCGAGCACGGCCCGGCCCTGGTCTTCACCCACAACCTGCACCTGCAGCGCAACCAGAGCGTCATGTCGATGGGGGAGCACCAGGTGCGGATGTGGAGCGCCGGAGCGATCCTCGACGCCCGCCTCGGCGACCGGTTCGCGTTTCTGGCCACCGCGTTCGGCACGGTCGGCGACGACGTACCGCCCGCCGACACCGTCGAGGGCATGCTGTCCACGCTCCCGTGGGACACCGCCCTGGTCGACACCCGTCGCCTGACCGGCGAGGTCACCGGCGCCGTCCCGCGCGTCTCGCAGGACTTCGCCTACTTCCCCCTCGACCCGGCCCGGCTGGACACCATCGACGGCGTTATCTTCCTCAAGCAGGCGCGCGACGTGCGCATGCCGGGGTGAACCGCCGACGGGCCCGCCGCCCCGCGCAGGGCCTGATCGAGCGAACCCGGGATCCGCGCCGTCATGCGGGCCTCACGATCGAGACGCTGACCGGCGGGCGAGCGCGGCATGAGTGACGAGGTACCGGGGCTGTTGTTGCTCAGGTACCGGTGCGGGTAGCCGATTCTCTCGCGCGAACCCACCCGTGTGCCGCCGGAAGGACTGTTCGTGCAGGAGAACCAGTATCCCGACCTGACCGCCCAGCCGGGATACGTCCCGCCGGCGTACCCCACGGATCCCGCCGCCACGACGCAGATGCCCGGTTATGCCCAGCCCGGGCACTACCCCGCGCCGCAGGCGCCTGCCGCCTACGGCCAGGGCTATCCCAGCCCTGCTCAGCCCGGATTCGCCGCGCCGCCGCAGCCCGGATTCGCCGCGCCGCCACAGCCCGGATACGCCGCGCCGTCTCCTCAGCCCGCATACGCCGCGCCGCCCGGATATGCCGCTCCCGCTGCGCAGCCCGGGTATCCCGCCTATCCGCAGAACGCCTATCCGGCGTACGGGCAGCCCGGCCTGTTCGGGCTGATCTTCGTGTACTTCCGCGCGAGCAAGGCCCGCTCGCTCGGCTTCCCGGAGCGTCCCTACTGGCAGGCGTGGGCCATCACGTTCGTGTGCTGGCTGGCGCTGGTCATCCTTTTCTAGGGCCGCGATCAACGACGTACGGGATGAAACTGATCTTGATCTTGATGTGCCCGGCGACGGCGGAGGAGGATCTCGACGACGGCTAGGTTGAGGATCCAGCCGGCGGTTTGACCGAAGGGGATCATGGCGACGGCGTTCTCCGCGATCGATCCGCCGCCGTCGCCGAGGACCAGGGTGCGGAACAGCAGGCTCAGGGGAACGAGGACACGCGCGGTCACGGCCAGGAACGTCAGCGCATAGTTGCGTAGCATCCAGTCCCGGTGTGCGGCCTGTCTCTTATACACAT
>KL571326.1:16935-18724 GCA_000715855.1 Actinoplanes liguriensis
ATGTGTATAAGAGACAGGCCGTGATGAGTCCGAATTGGGTCAGAGGCCGCCCGGACCACACCGCGACCGGCACCACGGTCACGGCCGACGGCAGCACCCCGGCGAGCAGGTAGACCCGGCCGATCGTGCGATGCAGGCGCCGGCGGGCCCGGACCGCGGCGATGAACTGCAACGGACCGAGCACGAGCGCGACCGCGGCGGTGAAGATGTGCGCCACCAGGACGGCGTAGTGGACGCCGCCGCGCACCTCGATGCGGCTGCCGGAACTCAGATATGGCCTGATGAGAACGAGGGTGACGACGATCGCGACGGCGAACGTCACCCAGCCGATGTGGCGGCGCATCCGTCAACGCTCCACGGTGAGTCCGGCGCGGACGCCGAAAACCACCAACTGCGCGCGGGTACGGGCATTGACCTTCACCATGGCCCGGCCGACGTGAGTGCGAACGGTCGCCGCGCTCACCGACAGCTCGCGGGCGATCTGCTCGTTGGTGTGCCCCGTCGTCACCCACGCCACGATCTCCCGCTCCCGTCCGGTCAGCGTGTCGATGCCCGTGACGGCGCCGCCCGGCTGGCTGAACATGGCTACCACCCGCCGGGTCACCGACGGTGACAGCAACGCCTCGCCGGCCGCCACCACCCGGATCGCCCGGGTCAGCTCGTCCGGGGCGGCGTCCTTGAGCACGAACCCGGCGGCGCCGTGCCGCAGCGCCTCGAAGATGTACCTGTCGATCTCGAAGGTGGTCACCATGATCACCCGCGTGCCGGCGAGATCGGGGTCGGCCGCGATCGCCCGCAGCGTGGCCAGGCCGTCCATGCCGGGCATCCGGACGTCGAGCAGCAGCACGTCGGGCCGCACCCGGCGCAGCACCCGCAGCGTGTCGTGCCCGGTGGCGGCCTCGCCCGCGACGGTCAGGTCGTCCGCACGCTCGATGAGCACCCGCAGGCCCATCCGGACCAGGTCCTCGTCGTCGGCCAGCACCACGCGAATCACCGCCCGCCTCCGATCGGCAGCCGGGCCGTGACCTGGAAACCGCCGCCCGTGCGTGGGCCGGCGTCGAACCTGCCGCCGACCGCCTCGACCCGGTGCCGGAGCCCCGTCAGGCCTCGCCCGTGCGTCGCTTTCCCCGCGCCCGGGCCCCGGTCGCCGACCTGCACGAGCACGTCGTCGCCGGCCGGTGCCACGTGGACGTTCGCCGTGGTCGGCCCGGCGTGGCGCAGGACGTTCGTGAGCGACTCCTGCACCACCCGGTACGCCACCGCGTCCGCCTCGCCGGGCAGCGCCACGTCGGTCACGGTCAGCTCCACCGGCAGCCCGGCGGCACGGACCTCGTCGACGAGGGCGCCGAGGTGGGCCAGACCGGCCGTACCGTCGGCGGGGTGAAACGCGTCGAGCATGGCGCGCAAGCCGGCCAGGGACGCGTCGCTGGTCGCCTTGATCGCCTCCAGCGAGGCGCGTGCCTGGTCAGGGCGCTCGTCCAGGACGAGCAGGGCGATCCCGGCGTGCATCGAGGTCAGCGCGAAACCGTGCCCGGCCACGTCGTGCACCTCGCCGGCCAGCCGGATCCGCTCGGCGGCGGCGGTCCGTTCGACGAGCTCCTGCCGGGCCCGCTCCCGGGCGGCCGTGGTCACCTGCACGAGCGCGCCCAGCGACCACGGCAGCACGATCCAGCCGGACCAGCCGAAGGCGAGCAGCAGCGGCTCGTGCAGCACTGGCATCACCCGCAGCACCACGGTCGCCGAGGCGGTCAGCGCCGCGATCGCGCAGGCCACGGCGGACAGCCGCAAC
>KL571326.1:18968-19752 GCA_000715855.1 Actinoplanes liguriensis
ATGTGTATAAGAGACAGCTCGAACATCGCGGCCACCATGCACAGTTGCACCGGACCATAGGGGTATCCGGCGAGCAGATAGCCGTTGACGGCCGCCATCGTCAGGACAAGAGCCCACATCGGCGTACGGCGTAATCCCACCACCGCCAACGCCGCCGCCACGACCAGCGCGACGCCGAGAACGTCCAGCCCGGACCCGCCCTGTCCCCGCGCCACGCCGATGGTGCCGGCGACCAGCACAGCCGCCAGCGCCACCGCCCACATCAGGTCGTTCCTCGCCTGCCGCGCGCCCGCCATGCCACGAGTATCGCCATGATGCCGGCGCCCGCGGCGAACAGCAGTCCGAGCGACATCACCACGGTCCCGCCGACGGTCCCCGCGTTGCTCGAGGTCAGATTCGGCGTCAACTGGCCGGCCGCGAGCCCGCCGAAGACGATCCAGAGCGATATCAGTACGGCGAAGATCGGCCCCCACCAGCGCCGGGCGGTGAACACCGTGAGCGCCCCGAACACCGCGATGAAGACGATCCCCGGCGGGAACGGGTTGAACTTCGCGGGCTCGGCGATCCACTGGACGACCAGTCCCAGGATGCCGGCCGCGAGCCCCCACAGGGGCAGCCGGGCGCTCATCGTGTGCTCCCGGCGCGCGCCCCGAACACGACCGCCCCGGCGAACCCCGCCATCTGGAGCCAGCCCGCCCAGAACGGGACCGGGTCCGCGGGCAGACGCAGGCGGCTGACGAAGTCGGCGTCGGAGAGCCCGCCGACGAGGAAGACCGCACCGGTC
>KL571326.1:19973-21277 GCA_000715855.1 Actinoplanes liguriensis
TCCGGTCCATGGTTGAGTTCGTCACGGCTCGACTGTCCACCGCGCCGGCGCCCCTGGCGTCAGCCCACCGACGGCCCCCGTCTACGAAAACCACCGTAGTTCCCAGAAGCAGGTCACGGCAGTTCCAGCAACCGCGACCTCGTTCCGAGCGACGAGCCGGGCTGGCCCGGTTTACCCGTTCCGGGGAAAAATCGTGGTTAGCATGGCCGCGGGGGGACTGGACGTGAGACTGCTGCGGCACATGCGGGTGACGACGCGCCTGGTCACCGGGTTCGTCTTCCTGGCGCTGTGCGTGGCCGTGATGTGGGCCGCCGCCGTCTGGTCGGCCGACACCACCCGGTCGACGGCCGAGGCGCTGGCCCGCTCGCATGCCAAGCTCGACGCCGCCCAGCAGCTGCGGTTCCGGGTCACCGACATCAGCGGCTGGCAGGCCGGTTACGCGTTCAACATCGTGCGCGGGGCGCCGGACGCGACGGCCGACACCGCGCCGGAGCGTGCGGCGTTCCTCGCAGCGATGGACAGCTTCGGGCGGGAACTGGACGCGACGGCGAAGTTGTCGCCGAGTGCCGCCGCGCAGGCGGACGTGGCGACGATCCGGGCCGCGTTCCAGAAGTTCCAGGCCATGGACGACGAGGTGATCGCCGCGTACCGGGCGGGCACGCCCGCGCAGACGGACAAGGCCAATGACCTGGTCGCCGAGACCGGCCTCGACCTGTACGCGGTGATCGCCGGCGGCGTCGACCGGCTGTTCGACAGCGCCCGGCAGGAGGAGGCCGCCGCCCACGCGCGGGCGGACAGCACCGCCACGCGGACCAGCCACGTCGCGACCCTGGTGGGCAGTCTGACGCTGGTGGTCTCGATCGTGCTCGCGATCCTCATGGCCCTGTCGATCATCCGTCCGCTGAGCGCCCTGCAGGACCGGCTCGCCGACATCGCCGAGGGCGAGGGGGACCTGACGTTGCGGCTGGAAACCACCGGGCACGACCAGTTCACCGACGTCAGCAGGTCTTTCAACCTGTTCGTCGAGAAGATCGCCGCGACGGTACGGGAGATCCGCGACTCCGCCTCGACGGTCGCGCACGCCAGCGAGCAGCTGACCACCACCGCGATCCAGATCATGGTGGACGCCAAGGCGACGTCACGGCAGTCCGGCGACGTCGCGCTCGCCGCGGACGAGGTCGCCGCCGACGTCCGTTCGGTCGCGGCCGGCACGTCCTCGATGGGCGGCTCGCTGCAGAAGATCACCGGCAGCGCCGACGAAGCGGCCCGGGTCTGCGAGCAGGGCCTGGCCGTGGCGCAGACGA
>KL571326.1:21495-22610 GCA_000715855.1 Actinoplanes liguriensis
GGCTCGCCACGTCCAGCCAGGAGATCGGCGACATCGTCGGCACCATCACCGCGATCGCTCAGCAGACGAACCTGCTGGCTCTCAACGCGACCATCGAGGCGGCGCGGGCGGGGGATTCCGGCAAGGGCTTCGCGGTCGTGGCCGGCGCGGTGAAGGACCTGGCACAGGAGACGGAGGGCGCCACCGACGACATCACGGCCAAGGTCCAGGTCCTTCAGGAGGACACGACCACGGCCGGGGAGTCGATCGGCGAGATCGTCGCGTTCGCCGGCCGGCTCGGCGATCTGCAGGCGACCATCGCCTCCGGCATCCAGGAGCAGGCCGCCACGATCGAGGAGATGAGCCGCAGCATCAACCACTCGACCCAGGGCTCGGCGGACATCGCGGCCGACATCGCCACCATCTCGTCGGAGGCGCAGAGCACGACCAGCGGTGTCATCGACATCCAGCGGGCGACCCAGGAGCTGTCCCAGTTGAGCGGCGAGCTGCGCCGGCTGGTCGGCCACTTCCGCATCTGACGGCCGGTGCTGACCGTTGTCATGGAGCACGGACAACAACGGTGCGGGCAGGCTGGGATCGCGAGTCAGGGGTGCATGGACATCTGCTGGGTGCCGATGGCGGCGAGCAGGTCGAGCTTGCCGCGGGCGTCGGTGCCCGGGCGCGGCGTGTAGACGACCAGGTGCAGGTTCGAGCCCTGGGTGGTGAGCACGTCGCAGTCCAGCGCGATGTCGCCGACCTCCGGATGCTCGATGACCTTCCTGCTGCCCTCGTGCTCGGCGACCGCGTTGCGCTTCCACAGCTCGCGGAACCGGGGAACACGGTTCAGCCGCGCGACGAGCGCCGTGACGGCGGGATCGCCGGGATAGCGGCTCGTCGTCGCCCGCAGATCCGCGACCAGCGACTCCTCGAACGCGGCCCGCTCGTCCGCACTCTGCCGCACCCGGCTCATGTCGCCCTCGAAGTGCATGAGCAGCACGTTGCGGACCTCGGCGCCGCGCACCGTCGGGTCGCCGAAGGTGGCGGCGTGCAGCGGATTCCAGTGCAGCAACTGCCAGGCCGCGTCGAAGACCGCGAGCGGATGCCCGTCGAGCCGATCCATGATCCGGTACAGGCTG
>KL571326.1:22892-25811 GCA_000715855.1 Actinoplanes liguriensis
GAGCCGATCCATGATCCGGTACAGGCTGGCGGGGATGATCCGGGGCACCCGGTCCGGGCCGGCGGCGTGCCCGGCGAGGCGCATCAGGTGGGCCTGCTCCTCGTCGGAGAGCCGCAGCGCACGGGCCAGTGCTGAGCAGACCTGCGCGGACGGCGTCGGGGCACGGCCCTGTTCGAGACGGACCACATACTCCGCGGAGATGCCGGCGAGCACCGCCAGCTCCTCGCGCCGCAGGCCGGGCACGCGCCGCGGCGAGTGGTGCGCGAGACCGGCGGCGGCCGGGTCGAGGCGGTCGCGCCAGGAGCGCAGCGTCGCACCGAGTTGATCCATGGCCACCATGCTGCCACCGCCCGGCCGGATGAGCCTGGTACTGCTTGTCCCAGGATCATCCGTAGCTCCCGTGACCATTTTCCGGGCGGCAGTATCGGTCCCATGAACAACGACGTACTCAAGCTCGCCGATGACCTGGTCCTGACCCGGATGGGCTACGGCGCCATGCAGCTCGCCGGCCCCAACGCGTTCGGCCCGCCCCGGGACCGGGCGGAAGCCGTCCGGGTTCTGCGCACCGCCGTCGAGCTGGGCATCACCCACATCGACACGTGCGACTACTACGGTCCGGCAGAGACCAACAAGATCATCAAAGAGGCGCTTTTCCCGTACGCCGATCAGCTGCGGATCGTCACGAAGATCGGCTTCCGGCGTGGGGCGGGCGGCAGCTGGGACCCGTCGCCGCACAACCTGCGCGAGCAGGTGCAGGACAACCTCACGCACCTGGGACTGGACTCGCTCGACGCGGTGAACCTGCGGGTCGAGGGGCCGGGGTCGATCGCCGAGCGCTTCGCGGAGCTCGCCGAGATGCGCGGCGAGGGCCTCGTACGCCATCTGGGCCTGTCGAATGTGACGGCGGAGCAGATCGCCGAGGCGCGCGGCATCGCACCGGTCGTGTTCGTGCAGAACCTCTACAACATCGTGCTGCGTGACGACGACGCCCTGATCGACGAGCTCGCCGCGGACGGGATCGGCTTCGTGCCGTTCTTCCCGCTCGGCGGCTTCAACCCGGTGCAGTCCGGCGTGCTGGCGGAGGTCGCCGCCCAGGTCGGCGCGTCGGTGCAGCAGACCGCGCTGGCCTGGCTGCTGCGGCGCTCGCCGAACATCCTTCTCATTCCCGGTACGTCGTCGGTCGCGCACCTGCGTGCCAACGTCGCCGCCGCGGACGTGGAGCTCTCCGACGAGCACTTCGCGCGCTTGAACGGCCTCACCGCGGTCGATTAGGTTTGGCCGATGGAGTCAGTTCTCACCGCCAGTGCCTTCGACTCGCTGCTCGTCGACGCCGTGTCCGACACGGAGGCGCTGCGCCGGGTCTACGAGATGCCCAACGAGACGGCCGTTCGTAAGCAGATGACCGAGCTGACCGGCCAGACCCGGCAGTTGATCGCCTGCGCGTCGCTGGTCCTGGTCGCCAGCGTGGACGCCGACGGCAACCTCGACGTCTCGCCGCGCGGCGGCCCGGCCGGCTTCGTCTCCGTCCTGGACTCCCGGACGGTGGCGATCCCGGACGCGACGGGCAACAAGCGGCTGGACAGCCTGCAGAACATCGTCGCGACCGGCCGCGCCGGGCTGCTGTTCGTCATCCCGGGCCGCCCGACGACACTGCGGCTGAACGGCCGGGCCTGCGTCTCCACCCGCCCCGACCTGCTGTCGCAGATGACCGCGGTGGGCAAGCCGCCGGCCAGCGCGCTGGTGGTGGGCATCGAGGAGGTCTACCCGCACTGCCCGAAGGCGCTGCTGCGCAGTGCGGCCTGGAAGCCCGACCAGTGGCTGGCCGCGGACGCCCAGCCGACCTCGGCCGAGGTGACCCTCGCGCAGTTGCGGATGCCGGAGCTGACCATCGCCGACATCCAGCGGGTGGAGGAAGAGTCCCTCAAGTACCGCTACGAATGACCTATTGTGCCGCTATGGGGATTTCACCGCATTTGGCCCGGTTGCGCGCGGTGATCGGCCACGACCTGGTGATGCTGCCGTCGGTGTCGGTCATCGTCGTCGACGACGAGGGGCGGCTGATGCTGGTCCGCCACGCCGGGCATCACGACGGGTGGGCGGTGCCCGGCGGCGCGGTCGACCTCGGCGAGTCCCCGGCCGACGCGGCGGTCCGGGAGATCCGCGAGGAGACCGGCGTCGAGATCGACCTGCCGCGGCTGGTCGACGTGCTGGGCGGGGAGGACTACGAGGTGACCTATCCCAACGGCGACCGGGTCGCCTACGTGACCGCTGTCTACCGGGCAGCGTTCGCCGGTGGGACGCCGGTCGCCGACCAGGAGGAGATCAGCGAGCTGGGCTGGTTCACCCCGCAGCAGCTCCCCGGCCTCGACTTCAGCCGATTCTCCGCGGCGCTCTTGCGGGCCACCGGCCACCTGCCGACGCCGTAAGATCCGTTCAATGGGTTGGGAAGCGCTCGCGCAGTGGGGTGAGGACACCGCTCGGGTCGACACGCTCACCGGCGGCGTCGCCAACGACGTGTGGAGCGTGCGGGTCGGCGGACGCCTCGCGGTCGCTCGCCTCGGGTCCAGGAGCGACGCCGATCTCGCGTGGGAGACCGAGCTGCTCGTCCACCTCGACCGCGAAGGCCTCACCGTGCCGGTGCCGATGCCGACCACGGACGGCCGGCTGTTCGCCGACGGTCTGGTGGTGATGACCTACCTGGAGGGCGGGCCGCCCGAAACGCAATCCGACTGGCGTCGCGTGGCCGAGACGCTCCGTGAGCTGCATCGGCTGACGCGGGGCTGGCCGCAGCGCCCCGGCTGGCGCTCGTCGACCGACCTGCTGCACGCCGACACCGGCACGAAGATCGACCTGGGCGCGATGCCCCCGGAAGGCGTGGCCCGCTGCCGGGCGGCATGGGCGCGACTGTCCGGACGTCAG
>KL571326.1:26020-28242 GCA_000715855.1 Actinoplanes liguriensis
CTGCCGGGCGGCATGGGCGCGACTGTCCGGACGTCAGACGTGCGTCGTGCACGGCGACCCCAACCCGCGCAACATCCTCATGACCGCGGATCGGGTCGCGCTGATCGACTGGGACGAGTCCCACGTCGACGTCCCCGACCTCGACCTGGTGCTGCCCGGCAACGCCGCCGAACTCGACGACGACGCGTACGACATCGCCGCCCAGGCATCGGCCGCGTGGGAAGCCGCCGTCTGCTGGCAGGACGACTACTCGGTCAAACGGCTCGCCGAGGTCCGGGACATCCGCGCCCGGCTGGACTGACGCCGGGGGCGCGGAGTTGCCGGCGGTTCGGCCGGTCGGGGTTCCGTCCTATGTGCTGTTTCGCGCCCGTCGTCTCATAGTCTGATCCGGTCCGAGGGGCATGGGGAGGCAAGGATGACCGACGCCGGCTGGTCGCGGATGGGATACAACTCGTGGTCGGATCTCGCCGTGGTGCGGGAGAAGCTCGCGGCCGGGGCTGACCCGAACACCCTCGTGGGCGGGCGCGGGCGACCGTTGCACCACGCGGCGCGGGAGGGCTCGGCCGAGGTGGTGGCGGAGCTGGCCCGGCTCGTCGACGACGTGGACGCGGTCGACGACGGGCGCACCGCGCTCTGGCTCGCCGTGCATGCCGGTCATCCTGACAACGCCCGTGCGCTGGTGGCCGCCGGTGCGGATCCCGAGCGGCCGATGATGGCCGGCTGGTCACCGGCGCGACTGAGCCGTGCCGGCGCGACGCCCGACCTGTTCGACACGAGCGCGACGCTGACGCGGGCGGAGGAGGCCGCCGTCGCGGAGGCGCGCAGGATCGTCGACGCGCTCGCCGATGTCGACAGCGACGGTTTGAGCCTGTGCTGCGTCGGGGGAATCGACGCGACCGAGGCGGCACGACGCCTGGACGCCGTGGTGGTCGAGGACGAGATCGTCGTCGAGGACATGTGGGACGCCGACGACGAAGGCTCGATCCGGACGCTGGGCCTGACCGACGTACCCGGCGGTTGCGTCGTCAGCCAGCCGTGGGCGTTCGGGGCGTCCATGCCGAAGGTCGCGCTTCTGTTGTCGGCCGGCACGGTGTGTTACAGCATGTACGGCAATCCCAAGAGCGGCAACCAGGGCGCGTCGGTGCATGACGGCGTCATCACCGGATGGGATCTGCATCGGGCGGTGGCTGGCCGGCGGCCGATGCCCCCGGTGACGAGGTTCTGCGCCATTTCCTGTACCGGCACCACGCCGTCGAGTACTGCTGCGCCTACGCCGGGGTGCGCCCCGCCGACGACCGGCCGTTCACCGAGCCCGACCGCTGGGTGCGGCTGCCCGTCCGCGACTGGTGGGCAGTCTCGTAACCCAGGGTCAGAGGCCGCGGTCCTTTCCTTCCCGCCAGGCGATCACGTCCAGCACCCGCAACGGTGTCACGGCGGCAGGCAACCCGGCTGCCGTGTGAAGAGCGATCAAGCGCTGCTGCAACGCTCCGTTCTGCTTGCTCAGGGCTTCGCGCAGCGGTTCCCACTGCTGCTTCTGTGTGCCGGTCACCTCGGCGACGACCCGGTCCCAGATGGGGCGCAACCGTGGGCGTTTGCGAGCGATCAGCTTCGTCGCGATGGTCGTGTCGATGCCGGGAATCGCGCGCAGCGCGGTCTGCAGGTCCCAGTTCTTGTCGTCGAGCTTCCCCTTCTCGTCGGCCAGGTCCCGATCGGGGCCGAGACCGGTGAGCAGCTCCGTGAACTCCGCGGCCCGGTCGCGCAGCAACACGATGGCGGCGGTCGGCGGCACCCGTACCGACAGGAACGTGACCGCGACCAGGTCGTCGGCGGTGAACCGATTGATGTCGGCGGCCCGGGTGCCGGTGCTGTCCCACGCGTCGAAGGTGGCACCGACGGCGGGGTTCGGGCCGTAGTAACGCCTAAGCAGTTCGAGCGCGGGTCCGTCGTCGTCGGTGAGCAGGGCGTTGGGAAGTTTGAAGGACACGGCGTCATTGTGCCGCTCTGGTGATCTTGGAGCCTTGGCGAAACGGTCACACCGTGTTCGGCCGAGGAGGTCAATCGTCGACGGAGCGGGCCGCGGCGGCGATCGGTTCGAGGCCGGTGCTCAGCTCGTCGAGCTCGTCCGCGGTGAGCACGTCGTAGGCCGGAGCGGCCAGCTCGTCGGTGCGGTCCTCGATCTGCTGCCTGAGCTGCCGCCCGGCGTCCGTGAACGTGCCCTCGGC
>KL571326.1:28515-29704 GCA_000715855.1 Actinoplanes liguriensis
GATGTGTATAAGAGACAGGGTGGTGGACACGGCCGAACTCCTCCGCGCGCATGCCCATGGACAGGGCGAGCAGAACGTGGGCCTCCGTGCCGCCGATGCCGTGGGCGACCAGAACGGCGTTGTGGCCGTCGCCGCGGTGCTCGCGCAGCAGGGTCGCCGCGTGCCAGAGCTTCGCGACCGGCTCCTCGGGGACGTCGAGTGCCCGGAGCCCGGCGTACAGCACCCGGCCGTCGGTCGGCGCGCTGACGGCGGCCCGGGTGGCGAGCTCGGCGATCCGCGGCAGGGCGGGGGAGCCGGCCCGCTCCCCGAGCACCTTTCGCAGTGCGGCGGTGCTGCCCTGTTGCCGTACCGTAATCGCTTCTTTGGGGGTGATCTTGCCCCAGACCCACGGGATGTGCCGGGCCACCTCGCCGGGTGCGAAGTTGTAGAAGACCGCGTCGACCACGGCGGCCGGCGCCATCCCCAGCGGCGCGGCCCGGCCCGCGAAGTAGCCGTCCCAGTAGTTGCGCATGCCGACGGCGAGGAACGCCTCGTTCGGCACGTCGGAGAAGGTGATGGCGCCGATCGGCTCGACGAGCTCGAACATGCGGTGGATCTTGACCTGTGCGTGCGGCATCGGCCGGCTCTCCTGTCATCGAGGTGGCGCCCTGGTTGGCGTCCGCTCATCAAGGCAACGAACGCCGCGGCCCGGAACCGACAACTCGCCGGCTACCTCGTTAAGTTGGACGTCTGATCAGAGTGCGGCCGGCCGGCGGGGACGCCGTGTGCCAGCGTAGGTGGCCGGGCCGGGCCGTAAGATCGCTGCGTGTTTGCCTGGCTGCGCCATCGTGACCCCGGCCTGTCGACCGTCCGGCGTGCCGCCCGGATCACGGTCGTGGCCTGCGCGGGGTTCTATCTGAGCCGGTACGTGCTGGGCAATCCCGCCATGGCGCCGTACGCGCTGTTCACCGTGATCGCGCTGGGCCTGCTCTCGCAGATCTCCGGCAGCCCTCGGCAGCGCGCGAAAACCCTGCTCGGCGTGCTTCCGGTCGGCTGGTTACTGGTCACGCTCGGCACGCTGCTGTCGTTCAACACGTGGGCGGCGGCCGCCGGGATGTTCGTGCTCGGCTTCCTGGTCAGCTTCGCCGGGGTCGGTGGCCCACGGCTGGTGGGGCTGGCGGCGGGTGCGCAGTTGCTCTACATCCTGCCG
>KL571327.1:0-1654 GCA_000715855.1 Actinoplanes liguriensis
GGCTCGGTGTGCGCGCGCTGACCCGCGCCGACGCGGACCGGATCGCCGACGCCGCCGGTGACCTGCCGATCCTGATCGTGCTCGCGGCCGCGTGGCTGCACGACACCGGCCGCTCCGCCGGGGAGTACCTGACCGGCCTGGAGAACGCCGGCACGGTCCGGACCAGCGCCACCGCCGTGTGGGAGGTCATCCTCGAACGGCTGCGGGCCATCTCCAACGGCGCGTACCGGCTGCTGCAGCTGATGTCGATGCTGCAGCCCGACATCTCGCTGAACCTGCTCTACAGCCCCGAGGTGGCCCGGGTCATCGCCCGCTACGACGACGACGTCGCCCAGCAGCTCGCCGACCGGATGTCCGAGCACGACGTGATCGCCGCGCTGATGCAGCCGATCAACCGGCTGTCGCTGGTCAAACTGGACCCGGAGGTCAAGCGGGTCACCGTGCACCGGCTGCTGCAGAGCGCCCTGCGGGACCGGATGAGCACGCAGCGCCGCGACGAGGTCCGGCACGCGGTGCACCTGGTGCTGGTCGGGGCCCGCCCGGCCGGTGAGGTCGAGGACCCGGCCACCTGGGAGGGTTTCCGGCTGCTCTGGGGTCACCTGGACGGCTCCGACCCGGAGGGCTGCGACAACGACGACGTGCGCCAGCTGGTGATCGAGCGGATCCGCTACATCTACCTGGCCGGCAGCTTCCGTCAGGGCCTGGAGTACGCGATCCGCGCCGACGAGCGCTGGACCGCCCGGCTGCAGGCGCTGCCCGACGACGACCCGGACCGGCATCCGCTGCTCGTGCAGCTGCTGCACCTGCGTTTCCACCGCGGCAACCTGCTGCGCATCCTCGGCGAGTTCGTGCAGGCCCGTGACCTCGACGAGCAGACGCTGCTGGCGCAGGAGGAGCTGATCGGCGAGAGCCACCCGTACACGCTGTTCACCGCGGGCAGCTACGGCGGCGACCTGCGCGCGCTCGGGCAGTACCACGAGGCGCTGGAACGGGACATCCGCACCTACCGGGCGTCGGCGACCCGGTTCGGCGAGGATCATCGGCGCACCCTGTCGTTCGCCAACAACCTGGGCGCCTCGTACCGGCTGACCGGTGACTTCCGGCGCGCGCTCGACCTGGACCGGGCCACGTTCACCCGGATGGCGCAGCTGCTCGGCGAGGAACATCACCGGACCCTGCTGTGCGGCAACAACCTCGGCAGCGACCTGCGCGAGGCCGGCGACTACGCGGAGTCCGTCGACCGGCTGCGCAGGATCCGGCGCGGGTACGAGCGGCTCTACGGCCAGCACTCGCGCGACGCGCTGGGCGTGCAGGTCAACCTGGCCGTGTCGCTGCGCGGCGCCGGGCAGTTCGAGGAGGCGCGTGACCTGCTCGACGAGGCCTACGAACGGCTGCGGATCAGCCTCGGCGAGGACGCCTTCCCCACCCTGCTGACCCGTCTGAGCCGGGCGGCGACGATGCTGCTCACCGAGGATTACGCGAGCGCCCGTGAGGAGTTCGAGCAGAGCGAGGACCTGCTGGTACGCCGTTTCGGCGCCGACCATCCGTACGTGCTGCTCTGCCGGCACAACCTGGTGGTCGCGCTCGCCGAGGCCGGCGCCGTCGAGGCGGCCCTGCCGCTGGCACACACCGGGGCGCAGGCGCTGCGCGAGAC
>KL571327.1:1830-5993 GCA_000715855.1 Actinoplanes liguriensis
GCGACGACACTCGGCGAGGACCACCCGGACACGTACGTCAGTGCCGGCAACCTGGCCGTCGCGGAGAAGGCCGACCAGGTGGCGGTCTCCGACCGGCTCGCCGAGCGGGTCGGCTCCGAGCATCCGATCGTGCGTGCCCTGCTGCGCCGCCGCCGCGTCTTCCGGGTCCTGGACCCGCACACCTACTGAGCCTCTATGGTGGACCGATGGCATCGGTCAAACAGTTCCAGGTCACGTTCGACTGCAAGGACCCGGAGCGGGTCGCCCGTTTCTGGTGCGAGGTGCTGGGCTACGAGGTGCCCGCGCCGCCGGACGACTTCGCGACGTGGGCGGAGTATGAGGCGTCCCGGCCGGCCGAGCAGCGCGGCGACTGGTTCGCGGCCAAGGACCCCACCGGCGTCGGCCCGCGACTGTTCTTCCAGCGGGTCCCGGAGGGCAAGGTCGTCAAGAACCGGGTGCACCTGGACGTTCGGGTCGGCACCGGCCTGGTCGGCGACGAGCGGCTGGCGACCCTGCGGGCGGAGGCGGCGCGGCTGGTCGCGCTCGGTGCGGTGGTGGTCCAGGAGCTGATCGCCGACGGGGAGAACGAGTCGTGCATCCCGATGCTCGACGTCGAGGGCAACGAGTTCTGCGTCGACTGATCACTCCCAGTCGACGTCTTCGGCGCCCGGCAGGTCGGCGACGGCGCTGCGGTCCTCGCGGGCCAGGATCTCCAGCAGGCCGGCCGCCTCCGGGAGCGTCACCACCCGCCCGCGGGACTGCTTCGTCGCCGGGTCCGGGGTCTCCAGCCAGAGCTCGCCGGCATCGGTGCACTCGACCTGGATCACCGCGTCGGAGCGGGACGTGAAGACCGCCCAGTTGCCCGGGGTCCGCAGGATCTGCCGGTCGAGGCGGGCCACGCAGTCGCCGAGGCCCTCCATCCGGGGCAACGACGCCCAGCCGCGGTCCTGCGTCTCGTAACGCATCTCCAGCACGTCGGTCTCCGGCGCGCCCGCGGCGACCGTGACCAGCTCACCCGGATCGGCTCCGAGGAACAGCGGGCCGAGCCGGGTCCACAGCTCACCGCGGGGCAGATCGATCGGAGTCGACGTTCCCTCCGGGAAGGTGAGGGTGCCGGTGGCCCGGTCCCAGCGGCGCTGCAGGACGAGCACGTGCCCGGCCATGGTGCGGATCTCGACACGGACACCGGCCGGGCCGTCCGGCGCGACCGCGGACAGCATCCGCTCGGCCTGCCACGGATGGAACTTCTGCGAGCGGCGCATCATCCCGCCCGGCCAGTCGTCGAGCAGCCGGGCGTCGGCGCGCGGAACCGGATGCCGGTCCCAGTTGTCGATCCGGTGGACCAGGCCGGTGCCGTGCGACGAGATCGCGGCGTGGAAGGCCTTCTCGGTCTCCCCCGGCAGGAACTCGCTGTGGTGCACGGCGACGACGGTCACGGCCGGCTCGTCGCGGGCGAGGACCGGGGCGAGGACCAGGGCGTGGTCGAGGCGCACCCCGGGGACGTCGATCGGGATCGGCATGATCGTCGCGGCCCGCACCGGTGGCACGTCCAGCAACGCCGCGGCGACGTCCTCGCGGAACGAGTCGGCGCCGGCGTGCAGGACGGTGACCTGGCCGTCGCGGACCCGGTGCACGGTCGTGACGTGACCGCCGGGCAGCCGGACCGTGTCGATCAGCACCGGGTGCCCGCCGATCACGGCCGGGGTCACCTCGGTGGGGCGCTCCCGGCGGATCCGCTCGGCGATCTCCTCGTCGGTCATCCGACTATTTGATCAACAGCGGGCCGGGGCGCGGGCGTCAGGGGCCGCTCTCGACCCGGCCGGGCCGGCTTTCCTCAGGCCGGGCCGGGCCGGGCCGCGGGCGTCAGGCCGGGTCGGGCCGGGCTGCTGGGTGTCAGGCCGGGCCGGCGAACGTGGGGACAGCCGTCGAGCGCCCGGCCAGCCAGCGCAGCGTGCGCGGCAGCTCCGGCATCGCGTCGAAGTGGGCCGCGCCGGGCCGCACATCAAGCTCGGCCCGCCCGCCGATCTGCCCGGCCAGGTACTCCGAGTGCACGGCCGGGGCGAACGTGTCCTCGCCGCCGTGCCAGACCCGGACCGGGACGGTGATCGAGCCCAGGTTGAAACCCCAGTCGCGGCGCAGCGCCAGCAGGTCGTCGATCCACCCGTACGGACCGTTCTTGATCGCGTCCCGGTAGGACAACCGCAGCTGGCGGCGCATCGCCGCGTCGCTGACCACCCGCCGGTCGGCGATCGTCATCTGCTCGGTGAGCAGGCGCAGCAGGAAGTCGGGGTCGGTGCTGATGCCGTCGGCGCGGCGGCGGATCTCGGACTCCAGCGCACCCGGGTCGGCGACCGCGCGGGCGAACTGCTGATTGTTGTCGCCGTTCATCCCGTCGAACCAGCCGGGCGCGCCGGCCGGGGCGAGGCTGACCAGGGCCGCGACGCGGGTGATCCGGTCGCCGAGCTCCTGGTCGGCGGCGCAGGCCAGCGCGTGCGGGCCACCGCCGGACCGGCCGACCACGGCGAAGCTGCCCAGGCCGAGCTCGTCGGCGATGGCGCGCACGTCCTGCGCGGCGTGCGCGACGTCGCGGTCACGCACCCGCTCGGACTCCCCGTAGCCGGGACGGTCGTAGGTGATCAGCCGGACGCCGAGCCGGTGCAGCACGATGCCACGCGGGCGGGGGCCCAGGCGGCTGCCCGGGGTGCCGTGCAGCAGGAAGACCGGGGAGCCGTGCGCCGGGCCGAGGACCTCGAAGGCTATCCGCCGGCCGTCTGCCGGGCGGGCCACGAACCGGGTCGCTGACGTGGCGTCGGCCACCGTCACCCGCCTTCCCCTCACGCCGGCGACCGGAGGCCACCGCTGACAGCGTTCGAGCCTAAACCTCCGGGGCGCGGCAACGCCACGAGGTCCCACCATTATTTCGGCATTACCCCCACCGGCTGACCGAAACCGTTCTGACCTGCCACTCGAAAGTGCCTCGGGTCAACCCTCAGGGTGCCAAAAGAATCGATCGGCGTCGACCTCAGAGCGAGGCGGCGAGTTTCGCCACCTCACCGGCATGATCCAGATGCGGGAAGTGACCCCCGGGCAGCACGGTCACCTCGATGCCGGGGATCAGACCCGACAACCATTGCGCGTACGGTGTGGGCGGCTCGGCCGTCGTCACCCAGTGATACCCGATCCCCCGCGCGGCGATCCCGGCCAGGGCGTCCGACCGGCGCACCCGGATGTCCGCGTCGGCGTCGCGCAGGATCTCGCCCCAGTAGCCGAGCAGCAGGTCGGCGCGGGGCCGCTCGGTCAGCGCCACGAGCTCCCGGGCCTCGGCGGGCAGCTCGTCGACGCCCATCCCGGCGCGCAGCCGGTCCCAGAACGTACGCCACTCCGGGCCGCGCAGCGTCGCCTCCGCACCGCGCACCAGCGCGCCGAACGGCCCGGGCAGCAGCGGCTGGTCCAGGTTGAGCACCGCGCGGGCCGGGAAACGGGCGGCGAGCTCGGTGGCGATCACCGCGCCGATCGAGTGCCCGGCCAGCACCGGCGCGCGCAGGCCGGCCGCGTCGACCGCCCACGCGACCCGCCGGGCGACCCCGCCCAGGCCGTACTCCGGCTGGTCCGGCGACTCGCCGTGCCCGGGCAGGTCCAGGCTGAGCACCTGCCGGTCCGGGTCGATCGCCGCCAGCTCACGCCGCAGCGGGCCGAACTGGCGCCGGTCGAAGGTCAGCCCGTGCAGCAGCACGATCGGCGCCCGGTCGCCGGGCCGCCCGCTCAGGCTCCCGGCCAGCTGGTCGAACATCCTCATACCCGTCTCGACGCGGCCCGGGCGGCGAAGTTCAGCCGTTGATCACCGGCCCGGTGAATGTCGGCGGCTTGTCGCCGATGTGCAGGCCGGGGCTGACCACCCAGGACTGGTATTGCGGGGTGAACATCGAGTACAGCTGCGGGACCTGCGGCTCGCTGGCCTCCCGCAGCAGGGCGCGGGCGTCGGCGGGCAGTTCGAAGTCGAGGGCGGCCAGGTTGTCGTTCATCTGCTGCGGGCTGCTCGCGCCGATCACCAGCGAGGAGATGGCCGGCTGGGTGACCGCCCAGTTGAGCGCGACCTGTGCCATCGGCTTGCCGAGCTGCTTCGCGACGTCCTCCAGGGCCTCGATCTGTCTCTTATACACATC
>KL571327.1:6198-10926 GCA_000715855.1 Actinoplanes liguriensis
CCCCGCCAGTGGCTGTCGGCGATCGGGGCGCCGGGCGCGTCCGGGTTGCTGAGCCGGCCCTGCCCGGCCACCCCGGCGCCGGTGCGCCGGTACTTGCCGGAGAGCAGGCCGCCGCCGAGCGGGCTCCACGCGGTCAGGCCGATTCCCAGGGTCTGCGCCATCGGCACGAACTCCGGCTCGATCCCGCGGTTGACCAGCGAGTACGGCAATTGGACGGTGACCATCGGGGTCAGCCCGTGCGCCTCGGCGTAGCTCTGGGCGCGGGCCGCGTACCAGGCCGGCACGTCGGACAGCCCCGCGTAGCGGATCTTGCCGGATTTCACCAGGTCGTCGAAGGTCCGCACGACCTCCTCGACCGGGGTGATCCGGTCCCAGGTATGCAGCAGGTACAGGTCGAGGTGGTCGGTGCCGAGCCGGCGCAGCGAGTTCTCCAGCGCCCGGACCATGTGCTTACGGCCGTTGCCGCTGGCGTTCGGGTCGGCCGGGTCGATCGTGTTGGTGAACTTGCTGGTCAGCACGAGGCGCTCGCGGTTGCCGGCCGCGGCGATCAGCCGGCCCAGGATGCGCTCGCTCTCCCCCGCGGTGTAGAAGTCGGCGGTGTCGACGAAGTTGCCGCCCGACTCCACGTACCGGCGGAAGATCGGCTCGGCCTCCTCCTCGGTCTTGCCGTAGGCGGCGTGGAAGCCGCCGATCCCGAAGTTCATCGTCCCGAGCGCCAGACGGCTGACGCGCAGGCCGGAACGGCCGAGCAGGTAGTAGTGGTTCATGGTCGCTCTCCGATCAGATCAGTACTTCCGGTCCAAACTTTGGGCTCGAAAAAATAGACCCGCCAGTCCAGAACTTGAGGTCGTGGCCGAGGTAACGTGGACCTACCGGTCCAGAGATGGGGAGAGCATGCCGAAGCTGACCCGCAAGGGCGCCGAGACCCGCAGCCGGATCGTGGCCGGCGCGATCGCCGAGATCGGCGAGCACGGGGTCACCGGCATGCGGCTGGAGGACGTGGTGCTACGCACCCGCACCAGCAAGGGCCAGCTCTTCCACTACTTCCCCGGCGGCCGCGACGAGCTGCTGTTCGCCGTCGCCGAGGCCGAGGCCGCCCGCCGGCCCGACGCCGGTGGCCTGACCACCTGGGCCGCCTGGCACACCTGGCGCGACCGGGTCGTCGAGCACTACCGCGACCGCACCGGCCGGCGCTGCGTGCTGAGCGACCTGGCCGCCCAGGGCGAGCGGACCAGCCCCGGCGCGCAGGCCGTCATCGCCCGGCTGATCGCCCTGAGCCAGGCCGGCCTGACCGACGGCATCCGGCACATGCAGGCCACCGGCGACATCGACCCCGGCCTGGACGCCGACCGGGCCGCCGCCGGGCTGCTCGCCGGCATCCAGGGCGGCGTCGCGGTCCTGACCGCCACCGGCAGCGCCGCCCACCTCGAGGCCGCGCTCGACCTGGGCCTGACCGCGATGCGCGCGCCCGCCCCGGCCCGGGCCCGCTCATGACCGGGCTGACCGCCAAGGGCGCCGCGACCCGCGAGCGCATCGTGCACGCCGCCACCGATTTGATCCTGGAGCGCGGCGTCGGCGGCATGACCCTCGACGAGATCCGCGCCGGCACGGCCACCAGCAAGAGCCAGCTCTTCCACTACTTCCCGGCCGGCAAGCGCGACCTGGTCGCGGCGATCGCCGAGCTGCAGAGCGCGCGCGTCCTGCAGGCCCAGCGCCCGTGGATCGACGACCTGGGCAGCTGGGAGTCGTGGCAGGGCTGGCGCGACGCCGTGATCACCCACTACCGCACTCTCACCCACCTGCACTGCTCGATCACCGCCCTGGTCAACGAGCTCACCCCGGCCGACCCCGGGCTCGCCGCCATGGTCGGGGCGCATGCGGACCGCTGGCACGAGCACCTGGCTGACGGCGTACGGACAATGCGCGCGAAGCGCCTGATCAAGCCGGCGGCCGACCCGGAACGTCTCGCCCTGATGGTGTTCACCGCCCTGCAGGGCGGGCTGCTCGTGATGCAGGCGAAGAACTCGGTCGAGCCCCTGGAAGCAGCCCTGGACGGCGCCCTGCTCGCCCTGCGCGCCCACCGCCGCTGATCTTCGTCGGGCATAATGCCGGGCCGTGCAGAGCGAAGAAAAAGTACCCGCCGGATACACCGCGGAACGGGTCGGGTTCTTCACCGACGCGGTGTTCGCGATCGCGATGACGCTGCTGGTCATCGACATTCCGAAGCCGGAGGGCGGGCCTGAGTTCGACGTCGACGAGGTGGGCCGGGCGGAGGCGGCGCGCAATCTGCTGCACTTCCTGTACGAGCAGATCCCCTCCTTCTCGGCGTACCTGCTGGCGTTCTACATCCTGTGGATCGTCTGGCGTCAGCACCACCAGCTCCTGGACCGGGTCGCGCGGATGTCGCCGCGGCTGATCCGGCTGCACTTCCCGTTGCTGCTGCTCACCGGGCTGCTGCCGTACGCGACCACGGTCTACGACCACAACACGCTCAACCCGGCCGCGGCCGGCCTGTTCACCGTGGCCGTGGCCGCGTTGCTGCTGCTGCGCTCGGGCATTCAGGGGCAGGCGCTGCGGGACGGGCTGCTGCACGCGGACGTGGACCTCGCCACGTACCGCCGGGAGGCGCGGATCTCCCGGATCGTCGCCTGGTACTTCCTCGCGACCGTGCTGTTCTGCTGGTTCACGCCGTGGCTGACCATCCTGTGGTTCGGCGCGCCGGTCCTCGGCGCCGTTCTGAGCCGCCGCGCCCAGCCCACCGGGGACTGACGCCGCGATCTGTCCACATCGCGCCATGGCGGAGGTAGGGCAGCTCACAGGCCTGTCCGGCAAACATCGGCGTTCTTGAGAATGCGAATCGTCGCCCCAACATCAACGTGGGGCGCCGGTTGCGTGAAGGAGAACGGCCGTGCGACAACGAGCGAGAACCGTGGCAGTGCTGGCCGCAGTCCTGATCGGAACCGGATCGGTGGCCGCCCTACCGGCCACCGCCGGCCCGGCCGCACCACCGGCCGCCCCGGGCAGCCCCGCCCGGGCGGTCACGCTGATCACCGGTGACGTCGTCACGCTCGCCCCCGCGGGCGACGGCCGGCACACGGCGACGGTGCGGCCGGCCCCCGGACGCGAGAGCATCGCGTTCCGCACCACCGAGGCCGGGCACGGGCTGCAGGTCCTGCCCCTGGACGCGGTCCCGCTGATCAGGAGCGGGCAGGTCGACGCCGAGCTGTTCGACGTGGAGCGCCTGCTCGCCGACGGGTACGGCGACGCCGACCGCGGCACCCTCCCGCTGATCGTGCAGTCGGGGGCGGGCAACCTGCGTACCCTCCAAGCAAGCGGGACCACCCAGCTGCCGAGCGTCGGGGCAGTGGCGGTGAGCGCCGACAAGAGATCGTTGTCGTCCTTCTGGCGAAGCCAGGCGGAGATGCGCGTCTCCGGGAAGTCCAAGATCTGGCTGGACGGCCGGGTCACCGCGAGCGCCGACCCGAACGTCGAACAGATCGGCGCACCCGCCGCCTGGCAGGCCGGGCTGACCGGCACCGGCGTCAAGGTCGCCGTCCTCGACACCGGCATCGACGCCACGCACCCCGACCTGACCGGCCGGGTCACCGCCGCGCAGGACTTCAGCGGCAGCGGCAACACCGCCGACCACTTCGGGCACGGCACCCACGTCGCGTCCGTCGCGGTCGGCGGCCGCGGTGTCGCACCGGGCGCGCAACTGCTGGTCGGCAAGGTCCTCGACGACACCGGCAGCGGCTACGAGTCGGGCATCATCGCCGGCATGCAATGGGCCGTCGACAGTGGCGCCAAGGTGGTCAACATGAGCCTCGGCGGCGGCCCGACCGACGGCACCGACCCGATGAGCGCGGCCGTCGACGAGCTCAGCACCCGCGGCGCCCTGTTCGTGGTCGCCGCCGGCAACGAGGGCGGCGACTACACGGTCGGCACCCCGGGCGCGGCGACCTCGGCGCTGACCGTCGGCGCCGTCGACCACGACGACACGCTCGCCGAGTTCTCCAGCCGCGGCCCGCGCGTCCTCGACCAGGGCCTCAAGCCGGAGATCACCGCGCCGGGCGTCGACATCGTCGCGGCCCGCGCGGCCGGCACCACGATGGGCACGCCGGTCGACGATCTCTACACCACCGCGTCGGGCACGTCGATGGCCACGCCGCACGTCGCCGGCGCCGCCGCGATCCTCGCCCAGCAGCATCCTTCCTGGACCGGCGCTGAGATCAAGAATGCCCTGGTCAGCACCGCGTCCACCGGCGCTGCGGCGACTGTCTACGGTCAGGGCGCCGGCCGTGTCGACCTGAGCCGCGCCACCACGCAGCAGGTGACCGCAACCGGCGTGGCAGATTTCGGGCTTCTCGCTACGAATAAAACCGTCGTCTACCGCAATAATGGGACATCCCCGGTAACCCTCGCGCTCAAAGCCACCATGCCTGATGTGGCCGTCGCCACCAGTGTCACCGTCCCGGCCGGCGCGAGCACGAGCGTGCCACTCACCCTGGATCGCACCGGCACCAAGGGCGTGCTCGGCGGCTGGCTGACCGCGACCGGCCCCGGCGGCGTGCGCGTGGTCACCGCGCTGGGCGCCACGATCGACCCGCCGCACCACCGGGTCACGATCACCGCCGTCGGCCAGGACGGAAAGCCCACCGCCGTCCCGGTGTTCCAGATGTTCGGCGACGACCAGCGTTTCGACACGCTGGGCTTCCTCGGCAGCGGCGA
>KL571327.1:11221-12852 GCA_000715855.1 Actinoplanes liguriensis
GACTACCTGGTCGACGCGACCCTGACGGCCGGCACCGCACTGCACCCGCAGGACGCCCTGGTCACCATCCCCGAGTTGCACGTCGACCGGGACCTGACGGTCGTCCTCGACGCCCGCAAGGCGAAGCCGATCACGATCGTCACGCCGAAACCGGCCGAGCAGCAGGCGGTGCTCAGCTACTACGTGCACCGGGTCACCGGCACCGGACGGCAGATCGACAACGGGTTCATGGAGTTCAGCGCGACCGAGAAGGTCAACGTCACCCCGACCGCGAAGGTGCGCAAGGGCGCCTACGAGTTCTCCTCCCGGTGGCAGCTCGTCGCGCCGTTCGCCCGGGCGGTGTTCCCCGGCGCCGGCACGTACGACCTGCGGCCGATGCCGGCCAGCCCGGCGTTCACCGGCACCCGCCACTACTCGCTCGACGCGAAGTCCCGCGGCAGCCGGGCGGTGATCGTCCCGGTCGACGGCGACGAGTACGAGGCCGTGCAGCGCGCCGCCGACGCCGGGGCCGCCCTGGTCCTGCTGATGCGGGGGCCGGACATGGCCGCCTGGAGCACCTGGGATCCGTCGGCCGAGGAGCGCCTGCCGATCCCGGCGCTGCTGATCGCGAACGACTACGGCGCCAGGGTGCTCGCCAAGGCGAAGACGCTGGACCTGACCATGACGCCGGACAGCCCCTACCTGTACGACGTCCTGCAGGTCTCCACCGGCCGGGTGCCCGACGGAATCGTCCACCACGTGACCGCGGCCAACTCCTACCGGGTCACCAGCCGGTACGCCCACAACGGCGGCCTGGGCTGGGTACGCGAGCAGCGCTTCGGGTGGCGGCCGTGGCAGGACTACTCGTGGAACGATCGGCAACGGGCGGTCGGGACACCGTCCGTACGGGAGGAATGGGTCTCTGCCGGTGACAGCCTCTGGCAGCATCACGTGCACCAGGACTACCCGTGGAGCGACCTCGGCTCCGCCCTGGACACCGGCTTCGCCGACCAGCCCCGCTCCTACCCCCGGCCCGGCCACGCCGTCGAGACGTGGGCGGCGCCCGTCGTGCGGCCCGCGACCCCGGCCGGATATGTCAACCGGCGGGCCGGCAACGTCCTCCAGCTACGGGTGGCGGACTTCGTCGACTCGAGCGACCGGCACTTCACGATCGACGAGGCCGACCAGTCGAACGCCAAGCTGTACCGCGACGGCACGCTGATCAGCGAGACCCGGGACGCCTGGCGCGACCTCACGATCCCGGCCGGCAGCGCAACCTACCGGCTGGCGCTGACCACCGCGCGCGGCGGCGACGAATGGCAGTACGGCCGCTCGACCAGCACCGAATGGACGTTCCGGTCGTCGAAGGCCGGCCCGTTGCCGATGCTCCGGATCGGCTACACCGCGCCGGTCACGGCCACGACCCGGGCCCACCTGCTCGGCGTCACCGTCCCCGGTGCCCGATCGGTGGCCGTCGCCCTGTCGCTCGACGAGGGCGCCACGTGGAAGAACGCGTCCACCGTCGGCGACCGGTTCGTCGTCCCGGCCGGCCGCGGCACGGTGTCGCTGCGGGTGACCGCAACCGATCAGAGCGGCAACACGGTGAAGCAGACCGTCCTGCGCGCCTACGGCCGGTCATGATCCCGATCGAG
>KL571327.1:13103-17049 GCA_000715855.1 Actinoplanes liguriensis
CACCCCCGCCACCGCCATCAACCGGTCCAGCCGGCGCTGCACCGTCCGCTTGCTCACCCCCAACTGGGTGGCGATCGACTTGTCCGGCATCCCGGCCACGACCAGCGACAACAACAACCGGTCGGGCTCCTCCGACCCGCCGTCCGGCACCAGCGGGGAGGCCCGCTCCCAGTAACTCTCGAACAGCGCGATCAACGCGTCGAGCAGCTCGCTGGACGGATCACCGCGGCCGTCGGCTCCCCCACGCCGCGCACCGCGTCCGGCACCAGCGGGCAGATCGCCATCGTCCGGTCGGCGATCGCGAGACGCACGGGAAGGGTGGGCAGTGTCCGCGACTGCTCACCCAACCCGATCGCCTCCAGGATGCTGTCCAGCTCGCCCGGCTTCTCCAGCAGCTCCCGCTCGTAGATCGCCCGGTACCGCACCCCGCGGGTCAGCGCCGGCGTCTCCTCGGTGTTGTCCGGACCCTGCATCGCGATCGGGTTCGCCCGGCAGAACCAGAGGATCTCCTCCCGCGCCGCGTCCTGCATCTCGCGCAGCCGCTGCCGCAGCCCGGCCACCCCGACCACGATCTCGACCAGATGATCGGCGCTGCGGCGGCGCGCGGTCGTCCGATACTCCTCGCTCAGCGACGCCACCATCCGCCGCGCCGCCTCCAGGTCCTGCTGCTCCCGCAACAGCACCTCGCCCAGCGCCACATCCGGCGGCAACGCCTCGAACGGCGGCCCGCCTGTCGCCAGACCCCGGTCCCGCAACGACTCCAGCAGCGCGGCGGCCTCACCGGCATCGATCCCGGCCTGCGCGGCCAGGTCGCCGGGACCGGCCCCGGTCATCCGCAGCAGCAATCGATAGGCCTGGTGCTCGGCGGGCGGCAGAAAAGGAAGCCGATCAGTCACGCGGACATCATCCACGAGGGGCCGACGACTGCCACGCGGTGAACAGCGGCAGACCGCTCACCTTCTCGAAGACCACGATGCCGAACGGGCGATCGAACGCGATGTGCCTGACCCGCTCCTTGCGCGTGGACGCGCTCAACGACCGGAAGATACCGTGCGTCACCGCCGCGGCCGTGATCCCGTACTCGTCGACCCTGACCACCGATTCCTGCAGCACCCTGCTGATCATCAGCGGCTCCGGGGACAATTTCGAAAAATCAGCCTCCCGCCGTACGGCCATGGAAGCCCCCAACGCCGGAAGGTCCCGCGCCGCATCCAGCCGCGTCCGCAGCTCCACCCGTGGCAGCGCGATCGTCACCTCGTCCGCCTCCACCGGCCGCCGCCGGTCCTTCGCCACCCATGCCGCGGGCAGCACCTCCGCCGGGCCCTCCCCGGGCGCGCCGAGCAGGAAGCTCACCTGCAGCCCCCGCGCGAGCAACGCCACGACCTGCACCCCGTCGACCGTCCACGCGTTCGCCGGCGGCACCTTCTTGGACATCGTCGGCACCCGATGCTCGACCCCGTCCGCGTCGGTGAACGGCCGGTCGGTGGTCAGCTCACTCTTGAACACCGACTCCCACCGGCCCTGCACCGCAAGCGTGTTGACCAGCATGAGCAGCTCGTCGTCGTCCGGCCGCACGCCCGCCTCCGCCCCGACCCGCAGATCCGGCAGCGCCTCCCGGAACTCGCGGTAGACCGGGGTCCGCGCCCACAACCCGGTGTCGGCCGTCCAGCCCTCCGGGTGCTCCTCCAGAGCCCGGGTCACCTCGGTGAACGCTCTGGCCGGTTCCGGGCCGACCAGCTCACCCAACTCCCGCGCCGTCTGCCCGCCCGCACCGGCCGCGGCCGCCGCGAGAACCAGCCACAGACCCGCCGGCGAGCAGGCGAAGTCCCCGCTCAGCCGCCCGATCCAGCGCTCCGCCAGCCTCCGGACCATCGGGATCGGACCGGCCAACACTGTTTCCGTCATGCACACCCACCTCCGCGCACCACTGTCCTACGTCCGCGCACCCCGCTCATCACGGCTTCAGGCGCTTGCGTTCGACAATGCTGGTGGCGGTGACCACGCACAGCGGCGGCACGTCCCTGGCCACGACCGCGCCCGCCCCCACCACCGAACCCCGCCCGATCGTCACCCCCGGCGTGATCGTCGCCGCCGCCCCGATCCACACGTCGTCCTCGATCACGATCGGCGCGGACGTGATGAAGGCGAACCGCTCCTCGACCTCCACCGGATGCCCGGCCGTGCTCAGCGTCACCCGCGGCCCGATCATCACCCGGTCGCCGATCGTGATGCCGCCGTAGTCCAGGAAGAAACACCCCTGGTTGATGAAGACCCTCTCCCCGAACGACGCCCCGAGCCCGTAGTCACAGTGGAACGGCGGCAGGATCGACAGCGACTCCGGGACCGGCCCGCCGAAGATCTCGCCCAGCACCGCCCGCCGCGCGTCCAGATCGTCGAACGGCAGCTGGTTGAGCCGCGCCGACAGACTCATCGCCACCCGAACCCGCTCGGCGAAGGCCCGCGACTCGGGCGTCCGGGTCGGCAGACGTCGCTCGTTACGCACGGCTCTCCCCCCGGTAGGCGGCCGGTGTCGTCCCGGTGACCGCCCGGAACGCCCGGCGCGCCTGCGTCTCCGACAGGAAACCGCAGGCCGGGGCGATCTCCGCGACCGACCGGGCCGGGTGCAGCCGCAGCAGGCGCTGGGCTTCGGCCACCCGCACGCGGCGCATCTCGTCGGCGAGCGACAGCGGCGCGTCCGCGAACAGCCGGAACAGGGCCCGCCGCGACAGGTGACAGGCCCGGGCGACCCCGGCCGCGTCCAGGCGCGGATCACGGAACGCGGCGGCCAGGTGATCGAGAACCCGGCGACGGTCCAGCTCCCCCGGCGCCGGCTCGGCACCGGCGGCCATCACCAGCACGTCGGCCAGCATCGCCACCCCGTGCGCCGACAATCGTCCGGGATCGTGCGGCGCCAGGGCACGGAAGAACGCACCGGCCGCCGCCCCGGGACCGGAGCCTTTCAGCGGTACGGCGGTAGCCCTGCGCAAAGTCCGATCGGCGACCACCGCCCGGGGCGCCTGGACGACCCCCTGCCGGAACGGCTCGTCGAAGGTGAACGCGAACGGCCGCGTGCTGTCGCAGAACACCAGGTCGCCCGGGCCCAGCCGAGCCTCGCGACCGTCCTGCTCGACCGCGCTGCGACCGCTGACCTGGATGGTGGCCAGCACGTACTCCCCGGGGGCGGCGTCGATCAGCGCCGGGGTGCGGCGGACCCGGTGCGGACTGGCCCGGACCGTGGTGATCCGCAGCCGGTCGTCGCCGCCCGGGGCGAGGCTCGCACGGAACGGGCGGTCACCGGCCGGGTCGGCGGTCAGCGGGACGAAGGTGCGGTTGATCGCCGTACGGTAATCGGCGAACGCCGACGTCGAGAACGCCACGCCCCCGATCATGCCTCAGCCGAGGACCTCCTTGATTGCGCCTGCAACCTCCGCGGGCGGGGGCAGCGCCGGGATGCCGTCCGGGCGGATCGGCTCGAAGACGTGGTAGCCGTCCGCGCGCAGCCGGCCCAGGTTGCGGTGCACGGCCGGCTTGGCCAGCATCGCCGGGCTCATCATCGGGAAGAGGACGACCGGCGTGGTGGCGGCCAGGACCACGGCGCTGAGCAGGTTCGGGGCGGCGCCGTTCGCGACCGCGGCGATCATGTTGGCGGTGGCCGGGAGGATCACGACCGCGTCGTGCGAGGCGGCGAGGGCGGCCTGGTTGTCGGTCGGCCAGCGGGCCGGGTCGTCGCCGGTGACCACGCGGTCGGCGTGCAGGGCGACGGTGTGCTCCGGGAGGAACAGCCGGGCGGTGTGGGTCATGACGACCGTGACGGTGGCGCCGAGATCCTGGCGCAGGGTGGTCAGGTAGGCGGGCAGTCCGGCGACCGAGGCCGAGCCGGACGCGCCGACGAGCAGTTTGATCATGCATTCCACGGTGGCGGGCGGGGTGCTGTCTCTTATACACA
>KL571327.1:17274-17634 GCA_000715855.1 Actinoplanes liguriensis
CCGCCGGTGCCACGTTCCGCTCGCTGAGTGCCACCCCGCACACCGCGTAGAGCATCCTAGGAGGCTGGGCTGTTGGTCCAGGCCTCTGCCAGATCCGCGTACGGGCCCGGGCCGGTCACCAGGACGTCGTGCGGGCCGGATTGGACCAGGTGGCCGTCGGCGAAGACCAGCACCCGGTCGGCGGCCGCGGCGGTCGGGATCCGGTGCGCGATCGAGATCGTGGTGCGGCCCCGGGTCAGCTGGGTCAGGGCGCGCTGCACGGCGGCCTCCGTCACCGGGTCGACGCCCGAGGTCGCCTCGTCGAAGATGACCAGGTCCGGGTCGGCGAGGGCGGTCCGGGCCAGCGCGACCAGCTGGCGC
>KL571327.1:17753-19374 GCA_000715855.1 Actinoplanes liguriensis
GCCGGGGTGTCCGGCCCGTCCGGCAGCGTGGCCAGCCAGTCGTGCAGGCCGAGCCGCTCCAGGATCCGGGACGCGTCCGCGTCGGTGGCCGCCGGCGCGCCGAGCCGGACGTTCTGCGCGATCGTCGCGTCGAACAGGAACGGGTCCTGCGGGACGATCACCACCCGGCCGGCCAGGTCACCGAGCCGGGACAGCGGGACGCCGGAGAGGCAGATCCGGCCCGACGCGGGCGGCAGGCGCCGGGTGAGCAGCTTGGCGAAGCTCGACTTGCCCGAACCGGTCCGCCCGACCACGGCGACGTGCTCGCCGGGCTCGATCCGCAGCGACACCTCGTGCAGGACGAGCGGGCCGCCGGCATATCGCGCCGAGACCCGGTCGAGCCGTACGCCGACCGGCCCGGGCGGCAGCGGGACACCGCCGGCGACCAGGGCGGGCGGCGTGGTGACCAGCTCCAGCGCCCGGCGCCAGCCGGTCAGGGCGTTCTGCGCCTCGCCGAGGCTCTGGACCACGAACTGCAGCGGCCGGACGAAGAACGTCACCAGGAACACCGCCGCGACGACCTCGCCCGACGACAGTCTTCCCCACCACACGCCGCCGAGCAGCACCGTCACCGTCATCGTGGAGATCGCCAGCTCGCCCAGCGAGGCGTTGGAGTGCAACGGGACCTGGGTGCCGATCAGGCTGTCCCGCGAGCGGTCCACCGCCTCGTCCAGCTTCGCCCGGGTGCGGGCCTGCGTGCCGGTCGCGCGGATCAGCGGGCCACCGAGGACCGACTCCGCGACCGTGCTCTGCAGCGCCGACAGGTCCCGGCGGGCGCGGTCGAAACGACGGGCGATGACGCGCTGCGTGCGGGTCATCGCGGCCACCAGCACGGCGGTGATCAGCAGGACCGGGACGGCGAGCTGCCAGCCGTACACCAGCAGGATCCCCGTTGCGATGAGCAGCTGGGCGCCGCTGGTGAGGAACTGGATGCCGCCACCCTGCAGGAACGTGGTCACCTGGTCGAGGTCGCCGGTCAGCCGGGTGACCAGGTCGGCGCTGGGCACCCGGTCGGCGACCGGCGCCGCCATGTCGTGCACCCGCCGCAGCCCGTCCCGGCGCAGGCCCGCCAGCGCGGACTCGACGCGCCCCTGCAGCCGCCGGTTGAGCAGCAGCGACGACACCCCGGCCAGCAGCACCGCGCCGGCGCCGGCCGCGATGGCCGGGCCAACCGTGCCGGGCGCGATCCCGGAGTCGATCACGTGCTGCACGGTGAGCGGCGCGATGATCCGCCCGGCGCCGGCCAGCAGCGCGAGCAGAACGGTCAGCCCGAGCCCCTGACGCAGTTGCGGGGAGACCCGGACGGCGGTGGCGATCAACCGCCGAGGTCCGATTCCGGTCAGGTCGTTCAGCAGCTCAGCAGACACCTGTCGCCTCTCGCAGCGAGCCGGCGCTCAGCTCCACCACCCGATCGGCGACGGCGCGCGGGCCGGGACGATTCGTGCTGATCAGGACGGTCGGGCCGGTGAGTGCCGCCAGCGCGTCCAGCACCTCCCGCTCGACCCGCGCGTCCAGCGCCGACGTCACGTCGTCGAGTACCAGCAGCCGCGGCTCGCGCAGCAGCGCGCGGGCCAGGCAGATC
>KL571327.1:19580-20195 GCA_000715855.1 Actinoplanes liguriensis
CGCTGCCCGCCGGAGAGGGTCGCGCCGCGCTCCCCCACCACGGTCTCCAGGCCGTCCGGCAGGCCGCGCACGATCTCGTCGGCGACCGCCAGCCGCAGCGCCCGCCAGATCTGCTCGTCCGAGAACGATCCGCCGAGCACGAGGTTGTCGCGGATCGACTCGGCGAACAGGAACGGACTCTGCGACACCGTCGCGACGTGCGCCGGAACCGTGCCGCGGGTCAGCGACCGCACGTCGATCCCGTCGAGCAGCACCACCCCGGTGTCCGCGTGCGTCTGGCCACTCGCGAGATCGAGCAGCGTGGTCTTGCCCGACCCGACCGCGCCGACGACCACGGTGATCGTGCCGGGCTCCAGCACCAGGTCGAGGCCCGCGACGATCCGCCGCCCCGGCCGGCTGACCCCCGCGCCGCGCAGCTCCACCCGCATCGGCCGCGAGGACCCACGATCAAGGTCAAGATCCCCATCAGGTACGACGTGAGCACTGCCCAGCACACCCTGCACCCGCTCGCGCCCCGCGGACGACATCGGCAGCATCGACAGGAACCGGCTGATCACGTTCAACGGGATGGCGATGGTGATCAGCAGGTAGACCACGCTCTGTCTCTTATACACA
>KL571327.1:20425-21384 GCA_000715855.1 Actinoplanes liguriensis
CCCCGGGGGCGAACCGCTCGTCCTCCGCGCCGGCCAGCCCCAGGCTGCGCACGACCGGGCCACCCTCGATCGACTCGTGCGCGACGCCGCTGACCACGCCCCGGGCGGCCTGCGCGTCCCGGGCGCGCGGCGCGAGCAGCCGCTGATAGGTCACGTTGAGGCCGAGCACCAGCACGACCAGGGCGACACCGACGCCGCCGAGCACCAGCGCCCGGCGGAACAGCTCGGTCAGCGCCAGGAACAGCATGAACACCATGCCGACCGCGAAATAGGCGAACTGCATCGGCGACCAGAGCGCGTCCACGTCCCCACCCGCGTGGGCCAGCAGCCTGCCGGGTGGTCGCTCGCGGTGCCAGTCCGGGTGCAGGTCGAGGAAGCGGTGCACGACCGCGCGCCGGGTCTCGGCCTGCGCCCGGTACTGCACGCGGCCGGTGCTGACCCCGCGGACCAGGATCGTGCACCACCGGATCGCGGAGACCCCGAGGATGAACAGCGCGCTGAGCCACCACGTACGGGCCGGAACGGGCCGGCCGCCGAGCGCCGGGATCACCAGGTGGTCGGTCGCCCAGGCGATCGCGGACGCGCCGGCCACCATGGTCGAGCCGTTGATCAGGCCGGTGACCGTGGCGACCACGGCCGTTCCGGGGTTGGCGCGGGCCCCCGCGAACTGCGCCGCCAGGGCGGACTTGCGGCGCAGGTCAGGCGAGGGCACGGCGGCCCGGGACGGCGTCGATCAGCTCGCGGGTGTACGCGCTCCGGGGATCGCTGAAGACCTGCGCGACCGGCCCCTCCTCGACGACCCGGCCCCTGCTCATCACCGAGACCGTGTGCGCGATCCCGGCGACCACCGCCAGGTCGTGCGACACGAACAGGTACGAGAGCCCGAGCCGTTCCTGCAGGTCGGCCAGCAGGCGCAGGATCTGCTCCTGGACCAGCACGTCGAGCGCGGAGACCGGCTC
>KL571327.1:21660-29135 GCA_000715855.1 Actinoplanes liguriensis
TCGAGCAGTTCCCGGGCGCGGGCCTCGCGGCTGCGCCGGTCACCGATCCGGAACGACACCAGGGGCTCGGTCACCGACTGGCGGACGGTGAACCTCGGGTCGAGCGTGGCGAACGGGTCCTGGTGCACGAGCTGGGCCTTGCGCCGCAGCGGGCGCATCCGGCTCCAGGACAGGCCGCTGATCTCGGTGCCGTCCAGGACGATCGAGCCGCTCGTCGCGGACTCCAGGCCCAGCGCGATCCGCAGGATGGTGGTCTTGCCGCAGCCGGACTCGCCGACCAGCGCGTGGGTGCGGCCGCGCGGCACCGACACGGTCACGTCCTCGAGGGCGTTGAAGCCGCGACGGCCACGCCGTGGATCGGTGACGGCGAACGTCTTGCCGACCCCGGTGAGGGTGAGGATCGGATCGGGGGCGGGCTCATCGCGTACGTCGAAACGGGCCGGCAATTGTCCTTCATGGGCCAGCCTCGGTGCGGCGGCGATCAACTGGCGGGTGTATCCCTCGCGCGGCGCCGTGAGGATGGTCGCCGGGTCGCCCTCGTCGACCTTCCGGCCGTGGCGCATGACCACGACCCGGTCGGCGCGGTCGGCCGCCACGGCCAGGTCGTGCGTGATGATCAGCAGGGAGATGCCCTGCTCGCGGACCAGGCCCGTGAGGTGGTCGAGGATGCGCTTCTGGACGGTGACGTCGAGGGCGCTGGTCGGCTCGTCAGCGATGATCAGTTTCGGGCGCCCGGCGAGCGCGATGGCGATCAGGACCCGCTGGCGCAGACCGCCGGAGAGCTCGTGCGGGTACTGCCGGGCGCGCAGCTCCGGCTCGGGGACACCGGCCTGGGTCAGGAACTCCACGACCTCGGCGGTGACCGCAGGGCCGGTGACGCCGCGCAGCTTGACGGCCTCGGCGAGCTGGGCGCCGATCCGCTTCGTCGGGTTCAGGCCGACCAGGGGGTCCTGCGGGATCAGGCCGACCGTGGAGCCGCGAAGCTTGCGCAGCGTGCGCTCGTTCGCCCGGGCGGTCTGCACGCCGTCGACCAGGATCGAGCCGGCGGTGATCCGGCCGGCCGAGGGCAGCAGCCCGATCAGGGCGTTGCCGGTGGTGGTCTTGCCGGAGCCGGACTCGCCGACGAGCGCGACCACCTCGGACTCCCCGACGGTCAGATCAAGACCGGTCACGGCGGGCTGGATGTGCCGGTGCCGGACGTAGCCCACGTCCAGCCCGGTGATCTCTACCAGACTCATCGGTTGAGCTCCTGGAACGTCTTGGCGATGTGGTTGAGGCTGAGCACCAGCAGGGCGACGAACAGGCCCGGGAGCAGGCTCAGCCACCAGGCGGTGACCAGGTAGTTGCGGCCGTCGGCGATCAGCGTGCCCCACTCGGCGGCCGGTGGCGCGGCGCCGAAGCCGAGGAAGCTCAGCGACGCGATCGCGATGATCGCCACGCCGGCGTCCAGGACGGCGAGGACCGCGACCGGGCCCCACGAGTTCGGCAGGATGTGCCGCAGCAGGACCCGTCCCCAGCTCGCGCCGCCGGCCCGGGCCGCCTCCACGTACGGCAGGGTCTTGACCCTGAGCACCTCGGCGCGTGTCGTCCGGGCGAACCCGGGGACGATGCCGACGCCGACCGCCACCGCGACCGGGATCGTGCCGTAGCCCAGCGCGGTGACGATCGACAGCGCGAGCAGCAGGCCGGGGATCGCCAGCAGGACGTCGATCACGCGCATCAGCAGCGAGTCGGTGAAGCCGCCGAAGAAACCCGAGACGACCCCCAGCCCGAGACCCGCGACCAGGGCGATGACCAGGGCGATCAGGGTGGCCTTGATGGTCAGCGGGGAACCGTGCAGGACGCGGCTCCACAGGTCGCGGCCGTAGACGTCGGTGCCGAACAGGTGCTCGGCGCTCGGCGCCCGCATCGACGCCGCTGGGTTCGTCGCGTAGGGGTCCTGGCCGGTGAACAGGCCCGGCCGGAACGCGACGGCGACGATGAAGGCGACGTAGAGCCAGGCGATCAGGAAGCCCGGCTTGCGGAGGAAGACGCCCGCCCTGGCCCGGCGAGCCGGCTTCTTCTCCACGGCGAGAGCGAGGACGGCGGTCATACCGGCACCACCTCCGGGGTGTGCGAGATCCGCGGGTCGAGCAGCGGATACAGCAGGTCGACGATCAGGTTGACGGTGACGAAGACGGCCGCGGCGAGGGTGACGACGGCGAGGACGACCGGCACGTCCTGGGCGAGGACCGCCTCCTGCGCGAGCTTGCCGACACCCTCCCGGGTGAACACCGTCTCGACCACGATCGAGCTGGTCACGGTGAGTCCGACGATCACGCCGAGGATCGTCATCGCGGGCAGCGCCGCGTTGCGGAACGCGTGCCGCAGGTGCACGGCGGAGCGCGAGAGTCCCTTGGCTCGCGCCGTCACGACGTACGGCTGGGAAAGGGTTTGATCGAAGCTCTTGATCAGAACCTGGGCGAGGACCGAGGACGTCACCACGGCGATCGTCAGCACCGGCATGATCAGCGACGGGACGCCCTCGGTGCCGGTCGCCGGGAGCCAGCCGAGCTGGAACGACAGGAACTGGATCAGGAACAGGGCGATGAAGAACTGCGGGAACGACGCGCCGAGCGCCGGAAGCCGGGTGAGCACGACGCGCAGCGGGTTCCAGCGGACGAACGTGGCGAGGAACGCGAGAGCCGAGCCGGCGATCAGCGTCACCACCGCGGCGGTGACGCTGAGCAGCAGGGTCGGCCCGATCCGCTGTCCGATCAGTTCGGTGACCGGCACCTGCTGGGTCAGCGAGTCGCCGAAGTCGCCGTGCAGCACGCCCGCGAGGTGGTGCCAGTACTGCGACCAGATGGACTCGTCGAGCCCGAACCGGTGTTGCATCGCGGCGAACTGGTCCGGGGTGAGGCTGTCCTCCTGGATGCCGGCGGCGGCCAGCTGCAACTGCATCGGGTTGCTGGGCAGCAGGTAGAGGATCGCGAAGGTCAGGGTGAACGCCGCCCAGAGGACGGCGATCGCCTGAACGACGCGACCCACGATGTAGCGGATCATGGGTCGCGTCCTCTCAGTCCTTCGTGACGTCGTTGAGCTTGAGGAAGCTCTCCGAGGTGAACGCGAAGCCGTGCACCTCGGCGCTGACGCCGACCTTCTGCAGCCGCTCGAACAGCGGGATCGTGACGCCCTGGTCGACCAGGTAGTCCTGCAGCTCCGCGTAGGCCTGCTCGGTCTGCTTCGCGTCGGTGGTCTGCAACGCCCTGGCAAACAGCTCCTGGATCTTCTTGGTGACGTCCGGAGTGGTGGCGTTCGTGGCGAGCGCCTTCGAGTTGGACACCTCCGGGTTCAGGATGAACTGCAGCGCGCCCGGGTCCGCGCGGGTGAAGTAGGTGCTGGTCAGGTCGTAGGAGCCCTCGGCCAGGTACGTCGCCTGCTGTGCCGTGGTCAGCGTGCGCAGCTGCAGGTCGATGCCCACCTGCTTGAGCTGCGCCTGGAGCAGTTCCGGCCCGGCGGAGCCTGCCGTGATGGGGAAGTCGATGATCAACTTCTTTCCCGATCTGGTACGGATCCCGTCCGCCCCGACCGTCCAGCCGGCCGCGTCGAGCAGCTTCTTCGCGCCGTCCGGGTCGTAGGCGAGCTTGCCGGCGAGCGACGTGAAGTACGGCGTCGTCGTCTCGAACGGCCCCTCGACGGTCGGGTAGTCCGCGCCGTAGATCGTGGTGGCGTACGTCTTGCGGTCGATCGCCTTGCTCAGCGCCTGCCGCAGCTGCGGGTCGGCGAGGGGGTGGCCGGCCGCGGTGTTGCCGTACAGGTTGTAGGCGACGCCCGGCAGCGAGCGGCTCTCCACCGTGGCGCCGGACTTCGTGATCAGCTGCTCGTCCTGCGGCGAGAACGGGTTGCGCGGCCAGGCGATGTCGGTCGCGCCGCTGATCAGGTTGCCGGTGCGGACGCTGTCCTCGGCGACGTAGTTGAAGACCACTTTGTCGATCTTGGCCTCGCCACGGTTCGTGGACGTCTCCGAGCCCCACGCGTAGCCGGCCCGCTTGGTCAGGACGGTCTCCACCTTCGCGGTGTAGTGGTCCAGCGCGAACAGGCCGGAGCCGACGACGCCCTTGCCGGTGCACCGGTCGGCCGGGCTGAGCTGGAACTCGGCCGGGTCGGTGATGGCCAGGGTCGTGGTCGACGTGGCCTGCAGGAACGACGAGTTCGGGGCGCTCAGGTCGAACTCGACGGTCCGCGGGTCGACGACTTTCGCGCCGGTCAGCCCCTGGATGTACGAGGCGCCGTACGCCGCGCCGTTCGTCGCCTTCACGGTGGCGATCCAGCCGGTCGCGTTGTCGGCGACGGCCTGCGCGTCGAGCTTCTTGCCGTTCGCGAACGTCACGCCGTCCCGCAGGTGGAACGTGTACGTCTTGCCGTCCGCGCTGATCTCCCACTTCTCGGCGAGCCAGGGGACGATCTTGCCGGTCTTCGGGTCCTGGTCGGTCAGCGAGTCGGCGAAGTTGCGGATGATCGACCGGCTCTCGATCCAGTAGACCTGGAACGGGTCGATGCAGGAGAAGGTGGGATTGTCCGGCCAGTAGGAGACCTTGAGGGTCTGGTTCTTTGTGGAGTCGCCGGCGTTACCGCCACCACAACCGCTGAGGGCGAGGAGCCCCGCCGCTATCACTGCTACCGATTTTCTCACTTTTCATCCTTTTTCAGTACGCGGCGACCGCTCGCGAGCAACACGGCGTCCTCCTGGGGAGGGTGGACCCGGATGCAGAGCGCGTCGCGCAGGTGGCGTTCCATCCGGTGGTGGCGGGAGAGGCCGGGATTGCCGAGCGCGGCGACAGCGGTCTGGGTCGCGGTGATCACCGAACGGGCGATCGCGACCTTGATCGCGGACAGGTCCGGGGTCTCCCCGGCCGCCAGGCGCAGCAGCGCGCCGTGCAGCAGGGTCTCGGCCTGCGTGATCTGCAGCTCGATCTCGCCGGCGACCGACTGGATGCGCTCGGTCTCGGCGATCGGGCGGCCCAGGGCGGCAGGCACCCGGGACCGGGCGTAGTCGGCGAACGCGGTGCGGGCGGCGCGCGCCACACCGATGTAGAGCGCGGGATGACCGAAACTGCCCGGTCCGGTCGCGGCGGCCGGATCGCGGTAGACGCCGTCCGGGCCGCGCGGGATCTCGACGAACGCGTCCAGCGGCACACGGACGTCCTCGTAGACGACGTCGTGGGTGTTCGAGGCGCGCAGCCCGAGATGGTCCCAGGTGGCGAGCCAGGTGATGCCGTCACTCTCGCCCGGGACCACGACGTGACCGACCCGGCCGTCGTCGGCGGACACCCACACCACGTGGTAGGCGAGCGCGGTGCCGCCGGTCGCGTACGCCTTGTGCCCGTTGAGCAGCCAGCCGTCGCCGGCGCGGGTGATCGTGGTCTTCGGGAGGCCGCCGCGGGCGGGGGCGCCCAGCTCGGGTTCGGCGCGGATCGCGTTCGCCAGTGCCGGTTCCGTCCGTGAACGGCGGAGCAGGTCCTCGTAGTAGGACTCCGGCCAGCTCGGACGGGCATCCTGGGCGGCGTGGGTGTTCAGCAGGTTCGCGGCCAGCAGCCCCACCGAGGCGTCGCCCTCGCCGATCGCGGTCAGGATGCGGGCGGTGTCGCGGGGGCCGAGGGCGGGACCGCCGTAACGGGCGCCGACGGTCGCGGTGAGCAGGCCGGCCCGGTGTGCCGCCTCCAGGCCCTTCCACGGGATGTCGCCGGTGCGGTCGTACTCGGCGGCGTGGGCGGCGATCTCGGCGGTGACCGCGTCCAGCTTGTCCAGGTCGGGGGCGGCGAACGTCATGACTGACCGGCCGTGGCGAACCTGCGGTAGTCGGCGCTCCAATTACCCAGGTGCTGGGCCTGCAGCGAGCCACGACGGCCGGTGGCCCGGCGATGGGCCAGCTCCTGGCGGACCAGCGGGAGGACGTGCTTGCCGTAATCGGCGGCGTCCGCGAGGGTGTCGTAGCCGCGGATCGAGACCAGCGAGGCACCCCGGTCGACGTAGTCCAGGATCGCGGCGGCCACCGTCTCCGGGGAGCCGACCAGCGCGGTCGACGCGCCGGCCGCGTTCGTCACGGCGGCGGTCCGGGTCCACAACGCCCGGTCGTAGAGCTCCTTCTCCTGGGCGAACGCCAGCGCCCGCTGCGAGCCGACGTTCTGCGGGTCCCGCTTCGCGAGCCGCTGGTGGGTCGCCGCGATCTTGGAAACATAGTCATGGGCCTTGGCCCAGGCGAGCTCGTCCGTCGACGCGGTGATCGGGCGGAATGTGACCCAGATCCGGGGCAGCGTCGTCCGGCCGGCGTCCCGGGCCAGGCCGTGCACCCGGTCGATCTCGGCCCGCAGGTCGTCGAGCGGCTCGCCCCAGAAGCTGAAGATGTCCGCCTTCGCGCCGCCGACCGCGAACGCCTCGTCGGACTGGCCGCCGATGCTGATCGGAATCGGACCGTCGAACGGCGCGAACCCCGGCCCGAACTCGTCGAACTTGTAGAACTCGCCCTCGTGGCTGAACGGCGCCGGCTCGGTCCACGAGCGGCGCAGCACGTCGATGTACTCCGAGGTGCGTGCGTACCGCTGCGACTTGGGCAGGTAGTCGCCCTGCCGGGCCTGCTCGGCGTCGTTGCCGCCGGAGATCAGGTGCACCACCGCGCGGCCCTCGGTGAGCTGGTCGAGAGTGGCCAGCTTCTGCGCGCCGACGGTCGGCGGGGTGGTGTTCGGGCGCAGCGCGACGATCGGCCTGATGCGCTCGGTGAGCTGGCCGACCGCGGCCGCCGTCACGAACGAGTCGGCGCTGTTCGAGCCGTAGGGCAGCAGCGTGTAGTCGTAGCCGGCCTCCTCGAGCGTGGCGACGTACCGCTTGAAGAAGTCGAGGTCGATGCCGCGGGACGGAACCGGGTTCAGCTCGGTCGACGGGTTCAGGTGGGTGAGGCTGATGAACTCGGCCTCCGGGGACGCGGTGGGCGGCAGGGACTCGCCGAAATCGGGGGTGCTCATCAGTAGGTCCTCTCTCGGGTCGCCAGGCTCTGTCCGGCCCGGAGGCGCTCCAGGAACAGGACCACGGTGGCGGCGGCGGTGCGGTGGGTCTGGTCGTTGAGCACGTCGTGCGGGGCGCCGGTGATGCTGACCAGCTCGGCGCGGGGCACAGCGGCGTACCACCCGCGGATGTCGTCGAGAGGGCTGATCGGGTCCCGCGCACCGTGCAGGCCGAGGACCGGGACGGTGATCTCGCCGGGGACGTCCGGGTCGAACCAGTCGGCGGGCAGATCGGTGAAGAGCGCGCCGCGGCGGACGCCGGCCTCGCTGATCCGGCCGCGGTGCGTCGGGCAGGAGCTGCGGGCGTCCAGTTCGGCGTCCCAGTCGCGGGCCGCCGCGGCCCGCGGTGCGGCCGGCAGGCCGGCCAGGATCAGGGCCGAGGCCTTCGGCAGGCGGCGGCTCGCGGCGAGATGCGCGGCGTGCGCGGCGCCGGCG
>KL571327.1:29319-29808 GCA_000715855.1 Actinoplanes liguriensis
ACGGGTCGTCGCTGGGCGCCGTGATCGCGTGCACCCGGTAGGCGTCGGCGGCCAGGCGGCGGCCGAAGCGCTCGTATACCTGAGCGGACTCGCCGCGGCCGGGGAGCAGGACCAGCGTTCCGCGCAGCGGGATCGGATCGGGTTCGGTCCAGGTGAGGACGGTGTCCTCGGAGGCGAGAGTCATGGGGCGGCGACCTTCCGTGTTCAAACCCTAGAACGCCCACCAAACTAGTAGGTATTTGTTTCCGCTGTCCAACACGAATCCGCGATCGCTGCGATCGCCTGCGCTTATCGATTTCCCGGGTGAAAGGTGGGCGTTTCGACGAATTCGATCGGGTTCGCCGCCCGAGAATCGGCACCGAATCACCTCAGAAGAGAAAGGACTGGTCATGCGCGCGTACACGACAGCTCTGCTCGCCGCCGGCCTGACGCTCGGCGCCGGGGCCGTGCCCGCCACCGCCGCACGGCCCGGCTGGGTCACCTCCGGGG
>KL571327.1:30023-30485 GCA_000715855.1 Actinoplanes liguriensis
ATGTGTATAAGAGACAGGCATCCGGCCGGCGGACGGCACGATGATCTGGGAACGGGAGCTCACGCCGAGTAGGCAGACGGCCGGGATCGAGTTGCTGCCGCACCGGGTCGGCGACCACGTCACCTTCCTGGAGCCACTACCGGCGTCAGGGCCGCAGTGGGCGCGGCTGGTCGTCGTCGACGCGGCGACCGGGACCCTCGTCCGCAGCGGCCCACCGGCGCTGTTCAAGACCGTGCCCGAGAGCTGCTTCGACGACACTGCGGCCTGCGCGATGGCAACGCCGACGGCGGACGGGCCGTTCCGCGGGTATCGCCTGGACCTCGTGACCGGGGCCTTCTCGCCGTACCCGGCCGGCGTCCCCTCGACCGCCCGCACCATCGGCGACGACGGCCTCAGCGACCTCGGCGGCCGTCCGGACGAGCGGATCGCACTGGTCCGCGACGGCGCGGTCCGCTGGCAGCG
>KL571327.1:30653-32645 GCA_000715855.1 Actinoplanes liguriensis
CGCCTTCCCGGCCGGGTCCAGCACCAGCAACGGCTGGCTGTGGGCGCACCTGACGAAGGAGGGCGTCTTCATCGGATCGGTCTACCGGCCCAGCCCGCGCACGGCCACCGAGATGAACATCGATCTCGACGCGATCAGCGCGACCGCGGGACTGGACGACGGGACCGGGGCTGTCCTGTGGCGGGACGAAGGAAGCATGTTCGGGTGCGACGACCGGATCACCCTGCCCCACGAGCCGGTCCGGTGCCGGATGCGGGGCCGGCAACACGTCACCTTCGAACCGCTGTCGGTCACCTCCCAGGGCCTGGACGTGGCGCTCGAGGGCTTCGACCCGAGGACCGGGCGGACTCGCTGGTCGGTGCCGGCCGGAGCGTCGAAACTACTGGCCGGGACCGTGGAGCGCACGCCGGTGGCCGGGGAGCACACGATCCTGGCCGACCTCCCCGCCGGCCCCCGGCTGGTCGACCTGACGGACGGCCGGGTCACCACCCCCGCGCCCGGCGCGGTGTTCTGGTGTCAGACGTGGGTGCGGTTCGACTTCCACGAGGGATACCGCCGGCAGCCCTCCCCTACTGAGAAATACGAGCGCAACGGCGGCAACGTCGCCCGCCCCTGCGACGCCGAGGGAAAGCCGGCCGGCTCCGGCATGCCCTCGCGGGGCGCGTCGCGGGCGGTGGGCGCGCTCGCGGGCGGCTACGCCGTCGTGGCAACGGCGAACGGATTCCGGGGCATCGCCGTCGCCGGCTGACCGGTCAGGCCGGGGCCAGAACCGCTCGCAGGCCCGCACGCACCGCCTCGGCCAGGCCCGGGTCGGCGCCGGCCCGGAGGCGCAGGCTCACCGCGGCCGGGGTGACCGCGGGCAGGTCGGTGCGCTCGGTCAGACCCTCCGGGGTCGTGGCCGCCGTCGCCATCAGGGCCACGCCGAGACCGGCGCGGACCGCGTCGAAGACGCCGGCGACATAACCGCTGTCGCAGACCACGTACGGATCCCGGCCGTGCGCGGACAGCGCGGCGACCGCCCGGCGGCGCAGGACGCACGGCTCCTCGATCGCGACCAGCGGCACGGCCGGGCCGTCCGGGGGCGTCCAGGAGGCCGCCGCGTACCAGCTCAGTGGCAGGGCGCCGATCGGCACCCCGTCCACCGAGGACGCCTCGGCCAGGTGCACGGCCAGGTCGAGCACGCCACGGTCGACGGCCGCGTCCAGCCGGCGGGTCCGGTCGATCCGGAAGCGGACCTGATGGCCCGGCAGCGCCGCGCTCACCGCGGGCAGGATCAGGTCGGCGGCGTGCTCGGTGGCGCCGACCGTGACCGTCGGGCGACCGGGACCGATCAGCCGCCGCAGCGCCTCGTCGTGCGCGCTCAGGATCCGCCGGGCCTCCCCGAGGAGCGCCTGCCCCTCGGGCGTGAACACCGCGGCCCGCCCCTGGCGCTCGACGGCGGGCCGCCCGAGCACCTTCTCCAGCCGGCGCACGTGCTGGCTCACCGCGGACTGGCTGATCCGCAGCGTCGCCGCGGCCCGGTGGAATCCGCCGCAGTCGGCGACCGCGACCAGGCTGCGCAGCGCGACGATGTCCAGGATCTGCCCCATGCCGCGGACGCTAGCAGCGCATCGATAAGAAGACGCACTCGATTCCGATCGGAATTCAGTGTTGGACAGGTTCCCCGGCCGACGGCCATGCTGACCTGCATGAATTCGGCTTCAATTCCTACCGAGACTATCGGTGATGTCGGCCACTACTCCCGGTATGTGGTCATCGGCGCGGGAGCGGTGGGCGCGTCGATCGCCGCCGAGCTGCACCGGTCCGGAGTCGAGACGCTGCTCGTGGCCCGCGGCGCCCAGCTCGCGGCCCTGCGCGACTCCGGCCTGCGCTACGTCCGGCCCGGCGCCACGCACCAGCTGCGCATCCCGGTCGCCGCGGGTCCGGAGGAGGTCGAGCTCACCGAGAACGACGTGCTCCTGCTCGCCACAAAATCGACAGACACCGCTTCCG
>KL571327.1:32858-33446 GCA_000715855.1 Actinoplanes liguriensis
CGGCGGCACCGGGCTCGCCGCCACCGACCTGCCGATCGTCACGCTGCAGAACGGGCTGGACAACGAGCGGACCGCATTGCGCTCGTTCGCGCACGTCGTCGGCGGGGTGGTGTGGATCCCGGCGACGTACGTCGTGCCCGGCGAGGTCGTCAACCACGCCTCGCCGATCCCGGCCGTGCTGTTCCTCGGCCTCTTCCCGGACGCCGCCTCCCCGATCCCGGAGCGGATCGCCGCCGGACTGCGCGCGGGCGGGTTCACCGTGCACGTCGTCCCGGACATCACCGCGCACAAGGCCGCCAAACTGCTCGGCAACCTGGTCAACACGCTGGACGCGCTCTACCGGCCGAGCGCGCTGCGGGACGCCACCGTGCAGCGGCTGCGCGCCGAGGCGCTGGCGGTCTACGCCGCGGCCGGGATCACGCCGGCCACCCCGGACCAGGGCGGCTTCGGCCTCGCCGAGATCGCCTCGCACCCGCGGGCCGGCAACTCCACCCGGCAGAGCCTGACCCGGGCCACCCTCCCGGAGACCGACTACCTGGACGGCGAGATCGTGCTGCTCGGGCGTCTGCACCTGTCTCTTATACACAT
>KL571328.1:0-7461 GCA_000715855.1 Actinoplanes liguriensis
TGTGTATAAGAGACAGGCCCGCAGCCCTCCACCCCGTCCCCCAGCCACCAATGCCAGCCCACGCTCCCCAACTGGCGCCAACGGCTGTTTTTCGGCCTGTTTTCAGCCGTGAGTGCCAGCTCACTGTCGTCGGCTGGCGCTGACGGATGTTTTCCGGCCGGTTTTCAGCCGTGAGTGCCAGCTCGTCGTGGCGGGCTGGCTCTGGCAGTGGTTATGCGTGCCCGATAACCACGGTGGGGCCCAGCTCGACTGCTCGGCTGGCGCTGGTGGTCGGCGGGGTTCGGCGGTGAGCGGCGGAAACGGGGGTGAGCGTCGCGGAGGTGGCTGACTAGCGGACCGCGCTCGGCCGGGAGAGCAAGCGGCCGAGACGGGGCTGAGCGGTGCGGAGGTGGCTGGCTCGTGGGGCGGGCGAGCGGGCAGCAGAGTGGGGCGGGAACGAGCATGAGCACCGGCCGAAGGCTCGGCTGATGCTCATGGTGGGGTCGGGGACTTCAGCGAGCGTTTATCAACGCCATCGCCTCGGCCCGAACCTTGCCGTCCGTCTGGAAGGCCCCGCGCACCGCCGAAGTGACGGTACGAGCGCCGACCTTCCGAATCCCCCGCATCTCCATGCACAGGTGCTCGCACTCGAGGACCACGATCGCCCCGCGCGCGCCCAGTTTCGACATCAGGAGATCCGCTATCTGCGACGTGAGGCGCTCCTGTACCTGGGGGCGGCGCGCGAACACCTCGACCAGCCGGGCCAGCTTCGACAGGCCGGTGATGCGCCCGTCGACGCCCGGGATGTAGCCGATGTGCGCGACACCCTTGAACGGCAGCAGATGGTGCTCGCACATGCTCTGCACCTCGATGTCGCGGACCAGGACGAGTTCTTCGTGGTCCGCCTCGAAGGTGGTGGTGAGCACGCTCGCCGGGTCGACCCGCAGGCCGGCGAAAAGCTCCGCATAAGCGCGGGCGACCCGGGCGGGGGTCCGCACCAGGCCGTCCCGGTCCGGGTCCTCACCGATCGCGATGAGGATCTCCCGGACCGCCTTCTCGATCCGCCCGAGGTCGACGGCTTCCTCCACCGGGGTTCCGGTGACTTTGCCGTCGACCAGCCGGGCGGCGAGATAGTCGAGTTCGTTGTGCGCGTTGATCAGTTACTGCCTTCCACAGCGCCGTTCGCGTTCGGCCCGACGGCGAGCTGACCATCCGACTCGGCCTGCGCCTTCAGCTTCTCCCGCTCGGCGGGGGTCAGCACGGGCGGGGCCTCTGACGGAAGGCGCTTGCCGAAGCCGTTGAACGGCGCCATCGGCGGCCGCTTCTGCACCCGGGCGCAGATGCGGTCCATGTCCTCGCGGGTGAGCGTCTCTTTCTCGATCAGCTCGAGGACCATCTCGTCGAGAACATCCCGGTACTCGACCAGGATCTCCCAGGCCTCGTCGTGCGCGAGCTCGATGAGTGCCCGCACCTCCGAGTCGATGTCGGCGGCGACCGAGTCCGAGTAGTCCCGCTCGTGGCCCATGTTGCGGCCCAGGAACGGCTCGTCTCCACTGGTGCCGTACTTCACGGCGCCCAGCTTCGAACTCATGCCGTACTGCGTGACCATGGCACGGGCCAGACCGGAAGCCTTCTCGATGTCGTTGCCGGCGCCGGTGGTGGGCTCGTGGAAGACGAGCTCCTCGGCGGCCCGGCCACCCAGCGCGTACGCCAAGGTGTCGATCATCTCGGCCCGGGTCTGCGTGTACTTGTCCTCGGTCGGCAGGACCAGCGTGTGACCCAGCGAGCGGCCACGCGGCAGGATCGTCACCTTGTGCACCGGCGCGGAGTGCGGCAACGCGTAGGCGACCAGAGCGTGACCACCCTCGTGGTACGCCGTGATCTTCTTCTCGTTGTCGCTCATCGCCCGGGTGCGGCGCTCGGGGCCGGCAATGACCCGGTCGATCGCCTCTTCGAGGAAGTAGTTCGAGATCGCCCGCTTCTCGTTACGCGCGGTGAGCAGCGCGGCCTCGTTGATCACGTTGGCCAGGTCCGCACCGGAGAAACCGGGGGTGCGGCGGGCCACCGAGTCGAGGTCGACGTCCGGCGTGAACGGCTTGCCCTTGGCGTGCACCCGGAGGATCGCCTTGCGGCCCTCCATGTCCGGGTTGTCCACCGGGATCTGCCGGTCGAAACGGCCGGGACGCAGCAGCGCCGGGTCGAGGATGTCAGGCCGGTTGGTCGCCGCGATCAGGATCACGCCGCCCTTGGTGTCGAAGCCGTCCATCTCGACGAGGAGCTGGTTGAGCGTCTGCTCGCGCTCGTCGTGGCCACCACCCATGCCGGCGCCTCGGTGCCGGCCGACCGCGTCGATCTCGTCGACGAAGACGATCGCCGGCGCGTTCGACTTGGCCTGCTCGAAGAGGTCGCGGACCCGGCTGGCGCCGACACCGACGAACATCTCCACGAAGTCCGAGCCGGAGATGGAGTAGAACGGCACACCGGCCTCACCGGCGACCGCACGGGCCAGCAGCGTCTTACCGGTACCCGGCTGACCGAAGAGCAGCACGCCCTTCGGGATCTTGGCGCCGAGTGCCTGGTATTTCGCGGGGTTCTGCAGGAAGTCCTTGATCTCCTGCAGCTCCTCGACCGCCTCGTCGGCGCCCGCCACATCGGCGAACGTCGTCTTGGGCGTGTCCTTGGTGATCATCTTCGCTTTGGACTTGCCGAAGTTGAGCACCCGGGAGCCGCCACCCTGCATCTGCGACATGAACAGCAGCAGCAGGACCACCAGAATGGCGATCGGCAGCAGGTTGATCAGCAGACTCAGCAGGATGTTGTCACCGGAGACCGTGGCATTGATCGTCCCGGTGATTCGCCCAGCAGTCTTCGCCTGCTGGACGTCATCCCAGATGTCGTCCGTGACTTCGTACGGATACTGGGTTTCGATCTTGTCCGTGGACTTGCCGTTGAACTGCTCGGGGCTCTTCAGGTCGATCTGGAGCGTCTGCTCCTTGTCCTTCTGGACGACCTTCTCGATGCCAGGTTGATTCAGACGCTCAAGAGCGACCGAAGTATCTACCCGCTGGTAGCTGGGACCACTGGTGAAGATCGAGCTCAGCGCGACTACGCCGATGATCACCAGAATGATCCAGACCACCGGGCGGCGGAAGAAACGCGTACGTTCCATACTGTTGTCGGGCGCCAAGCGCCCGGACCCTCCTGATCGGCGTCCTGGTCACCTCAACGTCGCCGCCCACCGGCGGCCGCCGGGATCAATTGCCCCGCTTGGGTGACGGTCAATCACTCCCGGCCCCTCCGGCGCTCGTGACACCACGCCTTCGGTCACTCGACCGTACACCGTAGGCACGCATTGCGAACCCGTGAGGCTGTAGGGCGAACTCCACGTAACCCCCCGCAATCCAGCGCGTTTCAGCAATAAAACAGGCGATAACCACCTTTACTGAGAACACGCTGAGAAAGCGGTTCAGCTACGGGCGTAGACCTCGGGCCGGAGAACGCCCACATACGGCAACTCCCGGTAGCGCTCAGCGAAGTCCAGTCCGTAACCGACCACGAACTCGTTGGGGATGTCGAAGCCCACGTAACGCACCGGAACCTGCACCTTGACCGCGTCCGGCTTGCGGAACAGCGCGACCACCTCGACGCTGGCCGGCTGGCGCGACTCCAGGTACTTCATCAGCCAGGACAGGGTCAGCCCGGAGTCCACGATGTCCTCCACCACCAGCACGTGCCGGCCGGCGATGTCCCGGTCCAGGTCCTTCAGGATGCGCACCACGCCCGACGAGGTCGTCCCCTGCCCGTAGGAGGAGACCGCCATGAACTCCATCTCGGTGGACGGACCCTGGCGGCCCAGGGAGCGGGCGAAGTCGGCCATGAACATGACCGCGCCCTTGAGCACGCAGACCAGAAGGATGCCGTCGACGGCGTCGGCATGGTCCGCAGCGACCTGTTTCGCCAGCTCGTCGATCTTCTCGCGGATCTGCTCCTCCGAGATGATCACGTGGTCGATGTCGGCGTCGTACCAAGCACCATCAGCCATGGGCCTAAGCCTGCCGCATGGAGGTTACCGTTCGCGAAACGGGGCCGGATTCCGTTCCGGATCGCTCACTTGATAATGGCCGGAACCACCCGAACGAGGTCACTTCCCCGCCGCGCGACCGCGATCCCGCCGGGCAGGCAGGCCTCGCCCTGCCCGTGCCAGTCGGTCACCAGGGCGTCCAGGGACATCACATGCCCGTACGCCAGCGCGCCACCGGGCGCGCCCAGCTCCCGCGCCCACCGGTGCAGCACCCGCCCGCGGATCGCGGCAGGCAGCCCGGCCAGCACCGGCACCGACAGGCCGTTCCCGGTACGGGCCCGGTCCAGCGCCTCGGCGGCCAGCTCGTCCAGCGCCTCGTTGTCCGCCGCGAGCAGCGCCGCTGTCCGGGCGAGGTTGCCGACCACGGCCGCGCCCAGCTCGCCGACGAGGGTGGGCAGGGCGGTGGCACGGACGCGGGACCGTGCGTACGCCGGATCGGTGTTGTGCGGATCCTCCCAGGGCGCCAGGCCGAGGGCGGCACACGCCTTCCGGGTGTCCGCCCTGGCCACCTCGAGCAGTGGCCGGCGGATCACCCCGCGGCGCGGCGGCATCCCGGCCAGACCGCGTGGGCCGGCGCCCCGGGCCAGCGCGAGCAGCACCGTCTCGGCCTGGTCGTCGCGGGTGTGCCCGAGCAGCACGGCGGCCGCCCCGAGCTCACCGGCGGCGGCCTCCAGAGCCGTGTAACGGGCTGTCCGCGCGGCCGCCTCCGGGCCACCGGGCAGACCGGCGACCGTGACAGTCGACACACGTACGGGATCGAAGCCCGCGCCCCTCGCCCAGGCCGCGACCGAGCGTGCCCGGCGGTCGGAGCCCTCCTGGAGACCGTGATCCACGGTGACCAGGCCCACTCGGCCGGCCACGAAGCGCGCCGCCGCGGCCAGCGAGAGCGAGTCGGCGCCGCCCGAGCAGGCGACCAGCACGAGCGCGTCGGACGGCAGGTCCGCCAGCCCGCGGCGGACCGCCGTGCGGACCGCGGCGACCGGCGCCGGGATCCGGGCCACGGTCAGTCGAGCGCCGGGCGCGCGCCGTGCACCCGCGCCACCCAGGCATCCGGATCGCCGAGCTCCTCCAGCCAGGGCAGGGTCAGCGGGGACTCGAAGATCTTGTTGAAGCCGTCCATCCCGACGCGCTCGACCACGCCGTGCACGAACTTGTGGCCCTCGGCGTACTGCCGCATCTTGACCTCGATGCCGAGAAGGCGGCGCACCGTCTTCTCCATCGGGTTGCCGCTCTCGCGCCGGCGGTTGAACTTGGCACGGATCGACTCGACGGAGGGGATCACCCCCGGGCCGACGCCGTCCATCACGAACTCGGCGTGCCCTTCCAGCAGCGTCATCAGCGCGGTCAGCCGGTCCAGCACGGCTTTCTGCCCGGGGGTCTGCACGATGTCCAGCACCGAGACCCGGCTCTCCGGGTCGCGCAGCGCGTCGGAGACCGTCGCCACCCCGCGGCGCAGCCGCTCCAGCATGTGCTCACCGCCCTGCGAGGCGTCGACGAACGCCTGCACCTGGCCGAGGAAGTAGCCCCGCATCCAGGGGACCGCGGTGAACTGGGTGCGGTGGGTCACCTCGTGCAGGCAGACCCAGAGCCGGAAGTCACGCGGATCGGCACCGATCTTGCGCTCGACCTCGACGATGTTCGGCGCGTTCAGCAGCAGCTGACCGGGGTCGCCGGAGAACACCTCATATTGTCCGAGGACGCGGCCGGAGAGATACGCCAGGATCGTCCCGGCCTGCACCCCGGTCACCCGGGAGCCGATCGCCTCGGCGAACGCGCCCGGCGGCTTGTCCCCGGAGAGCTTGGTCACCAGCGGGTTGATCACCTGTTGCAGGCCGGCGATGTTCACCTTCGCCCAGTCCCGCCGGTCGACCACCCGCACCGGGGGGACCTCGACCTGCGAGCTCAGCCCCGTGTAATCCGCCACGTGGCCGGCTGCCTCCTCGGTCAGCTCCCGCAGCTCGGACACCACCTGAGCGGCCTCGTCGTAGGAGACCGCCGGGCCTGATTTGGACAGCGCGCCCGCGGTCGCGGCGGCCAGATCCCAGTCAACGAACTGCGCCATGCAGCCGACAGTACCCGCGCGGCTCCATAGCGCACTCCGGTGAAACCCTGAGGTCGCGGCTACGAGCAACCGCAGGCGACCAACTTCGCCGCGACCTTGTCGAGGGCCGACTTGGCGCTGGACGCGTCCGAGGTGGCGCTCGCCATGATCGCGAAGGCGAGCACCCGCCCGTCCTTGGTGATCAGCACCCCGGCCAGCGTGTTCACACCGCTCAGAGTGCCCGTCTTGGCCCGCACGACGCCCTGCGCGGCCTGGTTGGGGCTGGGCGTGACGAACCTGGTCCGCAGCGTGCCCGACCAACCGGCCACCGGCAGGCCGTTGAACATCGCGGAGAGCTCCGGCTTGGTGCCGCCCGCGGCCAGGGCCAGGGTCTGCACCAGCAGGGTCGGGCTGATGCCGTCGTGGCGGGAGAGGCCGCTGCCGTCGTAGAGGTCCGCCTCGTCGCCGGGCAGGCCCAGCTCCTTCAGCTTGGCGATCATCGCCTCGGAGGCGCCGTCGAAGCTGGCCTCGGCGCCGGACGCCACCGCCACCTGCCGGGCCATCGTCTCGGCGATCGTGTTGTCGCTCTGCTGCAGCATCCAGTCGAGGATCTGCACCAGCGGCGGCGACTCGACCTTGCCCAGCTCTTGGCCGGGGGTCACCCCGGCGGCCGCGGAAGCCGGCGCGGAAGCGGCGCCGGCGGCCGGCGCCTTGCCCTTGGCGACCTTCGCCGAGGTCGCGCCGAGCTGCTTGGCGAAGGCCTTGCCCGCGGAGAGCCCCGGGTCGCTGAACCGCGGGTCGCCCCCGCTCTCGTTGTGCACCGGCTTGATCCGCCCGGCATTCGTCATCAGCGCCTGGATCTTGCCGACCTGGCCGGCCGGCGAGACGTCGTCGGAGGACCAGCCGAGCGCCGTCTCCGGCCCCTTGAACAGCGAGACGTCCACCGTCACCCGGGTGATCGGGGTGTCGCCCATCGCCTTCTTCACCTGAGCGGCCAGCAGGTCCAGCCGGGCCGCGCCGGGGAACAGCGCCTTCGCGTCGACCGAGAGGGTCGGATCGCCGCCGCCGATGATCACCACCTCGCCCGGCTTCTCGCCGGCCACCACGCGGGTGGCCAGCCGGTAGGCCGGGCCCCGGGCGGCCAGCGCGGTCACCGCGGTGAGGATCTTGGTGGTCGAGGCCGGGGTGGTCGGGATGTCGGCGTTCTGCGAGTAGAGGACCTGCGACGAGGCCACGTCCAGGACCGAGACGTGCACGGTGAGCCCAGCGCCGACGACTTGACCAGCGGATCCAAGGCCGCCTTGACGGCCTCCGCGGTGGGCGCCTGCCCCTGGGCCTGTCTCTTATACACATCTCTGAG
>KL571328.1:7642-9193 GCA_000715855.1 Actinoplanes liguriensis
GGTGGCCACCGGGGAGGGGGTCGCCGAGTCGTCGAACCAGCCGGCGATCGGGCCGGGCTTCTCCACCAGGCCCACCACCGCCACGGCGAGCAGGACCACGACGGCGAGCACGATCGAGGCGGCCTTCGGGTTGGAGAAGAACCCCGGCCCGGTCTGGGAGGGGCCGTCGCCGGGCTCGGTCACCGCGGCAGCGGCGGCTCTCGGCGCGGCGGGCGGCCGGGCTCCAGCGGACGGCTGCGGCACCGCCGGGCGCGCGGTGTTCAAAGGAACAGAGGCTTTCCCGTACGACGGTGAGCCGCCCGCGACCGGCGCCGGCGCGAGCTGAGGCGGTGGTGGGGCGCTCGGCGGATATCCACCGGCCGGCGGGATCGGCACCGTCGGCGGGGAGTCCTGCGACGGCGGCGGGAAAACCGGCTGGGACCCGGGCACACCGGGCCAACCGGGCTGCCCCCTACCGGCATCCGGGTGATTCGTCCCGCTCGACACGCCGTCGTACTCCGGACTGTTCTGTGAATCTTGCCTCGTCACACGCCCCTCCTCGCCCGTGGCGTCAGACTTAGGGGAGACTAGCGACATCCGGCACACCGTTGCGCGCGGATCCTGCGGGCCTGCTTCCACTCCCCCGCTTCCCCGCCCGGCGGCCCGGTCTCATCAAGCGGGCAAGCATAAGGGGAGCGAAATAATGGATTTCGACGTTCTGGTTGAGATCCCCAAGGGGCAGCGCAACAAGTACGAGGTGGACCACAAGACCGGTCGCATCCGGCTGGACCGGACCCTCTTCACGGCGACACAGTATCCCGCTGACTACGGCTTCATCGAGGGCACCCTGGGGCAGGACGGCGACCCGCTCGACGCGCTCGTGCTGATCCAGGAGCCCACGTTCCCCGGTTGCCTGGTCCGCGCACGCGCGATCGGCATGTTCCGGATGAGCGACGAGAAGGGCCGCGACGACAAGGTCCTGTGCGTGCCCTTCGAGGACCCGCGCCAGGAGCACCTGCGGGACATTCACCACCTGGGCGAGTTCGACCGGATGGAGATCCAGCACTTCTTCACGGTCTACAAGGATCTGGAGCCGGGCAAGTCCGTCGAGGGCGCGACCTGGGTCGGCCGGGTCGAGGCCGAGACGGAGATCCGTGCCTCCTTCAAGCGCGCCGAAGAGGCCGAGGCCGAAGAAGGAGCGCACTGACCGCTCGCATTTCCCCTGAATACCGCTGACGACCGCACCTGCGGGGCCCGGGCCTCGCAGGTTGTATAAGAGACAGGTCGTAGGGCTAGCCGATCGCCAGTCCGCTGACCGCGCTGTAGAGGCCGGCCACCGCGCACGCGACCGGGATCACCGACACCGTGGCCAGTACGTCCAGCAGGTCCGCGGCGCGGCTCAGTCCCGGTGAGGGTGGGCGCTCCGACCAGGTCACCCCGCCGGCCACGATCGCCAGGGCGAGCAACACGCAGCACGCGGTCACCACCGGCTGGCCGTTCGCGGGCGCCTCCGCGAGCAGGCCCGCGCCGAGCGCCGTGAAGGCGGCCAGCCCGCCCGCGATCAGCGGCAGG
>KL571328.1:9393-9754 GCA_000715855.1 Actinoplanes liguriensis
GTGCCGTCCCGCACGGAACAGCCGGGACCGCAGCAACAGCGCGATCGCCGCGGCCGCCAGCAGGATCCGGGCCGCCAGGGTGCCGGCGACGGCAAGCGCCACAGCCGCGCCGGCGACCAGCAGCGCGTGGCCGAGCAGCAGGCCGGCCAGGAACTCGTCGGCACGGCGGGCCGCAGCGAAGACCACCTCGCGGTCCGGCCGCTTGCGGATCGTCTCCAGAGCGGTTCCGGCCGGGTCGTCCGGCATCTCGTCCGGCAGGGTGGCCGGCGGCAACGGGGTCCGGCCCAGACGGATGGCCAGCGCCGGAAACAGCGAGATTCCGCAGACCAGGGCCGCCAGCAGGGCCGCCGCGCCGGCGGAC
>KL571328.1:9922-11340 GCA_000715855.1 Actinoplanes liguriensis
GTGGTGAGCGCGGCGAGGCTGCCGAGCACGCCGACGGTCGCGCCGGCCGTGAAGACCCGGGCGCCGGCCGCGACCCCGGCCCCGCAGAGCGCCGCCACCAGCAACAACGCCACCGAGCCGGCCAGCAGACCCGGGCCGCTCCACCACCGGTCGCCGGGCGCGACGACCAGGGTGGCCGCGCCCAGGAACGCGTAGGGCATCGCGAAGCCGCCGAGCACGACGCCGGCGCCGGACACGCCGTACGCGCGGGAAGTGGTCGTCGCGGCCAGCGCGAGCAGCATGGCCAGGCCGAGGCCGGCCCACCCCGAGGTGTCACCGCGCAACGCAGGCAGGCCCAGGGTCAGAACGACGCCCGCCGCGATCAGGGCCGTGCCCCGGGTGGCGGCCGGGGTCCAGACGCCGCCCCGGCGACGGGCGCCCTCGGCGACCGCTTCGACGACGTCGTCGTACTCCAACTCGGGCCAGTCGTCGTGGGCCGGGCTCAGGTGCAGCACCTCGCCGTCCCGGACGCCCTGTGGATAAAGGCCGCTGCCGATCTCGAGAGTGAGCCCGTCAGCCCGGCGCAGCACCCACCCGCCGTGCTGCTCCCCGGTGTCGGCGAGGTCCTCACCGGCGTGCCGGAGGACCTCGGGCAGCAGCTCAGCGAGGGGTACATGCTCGGGCAGCGCCACGTCCACCCGGCGTTGCGGGGCGGCGATCGTCACGCGAGCCAGACCGGTGTTCACACGGCCCTCACTTCGGTTGTCCACAGGAGAGGAGATCGATGCTGCACGATCGACAGAACTTTATCTAGCATGGGCGCGTCGTGATGCCCCGTGATCGGCGGAGCACGTTCCGCGACGGAGAGGCGGCGTGCGGTGGGCACCGTGGCGATCAAACGGGCCGAGCGGCGGCCGGCGCCCGAGATCCCGTTCGGCGACCAGTCCGTCGAGCCGCCACCGGAGACTCCGGCCCCGCTCGCCGGGCGCTGGCAGCAGGCGCTCATGGTGCTGCCGATGCTGGGCGGCACGGTCGCGATGGCGATGATGATGGGCCAGGGGCGGGGCGGCGCGTATTCGTACGTGATCGGTGGTCTTTTCGGGGTGTCCTCGCTGGCCATGCTGGCCACCTCGTTCGGCTCGGCCACCGGCCCGCGCCGTGCCGAGACGGCCGCCGCCCGCCGGGAGTACCTGCGGCACCTGGCCGTCCTCCGCAGACGGGTCCGGGAAACCGTCCGGCGGCAGCGCTCCGGGCTGCTCTATCGCCATCCCGACCCGTCCCGCCTCTGGTCCACCGTGTCCAGCCACCGGCTCTGGGAGCGCCGGCCCGACGACCCCGACTTCGGCGTGGTGCGGGTCGGGCTCGGGCCGCAGTCCCTGGCCACCCCGCTGATGCCGCCGTCCACCCGGCCGCTGCGCGAGCTGGAGCCGATGACGGCG
>KL571328.1:11561-12164 GCA_000715855.1 Actinoplanes liguriensis
GGGCGGGCGCGCTGCGGCGCTTCCTGGACGCCTACTCGGTGGTGCCGGACCTGCCGGTGGCGATGTCGCTGCGCGGGTTCGCCCGGGTCCACCTGCGCGGCGGCGAGCCGGCCCGGGCCCTGGTCCGGGCCGCGATCATCCAGCTCGCGGTCTTCCACGCGCCGGACGACCTGCTGGTCGCGGTCTGCGCCGGGCCGGAGCGGCGCGCCGAGTGGGAGTGGGTGAAGTGGCTGCCGCACGCCCTGCACCCGGAGCGTGGTGACGCGCTCGGCCCGCTGCGGCTGGTCGCCGGCTCCGGCCCCGAGCTGGACCGGCTGCTCGGCGACGTGCTCGGTGGCCGCCCGCGGTTCCAGCCCGGCGCTCCGGGCCGGTCCGGGCCGCACGTGGTGGTCGTCCGGGACGGCGCCGGGCCGCTGACCGGCGACGACGGCCTGGACGGCGTGACCGTGCTGGACCTGGAGACCCCGCCGCCGAGACTGCTGGACCGGGCGACCCTGGCGCTGGAGGTGGACCGTTCCGGGGCGCTGCGCACCGCCACGATGGACGTCGAGACCGAGGCCGGGCGGGCCGACGGGCTGCCGGTGACCTGTCTCTTATACACAT
>KL571328.1:12406-12788 GCA_000715855.1 Actinoplanes liguriensis
GTGTATAAGAGACAGCGCCTGGCCCGGGCCGGCGACCCGGACGGCACACCGGCGCCGGTCCAGGCCGGGTTCACCGACCTGCTCGGCATCGGCGACCCGGAGACCTTCCGCCCGGCCGAGGGCTGGCGCCCGCGATCAGGCCGGGAGCGGTTACGGGTGCCGATCGGGGTGACGCCCGAGGGCCTGCCGGTCGAGCTGGATCTGAAGGAGTCCGCGCAGGACGGGATGGGCCCGCACGGCCTGCTGATCGGCGCCACCGGGTCGGGCAAGTCGGAACTGTTGCGCACGCTGGTGCTGGCGCTGGCCGGCACGCACTCCTCCGAGTCGCTGAACTTCGTGCTGATCGACTTCAAGGGCGGGGCGACCTTCGCCTCACTGGACC
>KL571328.1:13006-13663 GCA_000715855.1 Actinoplanes liguriensis
TGTGTATAAGAGACAGGGATGGCGGAGGCGATCGACGGCGAGCTGATCCGCCGGCAGGAGCTGCTCCGCAAGGCCGGGAATTTCGCCGGGCTGCCGGACTACGAGCGGGCCCGGGCGGCGGGCGCGGCCCTGCCTCCGCTGCCGTCGCTGTTCGTGATCGTCGACGAGTTCGCCGAGCTGCTCCTGCACAAGCCGGACTTCATCGAGATGTTCCTGCAGATCGGCCGGGTCGGGCGGTCACTGGGCGTGCATCTGCTGCTGGCCAGCCAGCGGCTGGAGGAGGGCCGGCTGCGGGGGCTGGACACTCACCTGTCGTACCGGATCGGGTTGAAGACCTTCAACGGCATGGAGTCCCGGGTCGTGCTCGGCGTGCCGGACGCGGCCGATCTGCCCAGCGCGCCCGGGCACGCGTATCTGAAGTTCGGCAGCGGGCCGCTGACCCGGTTCCGCGGGTCCTTCGTGTCCGGCAGGGTGCGCCGGGCCAGCGCCCCGGGCCGGGCCGTCGAGACCCGGGTGATGGCGTTCACCACCCGGACGGTGGCGACGCCCGCGGCCCTCCCGGTGGCCGCCGAGCCGATCGAGGAGGGCCCGACCCTGCTCAGCGTGCTGGTCGACCGGATGGTCGGGCAGGGGCCGCCGGCCCACCAGGTGTGGCTG
>KL571328.1:13961-17127 GCA_000715855.1 Actinoplanes liguriensis
CTCCTCGGCAGCGCTCGACGATCTGCTCGGGCCGCCGGTCGTCGACGCGGATCGTGGGCTGGCCTGCGCGAACCCGGCACTGCACGGCGCGCTCCAGGTGCCGGTCGCGCTGGTGGACAAGCCGCGCGAGCAACTGCGGGACGTGCTGTGGCTGCAGCTCGGCGGGGCGGCCGGGCACGTGGCGGTGGTCGGCGGGACGCTCAGTGGCAAGTCGACCGCGCTGCGCTCGCTGATCTGCGGGCTCGCGCTGACCCACACGCCGGCCGAGGCGCAGGTGTACTGCCTGGACTTCGGGGGCGGGTCGCTCGGCTCGCTGCGCGGGCTGCCGCACGTGGGTGGGGTGTTCGGGCGGTTGGAGGCCGAGGGCGTACGCCGGACCGTCGGCGAGATGGTCACCCTGCTGGCCGAGCGCGAGCGGTCGTTCGCCGAGCTCGGGGTGGGATCGATGACCGAGTTCCGGCGGTCCCGGGCGGGCGCCGACGTGTTCCTCGTGGTGGACGGCTGGGCCACGGTGCGGACCGACTTCGAGGAGCTGGAGCCGGTGCTGACCGATCTGGCGACACGCGGGCTCTCGTACGGGATCCACCTGGTGGCCGGCGCATCCCGGTGGATGGACTTCCGGCCGGCCGTACGGGACCTGTTCGGCTCCCGGGTGGAACTACGGCTCGGCGACACGTCGGATTCGCACGTCGGCCGCCGCGCCGCCACCGCGGTGCCGGAGCGACAGCCCGGGCGCGGCGTGATCGAGCACCCGACGATCAACGGGCAGTGGCTGCACCTGCTCACGGTCCGGCCCGAGGTGACCTCGCTGGGCGACACCGCCGCACTGGTCAAGGCGGTGGCCTCGGCCTGGTCCGGGACGGTCGCGCCGCGGGTGCGGCTGTTGCCGGCGACGGTGGCGTACCCGGAGATCGCGCACGCCGGGGAGGGCCTGCGACTGCCGATCGGCCTGGCCGAGGCCGACCTGCGACCGGTGAGCATCGACTTCGCGACCGATCCGCACTTCCTGCTCCTCGGCGACGCCGAATGCGGCAAGTCGTCGTTCCTCCGCACGCTGGCGACGTCGGTGACCAGCCGGTTCGAGCCCGAGCAGGCCCGGATCATCCTGGTCGACTACCGGCGCAGCCTGATGGACCTGCCGGAGACCGAACACCGGATCGGGTACGGGATGCAGGCGCAGCCCACCCTGGACCTGATGCACTCGGTGGCGGGATACATGGCGAAGCGCCTGCCCGGCCCCGAGGTCACCGCCAAGCAGCTGCGGGAGCGCTCCTGGTGGACCGGGCCGGAGCTGTTCGTGCTGGTCGACGACTACGACCTGGTCGTCGCCGGGCCGGTCAACCCGCTGACGCCACTCCTCGAATACCTGCCACAGGCCCGGGACATCGGGCTGCACCTGATCCTCACCCGGCGGGCCGGTGGCGCGGCGCGGGCACTCTACGAGCCGGTGATCCAGCGGCTGCGGGAGCTCTCGGCGCCCGGTCTGGTGATGTCCGGGGCACCCGAGGAGGGCGCTCTGATCGGCACCGTCCGACCCGAACGGATGCCGCCTGGGCGTGGCCGCCTGGTCACCCGACGTGAGGGGATTCGCCTGATTCAGCTGGCTCTTCCGGAATCCGGGCCAGGGACAGACTCCCAGTGCGATTAGGGACCTCGGACCGCAGCGATGCGCAACGCTTTCGGAGTAATCTCCCCCCATCGACTGACCATCATGAGAATGGCGACGCCGACCCGTGACCAGAGTGAGCGCAACCTTCCGGCCGCAGCGGCCACGGTGTCGTGCACCCTTCGGCGGTGTCCGTTGGTGAGCGGACGCCGACTCGGAGTGGCGGCCCTGGCTGGATTCTTCGCGTTGGCTCCGGCTGCTGTGCCCGCTTTCGCCACCTCGCCCGTCCCTCCCGCGTTCGTTCCTGCCGTGCCGGCCTCCTTCTCCTTGGGCGGCCTTCCGTTGGCCGGGCCGGGTTCGCTCTCCTCGGGCGGCCTTCCGCAGGCTAAGCCGGGTTCGCTCTCCTCGGTCGGGCTTCCGCGGGCTAAGCCGGGTTCGCACTCCTCGATCGGGCTTCCGCGGGCTAAGCCGGGTTCGTTCTCCTTGGGCGGGATTCCGCTTGCCGAGCCGGGTGCGGCCGACGAGGTCACCGAGGGGACCACGTTCAGCAAGCCGCTGGACGACCCGGGCGCCGCGATCGACACGGTCCGGGCCGACGAGTGGCAACTGCAGACGCTCGACCTGGCCGACGCGTGGACCTACGCGGACGGCACCGGCATCACGGTCGCCGTGATCGACTCCGGGGTCGACGCGCACCACCCCGACCTGGAGGGTCAGGTCCTGCCCGGGCTGGACCTGGTGAACCCCAAAGACCCCGACGACGGCGACACCGACCCGGTCGGCCACGGCACCACGGTCTCCGGGATCATCGCCGGCCGCAACGACGACAGCACCGGCGTCGTGGGCATCGCCCCGAAAGCGAAGATTCTGCCGGTCCGGGTGCTGGACGAGGACAACCGCTACGACGACGCGCTGATCGTGGCCAAAGGCCTGCGCTGGGCCGTCGACCACGGCGCCCGGGTGGTCAACATGTCGCTCGGCGGCAGTGCGAACAGTCCCGCGCTGGCCGCGGCGCTGGACTACGCGTTCGCCAAGGACGTGGTGGTCGTCGCCTGCACCGGCAACGTGAGCGCGACGGCGTCGAGCAATCGCGGCGTCTGGTACCCGGCTCGCGAGCCCGGCGTGCTCGCGGTCGCCGGCATGGAGCGCAACGGGACCGACCTGTGGTCCGGCTCGATCACCGGCAAGGAAACCGTGATCACGGCGCCTGCCACGGATCTGGTCGGCGCGAAGCCGGGTGGGTACTGGCGGGTGCAGGGCACCAGCTTCGCCGCTCCGATGGTGGCCGGGACGGCGGCGCTCATCCGCTCCCGCTGGCCGGACATGTCAGCGAGTGACGTGATCAACAGGATCATCCACACGGCGAAGGACCGGGGCGCACCTGGGCGCGACGACGTCTTCGGCTTCGGCCTGCTCGACCCGACCGGCGCACTGACCGCCACGGTGCCGGAAGCGGTGAGCAACCCGCTGGACAACACCCCGCCGGTGGGGGTGGCCCGGTTCGGCAGCGCGCCGGCCTCCGGTGAGGCACAGTCGGCCCCGAGCGACGACACCGGACAG
>KL571328.1:17308-20400 GCA_000715855.1 Actinoplanes liguriensis
GCTCAGAGATGCGTATAAGAGACAGCGGTGGCTGGGCGGCTCCGGGGGCGACCGCGGCCGGTGGGTCGCATCGGGGGCGCTTCCTTGCGATCGCGCTGTTCGTGATCTCGGCGCTGGCGGGGGCCGTCACCATTCGCCGCTTCGCGAGTACCGCCGGCTGACCCGCGGTCAACCGCCAGCACCAGCCCGGACGCCCACAGCTCAGCGCCGCGAGACAACCCTGAGCGCCAGCCCGCGGCTCGGCTTCCCAGCGGGCCCGGCGCGGCGGGGCTTGGTGGGCGACTCTCTGCGGCGAGGCTTGGTGGGGTGGGGCTCGGCGGGGCGGTTCGGGGGTGGGGCGGGGCTGACCGCGTACCGCTGAAGGAACCGCAATCGACGCCGGCAGCTAGAGGCGGCAGGAGAGGACCCGAAGCGGAGGCCGCCCGGTCTGAGCCGCGGGCAAAAGGCGACGGTGGGCAGGAACGGTCAGCCGGCGGGCAGGAGGGCAGGGGTGGGCGGGAACGGTCAGGCGCACTCGCCGGTCTTGACCGCGCGGGTGCTCTCCAGCCCCAGCTTCGCGATCGGCGCCGCTTCGGCTGCGGTGAGGGCGAAGCCCACGTTCTTGTCGTCGGCCGCGGCGGCGAAGATCACGCCGAGGACCTGGCCGTTGGGGGAGATCAGCGGGCCGCCCGAGTTGCCGCTGCGGACCAGGGACTTGATCGTGTAGATCTCGCGGGTGACATCGCCCGACTCGTAGATGTCCGGCCCGGTGATGTCGCCGACGTCGCGGACCCGGGCGGACTGGGCGTTGTACGGCCCGTCCTGCGGATAGCCCAGCACGATCGCGCTGGCCCCGGACGCCGCCTTCTTCGCGACGAACGGCATGACCGGCGCCTTCAGCCCGGGCACCCGGATCACCGCGAGGTCGCGTTTCGGGTCGTAGACCACCACGGTGCCCTCGAGCTGCCCGCGGGTGGTCTCGACGACCACGTCCCGAGTGCCGGCGACCACGTGCGCGTTCGTCATGACCCGCTCGTCCGCGTAGACGAAGCCGGTCCCCTCGATCCGCCGGGAGCAGCTCGGCGCGGCGCCGAGCACCTTCAGGACGGACTGCTTCGAGGTTTGCACGATCTTCGAGTTCCGCAGGGCGGGATCGGGCTCGGCGACCTCCTTGGCCTGTGTGCGGGCGAGCCCGCCGAACACGTCCGGGAAGCCGTTGGTGTCCAGGGTCTCGCGGAGCGCCGAGGAGAGGGCCTGCGCCTGCTCCGGCATCAGCCCGTTGATGCCGCCGAGGATCGCGCTGCTCCGGACCGCCTTGTTGATCCCCGGGAACGGGGTGGAGCCCATCGGCACCGCGACCAGCCAGGCGGCCAGCAGGACCGCGACCACCGACACGAGCGCGCCGCCGGCGTCGTCGAGATGCTGCAGCGGCCGGTTGAAGATCGCTTTGCGCAGGCTGGTGCCGAGCCAGCCTGCCAGGGTCTGGCCGAGCACGGCCAGCGCGAGGATCACGGCCAGGGCGACGATCATGCGGACCGTGCCGTCGGCGAACTGCTTGGCCAGCAGAGGGCCGAGCTGAAGCCCGATCAGGACACCGCTGAAGAACCCGCCGAGGGACAACGCCCCGATCACGAATCCCTGGCGGTAGCCGCTGATCGCGAACAGCAGCATCAGCACGATCAGGATGACATCGACCACGGGCACTCACTCAACATAGAAGTCAGACGCACGTCACGGCACCACCTCGTCGGGGGCGCCGCCGCGCGCCGCCGGCACCGGGGCCTCGGCATCGGGCAGTTCGACGAGGCGACCCGGCTCCCAGGGTCGCGCCCAGCCTGCCATGTCGAGCAGAACCGAGATCACCCCCGCCGTGAAACCCCAGACGAGCAGTCCGCGGACCTGGAAGGCCGGTCCGATCCAGCCGCTCGGGTGTCGCACCCGGATACGGTTCTCGGGGTCGGCGAGTTCATTGATCGGCAACCTGGCCACGTGGGCGACCTCGGTGACCTGTCTCGGACGGACCGGATGCGGCCGCCGCCACCAGGCCAGGACGGGGTTGACGGTGAACCGGCTGACCGGGATCCACAGCTCGGGCAGCAGTGCGAGCGGCTGCGCGCTGGACGGGTCGAGGCCGACCTCCTCGTTCGCCTCGCGCAGCGCGGTGGCGACCGCGTCGGCATCCTCCGGGTCGGTGGCGCCGCCGGGGAAGGCGGGCTGGCCGGCGTGGTTGCGCATGGTCGCGGCGCGTTGAAGGATCAGCAGATCAGGACCGGTGTCGCCCTCGCCGAGTAGCACGAGCACCGCACTGGACCGCCCGTTCGTGCCGGACGGTTTGCGCAGCACGCTGAAATCCTCGGTGCGGCACGCGGCGACGCGGGTGAGCAGCGGCTCGAACCAACCCGGAAGATCATCGGGCCGATCCAGCACCACGCCCTGGCTCATGCGCCCCACCTCGCCGGCCACAACCCGAAAACTATTTCCGCGGTACGCCGTGAGCCCGCCATCCGGCCCGTCACAGCGTCACCGACAGCCCGGTGTGTTCCCGCAGGAGCCCGGTCAGATCCTTGGCGTCCATCGCGTAGCGGTGCAGGTAGGACTTGCCGGACGCGTCGATGAAGATCGTGGTGGGCAGGTTGACCACCTTGAGCTTGGTGATCGCCGAGCGGTCCGGGTCGTACAGCGTCGGCATGGTGACCCCGTGATCGGATCCGAACGAGGCCGCCGCCGTCCGGCTGTCGCCGGTGTCCAGCCCGAGCACGGTCAGTTTCCCGGTGGTGGTGTCGGCGAGTCTCTGGATCAGCGGGAGCTCCTCGCGGCACGGCCCGCAGGAGGACGCCCAGACGTTGATCACCGCAGGCCCCCGGAGCGCCCGCAGACTCACCGGATCGCCCCCGGCAAAGCACCCGACCGAAATGTCCGGCAAATCGGTCCCGGCGGAGGCAGCGGTCCCGGCGGAGGAAGCGGTCCCAGCGGAGGCAGCGGTCCCGGTGGAGGAGCCAGCGCTGGCGGAGGGGACGCCGGCGGAGGAAGCGGCCGCGCACGCGGCGAACGGGGACGGCGTCTCCGCCTCACTCGACTGGACGGCCGCATTGCAGCCGGCAAGCAGCAACAGC
>KL571328.1:20608-27291 GCA_000715855.1 Actinoplanes liguriensis
AGCCGGCAAGCAGCAACAGCCCCGCGACGAGCGGCAGGAGCACCCTCACGGCTCCTCCGGCGCGAGGACCGCCGAGGCCGGCACCAGATCCGGGTCGACCCCGGCGGCCACGGCCAGGTCACGGGCCCGGGGACCCTTGAGCAGCTTCGCCGCGGGCTCCGCCTCGGTCGGCCCGGTCCCGTACGAGGGACAGGACGCGGCAAGCGTGCACGCCCCACAGGCCGGCTTCCGTGCGTGGCACACGCGCCGGCCGTGGAAGATCACCCGGTGCGAGAGCATCGTCCAGTCGCGCTTCTCGATCAGGTCGGCGACCAGGAACTCGATCTTGACGGGGTCCTCTTCGGCCACCCATCCGAACCGGTTGGTGAGCCGCCGGAAGTGCGTGTCGACGGTGATCCCGGGCACGTCGAACGCGTTACCGAGGATCACGTTCGCCGTCTTGCGCCCGATCCCCGGCAGCTTGACGAGCGCGTCGAGCCGGCGGGGCAGCTCACCACCGTACGAGGAAATCAGGGTTTGACCGAGGTTTATCAACGAGTTGGTCTTGGCGCGGAAGAACCCGGTGGGCCGGAGGATCGCCTCCATCTCGGCGCGGTCGGCGGTCGCGTAGTCCTCGGCCGACCGATATTTCCGGAAGAGGACCGGCGTCACCTGGTTGACCCGGACGTCGGTGGTCTGTGCGGAGAGGATGGTCGCCACGGCCAGTTCGAGAGGCGTGGTGAAGTCGAGCTCGCAGTGCGCGTCCGGATGGGTGTCGGCGAGCACCCGGGCCATCTTCCTGGCCCGTCGCTTCCGCCCGATCGGCGTCTCCCCCGCGAAGCGCTTCATCGACCGCTCCAGCACGGCGGGCCCGGAGTCGGCGGGCGCGGTGCGGGGACGAGTCACCGGTAAAGAGTACGTCGGCGCGCCCAGCCCTTCCGCTCACGCGGGCGGCTTGATCGTCCCGTCGTTGCCGATCTTCGCTCCGGTGGCCGGGAAGTCCGCCTTCGCCAGCTCGGTGACCAGCTTGCGGCCGTGTTCGCCGGTGGAGTCCCGGGTCGGCAGACCGGACGTGTTGAGATAGGTGGAGACGAATTTCCCACCGGCGTACGAGCCGTCCCTGTTCAGCGTGACGCGCAGGATCCCGCCGTACTTGAGGATGCCGTCCTTCGACAGCGTGTGCCCGCCGCCGGCGAAGTTCCCCAGGCTGTACGCGATCAGCTTGCCCCGATAGAACTCCATGCCCCGGAGCACGTGCGGGCCGTGGCCGATGACCAGGTCGGCGCCCGCGTCGATGACGGCGTGGGTGAACTTGACCGGGTCGCCGCGGTTCTCCCCGAGGTAGTTCTCGGCGCCCGGCTTCACGTGGTTCATGCCCGAGCCCTCGGCGCCCATGTGGGCCTGCACCACGACCAGGTCCGCCTCCTGCTTGGCGCGCTGGACGATCGTGCGGGCGTGCGCCAGGTCGTTCAGGTTGTTGGAGCCCGAGTACGGCGCGAACCCGATCACCGCGACCTTGACGCCCTTGACCTCGACCGTGGTGATCCGGTCCTCCGGGCCGGTGTACTTCAGCCCGGCGCCCTCGAGAGCCTTGATCGTGTTGCGGTTGCCGGTCGTGCCGAAGTCCTTGGCGTGGTTGTTCGCCAGGTTCATCAGCTGGAAGCCACCGTCCTTGAGGTGCCCCGCGTAGGACGGCGGGGACCGGAACGCGAAGCAGCCGGATCGGGCCGGCGAGCCGCACTTGGAGGCCCCGGTGTCCTCGGTCAGCGGCTGTTCGAGGTTGCCCATCACGAGATCGGACGCGAGATCCTTGCGAACCCCGTCGAAGAATCCGTCGCCGTTCTTCGACGGAAGCCCGTTCGGCGCACTCGACATCATGATGTCGCCGGTCGCGGAAAATGTCAGGGATTCGACTGTTGCCGACTCTTCCCGAACCGCCGCGGTCTTTCCGGGAACGGCCGCGGCGGCGGTGCTCGTCGCGGGTGTGGAATGCCAACTCGCGTCGGCCTCGTCCCCCTCCTTGACCACGATGACCCCGCCCACGGCAGCGCCGGCGACCACCACGCCGACCAGCGTGATATATAGGGCATAACGCCCAGAGGCGCTTTTGCGGGGGGACCGGGGTTCCGAATTCATCGACCGGGACGATACCGTCGGCTCGCAAGCAGGAGCGACCGACGAAAGTGCCGTCCCGATATGCCGGAACCGTCGAATTATCACTACCGGTCTCGGCAAATCTGGTTACCGTCCAGTATCTGGATCAAGGGGTGGCCGCCCGTTTCCCGCCCGCGTGCGCCTAGACTGATCGAGCGCAGACGTTGCGCGTTTCGGAGGTGCGGCGATGGATGAGGTACTGGCGCGCAGCGGAATCTTCCAGGGCGTTGACCCGGAAGCCGCAGAGGCGCTCGCCAAGGAGATGGACACGATCGAAGTCCGCAAGGGCGACGTGGTCTTCAACGAGGGCGAGGCCGGCGACAGCCTGTATATCGTTCTGTCCGGGAAGATCAAGCTCGGTCGCCGAGCGGCGGACGGGCGGCAGAACCTCGTCTCCATCATGGGACCGTCCGACATGCTCGGGGAGCTCTCCCTCTTCGACCCGGGGCCGCGCACGGCCACGGCGACCGCGGTGACTGACAGCCGGCTCGCCCGGCTGAAGAAGTCGTCGCTGCGCCCGTGGCTGAACAACCGCCCGGAGATCGCGGAGCAGTTGCTGCGTGTGCTGGCTCGCCGCCTGCGGCGTACCAACGACGCGCTCGCCGACCTGATCTTCACGGACGTGCCCGGCCGGGTGGCGAAGAACCTGCTGCAGATGGCCGGTCGATTCGGCACCCGGGACGGTGGTGTGCTGCGTGTCACGCACGACCTGACCCAGGAGGAGCTGGCCCAGCTCGTCGGCGCGTCCCGCGAGACGGTGAACAAGGCCCTGGCCGACTTCGCCTCCCGCGCGTGGCTGCGGCTCGACGGCAAGAGCGTCATCATTCTCGATCCCGAGCGCCTCGCTCGGCGCGCTCGGGTCTGACCCACGCAATCCAAGGGGCTGTCCACACGGACAGCCCCTTAGACGTGCTTGATCCAATGAACCTTTTTCAAGCTGGTGGCAGCCCGGCCATCTTGAAAAAGGTTCACCCTTCTCGGTGACCGGGCCCCGAACCCGTGATCCGTGTCGCGCCCGCACAGCCGCTCGTTACGGAGGTGGCCGAGAGGCACCGGCGTGACAGGGAAGGGCGCGGCATTGAACGCAGGTAGGCGCGTAGCGCGCATCGGGGTGTCGACGTGACCGTGCTCGACACCACGCTGGACCCGCGCGACCCCGCATACCTGGAGGGTCGCAGCACCACCATGCAGTGGCTCGCCGCGCTGGAGGGCGCCCTCGACGAGGCGCGCGCCGGTGGCGGCGAGAAGTGGGTGACCCGGCACCACGCGCGCGGAAAACTGCTGCCCCGGGAGCGCATCGAGATGCTGCTCGACCAGGACAGCCCGTTCCTCGAGTTGTCCCCGGTGGCGGCGCGGGGCTCCGAGTTCCCGGTCGGCGCGAGCGTGGTCACCGGCATCGGCGCGGTCGAGGGCGTCGAGTGCGTGGTGATCGCGAACGATCCGACGGTGGCCGGGGGCGCGGTCAATCCGTACACCGCGGAGAAGATCCGCCGTGCCGCCCGGATCGCCTCGGAGAACCGGTTACCGCTGGTCAACCTGGTGGAGTCGTCCGGTGAGGCGGCGCCGGCCGGGAGCATCGCGCGGGAGCTGAGCCGGCTGACCGCCGACCGGGTGCCGACCGTCTGCGTGGTCTTCGGGACCACGAGCGGGGACGCGGCGTACCTCCCGGCGCTCTCCGACTACACGATCGTGGTGCGCGGTCACGCGAAGGTGCTGACAATCCACCCGCAACGGACCGGGGTCGAGGTGCGGGCCACCCCGGTGGTGCCGGCCGGGCCACCCGGGCCCGCCGACCAGCTGGCCGAGGACGAGCGGGACGGGCTGCGGCTGGCCCGCCAATGCGTACGCCGCTTCAACTGGCGCAAACAGGGCCCGCCGCCCCGCACCGACCGGCCGTGCGAGCCCCGCTACGACGCCGAGGCGCTGCTGAGCCTGGCCGCCACGGAATCGTCCGGGTTCGAGGCACGCGAGGTGCTGGCGCGGATCCTGGACGACTCCGACTTCGACGAGTTCAAACCCGGCCAGGGCAGCGTGCTCGTGGCCGGCTGGGGGGAACTGCACGGGTACCCGATCGGGGTGCTGGCCAGCCCCGGCATCTGGCTCTCCCCGGCGGAGTCCCAGAAGGCCGTCCACTTCCTGCAACTGGCCAACGCGACGGCCACCCCGGTCCTGTTCCTGCGACACCCCGGAGAGATCAAGAAGAGCGACGAGGCCGACGTACGCCACGACGCCCCCCTGGTCCACGCGGTCGCCAAGTCGACCGTGCCGCACCTGGTCCTCACCATCGGACCGCAGCCCGCCCCGCAGACGGACCGCGCCGACCAGCCCCGATTCCAGTTCAGTTGGCCGCGTCCCCCGGCGGAGCCCGCCGCGGCCGACGACGGCGTCATCGACCCCCGCGACACCCGTACTGTCCTCGGCCTCTGCCTCTCCGCAGTGCACAGCGCCGCCGTGGCGGGTGCCGAACACGTCGGCGTGTTCCGACCTTGAAAGGTAGACCAGTGATCCGACGACTCTTGGTGGCCGACCGTGGTGAGATCGCCCGCCGGGTGTTCGCCACCTGCCGTCTGGTCGGCATCGAGACGGTCGCCGTCTACTCGGACGTCGACACCGACGCCCCGCACGTCAACGAGGCCGACTACGCCGTCCACCTGGAGGGCAGCACCCGGGCCACGACGTACCTGGAGCAGCACGCGCTGATCGCGGCCGCCAAACGGGCCGGGGCGAACGCCGTGCACCCGGGCAACGGGGCGCTGGCCGAGGACCCGGAGTTCGCCGCCGCGGTCACCGACGCCGGGATGATCTGGGTCGGGCCGCCGGCCGCGACGCTGCGCACGCTGCACCGCAAGTCCGAGACGAAGAAGCTGGTCGCCGAGGCGAAGGTGCCGGTGCTGCCGACCTTCACCGACCCGGCGACGGTGCCGGGCTTCCCGGTGCTGATCAAACCGGACGCCGGCATCGGGGGCGCCGGCATGCGGGTGGTCCGGGACGCGTCGACGCTGGCCGAGGCGGTCGCGTCGGCCCGGCGCGAGGTGGACGGTGACGTGTTCTGCGAGCCGTACGTCGCCAACGTCCGCCACATCGAAGTGCCGATCCTGGCCGACGCGATGGGCGCGGTCGTGCCGTTCGGCGAGCGCGAATGCTCGGTGCAGCGCCGCTACCAGAAGATCGTCGAGGAGACCCCGTCACCCGCGGTCGACACGGCGCTGCGCGAGGACCTGTGCCGTGCGGCGATCGTCGCGGTCCGGGCGCTCGGCTTCGTCGGCGCCGGGGCGGTCGAGTTCCTGCTCGACGCGGACGGCGACTTCTGGTTCCTGGAGCTCACCCCGACCCTGCAGACCGATCACGCGGTCACCGAGTGCACCTCCGGATACGACCTGGTCCGGCTCCAGCTGCTGATCGCCGAGGGCGGCAGCCTGCCGATGCCCGGGCCGCCGCCGATCCGCGGGCACGCCATCGAGGTGCGGATCTGCGCGGAGGATCCGGCGTACGCGTGGCTGCCGTCGGCCGGCACACTGCACCGGTTCGCGGTGCCCGACGTGGCCGGCGCGTTCCGCCCGCTTCCGCAGCCCGGCCTGCGCCTGGACTCCGGCGTCGCGGACGGCTCGGTCACCGGCCCGCACCACGACCCGATGCTCGCCAAGCTCGTCGCCTGGGCGCCGTCCCGGCAGGAAGCGGCCCGGATGCTGGCGTCCGCACTCGCCCGGGCCCAGCTGCACGGCGTGGTGACCAACCGCGACCTGCTGGTCCGCACGCTGCGGCACCACTCGTTCCGCTCCGGCGACATCGACACCGGCTTCCTGGACCGGCACCCTGAGGTGTTCGCGCCGCTGCTCTCCTCGGTCGACGCGGTCCGGCTCTCCTGCCTGGCGTCCGCGCTGGCCGGGGCCGCCGACCGCCGTGCCAGCGCCCCGGTGCTGGGCACCCTGCCGTCCGGCTGGCGGAACGTCCCGTCCGGCTCGCAGACCGCGGTCTACGACGGCCCGACCGGCCCGGTCGAGGTCGGCTACCGGATGAATCGGCACGGCGAGCTGGCCGGCTGGTGGGTCCGCCCGGTCGACCCCGAGGAGCTGGACCTGGCCGGGCTCGGTCAGGCGCCGGTCGACGAGCACCCGCCGATCGTGGTCGTCTCGGCGAGCCGTGACCGGGTGGTCCTGAACGTCCAGGGCATCCGCCTGGCGGTCCTGGTGCACCGCGTCGGGGACGTCTCCTACGTGGACAGCCCCGAAGGATCGGTCACACTGCGTGAGATCTCGCGCTTCCCGCTGCCCGCTCCGGAGGCCGCGGAGAGCTCGCTGATCGCCCCGCTCCCGGGGGCGGTCCGCCGCGTTCTCGTGGTGCCCGGCCAGCGCGTCCGTGCCGGCGAGCTGCTGCTCACGCTGGAGGCGATGAAGCTCGAACACCCGGTCCACGCACCGTCGGCCGGCGTGGTCGCGTCACTCCCGGTACATCCCGGCGCGGAGGTCGACACCGGCGAGCTCCTGGCAATCCTCGACCCCGAATAACCAACTTCAAGATCTTCATGTCCTAGCTCCGCTGTGGTCCGGACC
>KL571329.1:0-1614 GCA_000715855.1 Actinoplanes liguriensis
GCCCAGCCCAGCCCAGCCCAGCCCAGCCCAGCCCTGAAATTTTCGCCGAGTCCGGGCTGTCAGCGCTTTTCGCCGAGGCCGAACTGGAAGAAACGACCGGTGTCGCCGATCTCGACGTCGATGCCGGCCCGGCCCGCAGCGTCTATGAGCTCGCCGGCGGTGTAAAAGTTCTTGACGATGGTGGCGCCCTCGCCGTTGCTCAGGCGGCGCACCATCATCTGCCCGGCCGCCGAGGCGACGTGTGGCTCGGCCACCGAGGCGGGCGAGTCGTCGACGAAGAAAACCTTCCCTCCGGGTCCCGCGGCACGTGCGAGACCCAGAACGTGAAGACCACACTGTCGTACCGGCTGCCGGTGTCCCACGTGAACAGGTCGGCGATCTCGGTCCGGACGTGCGGCAGACCGGCCACCGGGTTGTGCGCGAGCATCTCCGCCGAGCCGTCGACCAGCGTCAGCCGGGCCGCCCGGGGTGCGAGGTGGACACTCCACGTGCCGGTCCCGGGGGCGAGTTCCAGCACTTCGGATCCGAGGTCCGTGGTCTGCAGCGCGCTCAGCGCGAGCCCTGCCTCGGCGAACCAGGCGGCGTTCTCGGTCTCGCCCTTGTCGAAGGCGCCGCGGCGCAGCCACCAGTCGTCGTACTCCGGCGCGCGCCGGGAGTAGTAGTCCAGTTGCTCGGCCAACTGCTCCTCGGAGACCAGGTCCTCATTCACCCGCCGATTCTAGGAGTTCCGCGGCGCCGAACGGTCTCCTGTGCGCCCGGCACTCTTCCGGCCGCGGCCTCCGCGCGGTGTTTCGTCTGCTCGCCGACCCGGGGTGGGGGCCGGTGGCAGATCAGTCCCGTTGCGCCCGTCACCGCCTTTTGTCGGGCGAAACTGCCGGGAGCCGGTCGGCCACGGCCGCGGCGGCCATCCGCGCATACCGCTCGGCGAGACCTCCGGGCGCCGGGTTCCGCATCAGCGCCAGCTCGTAGAAGACCGGCGAGCACGCGGCGACGATCACCTCGCGAGCACCGGTCGTGACGCCCGCGCGGGTGACGACGACGGCGGCCCGCTCGTAACGGTCCTCCCAGAACGTCCGCAGGGCGCGCGCGGCCGCCGGCGACCGGAACGACGCGGCGATGAGGGCCTGGGCGATCGACGGGTGGATGGTCAGCGCGGCCACCACCTGGTGGTTGATCTCGATGAGGTCACCGGTCAGCGAGCCGGTGTCCGGCGGCTCCCAGTCCTGTTCACGGGCGGCGTCGACGGTGTCGGCGAGCAGGCCGCCGGTGTCCCGCCAGCGCCGGTAGACGGTCGCCCGGTGGATCCCGGAGCGGGCGGCGACGGCGTCGATGGTGAGCGCGTCGTACCCCTCGTCGAGCAGTAGCGCGGCGACCGCGTCCAGGACCCGCTGCCGGGTGCGCGCGGTCCGGCCGCCGGGTCGCACGGCGCCCGGGAGTTGCGTATCGTCGTCCACGAGTTAATGCTACAACTGTCGTGTTAGCGAGAGGAGACCCCGTGCCGATCCTTCCTGCGGGCTGGACGCCGTACGCGGTGGCCGGCGACGCGTCCGGCGCCGTCTGGACGACGCTGCTGAGCCCCGCCGGGCTCGCCCGCGTCTCGCCGGTCATCGAGGT
>KL571329.1:1762-2939 GCA_000715855.1 Actinoplanes liguriensis
GAGATGTGTATAAGAGACAGGCCGCGGACGGCGCGATCTGGTACACCCGGGCCGACGACCGGATCGGCCGCCGCGACCCGGACGGCAGCCACACCACGATCGAGGCCGGGCCGGGCTCGGCGCCCTACGGCATCGCGGTCGCCCCGGCCGGCGACGTCTGGTTCACCGCCGCCGGCACCAACCGGATCGGCCGCGTGACCGACGGAAGGTCCATCACGACGACGGAACTGCCGATTCCCGACTCACGGCCGGCAATGATAACGGTCGATGCCCACGGTACGGCATGGGCCGCGCTCAACGGCGCCGCGTCGCTCGCCCGCGTCCGCGACGACGACGTCGGGCTGGTAAAACTTTCCGCCGGCAGTGCCCCGGTCGGGGTCACCGCCGGGGCCGACGGCATCTGGTACGCCGACATCGCGCGCGGCTGCGTCGGCCGGGTCTCACCGACGGGTGCGCTCGACGAGTTCCCGTTCCCCGACCCGGCCTGCCGGCCACACGCCGTGGCCCCGGATCCGGACGGTGGCTGCTGGGCGACCCTGTGGGGCTCGACCGAGCTGGCGCGGGTGACCGCTTCCGGCGAGATCACCCTCCACCCGCTGCCCGGGCGGGAGCCGCACGGGCTCTGGGTCTCTCCGGCCCACGTCTGGGTGGCGATGGAGAGCGGCGCCGTCGTCACCGTCGAGCGAAAGGCGCCACCGGCCGGGTGACAGCCGGTGACGACTTTCGCTCGCCAGCTCAGGCGGCGAGCGCGGGCTTCGCGGGCGGCAGCGTGGTGTCGTCCGCGTCCACCGCGGGGAATCGGGACGTCTCCGGCGCGAAAGCCAGCGCCACCAGTGTCAACGCCAGCGCCGCCGCCACGTAGACGGAGACCGCCAGGGCGCTGCCGGTCGACGCCACCAGCTTGATCGCGATGATCGGCGCCAGCGCCCCGCCCAGGATCCCGGCGATCTGGTAACCCATCGACGCTCCCGAGTAGCGCAGCCGGGTGGAGAAAAGCTCCGCCACGAAGGCGGCCTGCGGTCCGTACATCGCGGCGTGGGCGGCCAGTGCCACCACCACGGTGAGCACGATGACCAGGGTGTTACCGGTGTCCAGCAGTGGGAAGAAGGCGAACCCCCAGGCGGCCGCGGCGATCGCCCCGGCCGCGTAGACGGGCCGGCGGCCGACCCGATCGGAC
>KL571329.1:3163-5271 GCA_000715855.1 Actinoplanes liguriensis
CCGACCCGATCGGACAGGCCGCCGAACAGCGGGATCAACGCGAGTTGCAGGCCCGACGCGACGAGCACGCCGGTCAGCGCGACCGTCCGGGGCAGTCCGACGGTGCCGGTCACGTACGTCAGGACGTACAGCGAAAAGGTGTAGAAAGCGACGTCGGTGCCGATCCGTGCGGCCATCGCGACGAGCAACCCGCGCGGGTGGCGGCGCAGCACCTCGATCAGCGGGAGCCGGGCCTTGCCGCCCTTCGCAGCGAGCTCCGCAAACGCCGGCGACTCCGTGACCGCGATCCGGATCCATAGGCCCACCAGCACAAGCACGCCAGATAGAAGGAACGGGATGCGCCACCCCCAGCCGAGAAAGGAACTCTCCGAAAGGGTGGCGGAAAGCACCCACAGGACGCCGGAGGCGAGCAGGTTCCCGGCCGGCACGCCGACCTGCGGCCAGGAGGCGGACAGGCCGCGCCGCTGCGGGTCGCCGTGCTCGAGCGACATCACGACCGCGCCGCCCCACTCGCCGCCCAGGCCGAGTCCCTGAAGAAAACGCAGTGTGACCAGCAGAATCGGGGCTGCGGCGCCGATCGTCGAGTGGGTCGGCAGCAGTCCGATGAGGAACGTGGCACCACCCATCAGCAGCAGCGTGGCGACGAGGACGCCCTTGCGGCCGTTGCGATCGCCGAAGTGCCCGAAGAGGATGCCACCGACCGGCCGGGCGACGAAACCCACCGCGTACGTGGCGAAGGCCAGCAACGTCGCGGTCAGCGGCTCGAAGCTGGGAAAGAAAAGTTTACCGAAGACGAGCGCGGCGGCGGAGGCGTAGAGGAAGAAGTCGTACCACTCGAGTGAGGTGCCGACGAGGCTGGCGAGGATGACGCGGCGACTGGCAAGCATGGCGAGCTCCTACGTGGGGTGGTCGTGGGCTGCGGTGGTGCCGTATGCCACACTCTAGGAATCGTTCAACAATCCGGCAATACTTCAATGTGAAGAACGTGTATCTCTGCGGAAAGTGAGCAACCATGCGCGCACGCCGGGCCGGGCCCTCGGCCGTCCTCCTCGAATGGGACGACGAGGCCGCCGTCTCCGCCGCCTACGACCTGCTCGTCGCGGCTCGGACGGAAGGCGTGCTGACCGCGTCGGAGATCGTTCCCGCGGCGCGCACGGTGCTGGTCGACGGCGTCACCGATCCTGATCGGATCCGGACACTGATGGAGGCGGGCGGCGTTCACGCTCCGTCGCCCGCCGCCGGGTCGCTCCCGACGATCACGATCCCGACGACGTACGACGGTGAGGACCTCGACGACGTCGCGAGGATGTGGCGCACCGATCGGGCCGGCGTCGTGGCGATCCACACGGGAACCGAGTTCCGGGTGGCGTTCTGCGGGTTCGCACCCGGGTTCGCGTACCTGACCGGCCTCGACGCGCAGCACCACGTGGCGCGCCGGCCGTCGCCGCGGACCCGGGTGCCGGCCGGGACCGTCGCGCTCGCGGGGCCGTACAGCGGGGTGTATCCGAGCGCGTCCCCGGGCGGGTGGCAGTGCATCGGCCGTACCGAGGCAATGCTCTTCGATCTGGAAAATGACCCGCCCGCGCTGCTCGCACCGGGTGTGACCGTGCGATTCGTCGAGGCGGCATGAGCGCGGGCCTCGAGGTGGTGCGCGCCGGCGTGCGGACCACGGTGCAGGACCTCGGGCGGCCCGGGTTCGCCCATCTCGGCGTGCCACGCTCGGGGGCGGCCGACGCGGGCGCGCTGCGGCTGGCGAATCGCCTGGCGGGGAACCCGGTGGACGCCGCCGGGCTGGAGATCCTGCTCGGCGGGGCCCGGCTGCGGGCCACCCGCGCGATCACCCTGGCGGTGACCGGCGCGCCCTGCGCGGTGACGGTCGGCGATCGGCCCGCGGACCCCGGGCTGCCGATCGCGGTGCCGGCCGGTGCTCTGATCACCATCGGACAAGTGCGGGCGGGGTTGCGCGTCTATCTGGCCGTCGGCGGCGGGATCGCGGTGCCGCCGGTGCTGGGCAGCCGGGCCACCGACACGCTCTCCGGGCTCGGGCCGGACCAGGTGCGCGACGGCGACGTGCTGCCGATCGGGCCGGTGCCTGTCTCTTATACACA
>KL571329.1:5480-5733 GCA_000715855.1 Actinoplanes liguriensis
TGTATAAGAGACAGGGCCCGGCCCGCGTGACGACTGGTTCACCGCGGAGGCGCTGGAGACGCTGTTCACGGCGGTCTACCGCGTGTCGCACGAGACCGACCGGGTGGGCGCGCGGCTGACCGGGCCGGCGCTGGACCGCGCGATCCCCGGCGAGCTGCCCAGCGAGGGACTGGTGATCGGGGCGATCCAGGTCCCGGCGAACGGCCAGCCGCTGATCTTCCTGGCCGACCATCCGACGACCGGCGGCTATCCG
>KL571329.1:6046-6867 GCA_000715855.1 Actinoplanes liguriensis
CGCGATTCACTTCCTCAGAGGACGTGCCACGGGCCGGTGATCACGCAGGTCACGCCCGGGTACTGCAGGTTGATGAACAGGTGCCGGCCGTCCGCGGTGAAGGCGGCGCCGGACAGCTCGCTCGCACCGGTCGGGCCCGGCTCCGGGAAGTCCTCCGGGTTCCAGTAGTGCAGGTCCAGCGGCTCGATCACCTTCGCCAGGTTGGCGATCGTGCCGGAGCGGGTGAGCACGCGCAGCCAGTTGTCGCCGCCGGCCTCGTCCTCGCCGTCACCGTCCTCGGCGAGCAGGAGCAGGCCGTTCGGGGCGACCGCGACGGTGTCCGGCTGATTGAGCGTGCGCGGGTTCGGCGACTCGAACAGCAGCTGGAGTCTCCCGGTGTCGTGACCGGCCGGCACGTACCGCCAGACCTGGCCGTTCTCCCCGTCGCCGGCCTCGCTCGCGACGAACGTGACACCGCCGTCGGCCCAGGCCGAGCCTTCGAGGCCGAGGAACCGGCAGCCGCCCTTGGCCCGGCCCTGCGAGTACACCGCGCCCGGGTTGTCCTCGGCGTCGGACGGATCCGGCTCGTCGATGTCGACCCAGTGCGTGTCGAGGACCTCGCCGACGCGCTGGCCGGTGGCGGTGTCGTACTCCCGGTCGCCGGTCACCGCGAGCATCTGCAACTTTCCACCGGCCGCCAGGTGACCGGGCCGGCGCGGCACGAACCGGTAAAAACCGTCGCCGGGGTCGCCGTTGTCCTCGGTCATGTAGACGATGCCGGTACGCGGGTCGACCGGCGCCGTCTCGTGCTCGAACCGGCCCATCGCCGTCAGCGGCTCCCG
>KL571329.1:7085-7680 GCA_000715855.1 Actinoplanes liguriensis
TCAGAGATGTGTATAAGAGACAGGGCCGCTCGTAGCCGGCGCCGACCCCGTCGGTGGTCTCCTCGCAGGACAGCCACGAGCCCCACGGGGTCGGGGCACCGCTGCAGTTGCTCAGCGTTCCGTTCAGGACGAGGAAACTTTCCACCAGGCGGCCGGTGGTCACGTCGTACAGCGATGACGTGCAGCCCGCCGGGGCGGCCCGGTCGTACGCGTCGACCCGGCCGAGCGCCTTCCGCCCGATCCCCGGGATGTCCAGGTCCAGTTCGTGGTTGCGGATCAGCCGGACCCGCCCGCGGCCGCCGTCGAACAGCGCCTGGCCGTCGTGGCAGCCCGGGGTCGGCAGGCCATCGCTCATCCGGGTTCCGGCCGCGCCGAACGTGCGGTAGGAGAAGCCGGCCGGGAGCGCCAGCTCTTTGCCGGCCGGCCGGAGCGGGCCGAATCCGTCGGTCAGGGGGCGTCCGGTGCCGGGCACGGCCACGGCCTGTCCCTGGCTCAGCAGGGAGCCACCGAGGCTTCCGCCGACCAGGCCGAGGCCGCCCATCGCGAGCGCGTCACGCCGGTTCATCGTCATGCCGACAGGCTCGTCCTCACCGCC
>KL571329.1:7889-8334 GCA_000715855.1 Actinoplanes liguriensis
GGCTCGTCCTCACCGCCCGCCGATGCGCCGCACTTCCGGTGAACATTTTCCGACGATCACCTGTTCGGCCTCCGGCGAGGTTCTCCGGCTCTCGGGTTGAAATTTTCCGGCGATCACCCGGCGGCGGAGGCGTAGGCCGCCAGCAGCTGCGCCTCCGCGTCGTCGAAGTAGCGTTGCAGCGCCTCCTCGGCGGCCCGCGCGTCGCCCGCGGCGAGCAGCTCGTACAGCGCACGGTTCCCGGCCAGGTAGGGCTCGTGCAATTGTCGCGGGTCGGCCACCACGAGGAAGACCAGGCGCAGCTCGGCGAGCAGCCCGCGGACCGTCTCGGCCACCCGGCGGCTACCGGCCAGATCCGCGATCGCCTGGTGGAACCGCATGTTCGCGGTGCCGACCGCCCCCCAGTCGCCGCGGGCCGCCGCCGCCTCGGCCGCCTCGATCGCGGCCC
>KL571329.1:8533-13007 GCA_000715855.1 Actinoplanes liguriensis
CCCCGCCTGCGCCGCCGCCTCCGGAGGCACGGTCGGCAGGGGTTGCGCAGCGCGCCGCACTCCAGGATGCGCCGGATCGCGTACAGGTCACGGATGTCCGCGGTGCTCAGCAGCCGCACGAAGACACCCCGGTTGAGCTGGTGCTCCAGCAGCCCCTCGTGGGCGAGCAGCCGGAACGCCTCGCGCAGCGTGTTCCGGGAGATGCCGAGCGCCTCGCGCAGACTCTCCTCGCTCAGCCGGGTGCCGGGCAGGAACACCCCCTCGGTGATCCGCTGCCGCAGGATGTCCGCCACCCGTTCCGCCGTGCTGCCGCGGTCGAGCAGAGCCCGATCCCCTGCCAGCCGGGCACCCCACTCGTCAGTCACGCCCAGATCGTAGAACAATCCCTCACGGTACGTCGGGAGAGCGTCGGCGCTCTCCCGCGGCGCGCCTGCTGTCGGTGGCCGTTGCCAACCGACCCCGTCAGCCGGGGACACAGGTCGCGGCGTGCCCGGTCACCGCGTCGAGCAGGGCGATCAGCGGCGGCGCGGGCGGCGTGTCCCGGGTGACCACGAAGAGGCGCCGTTTCAACGCGGTCTCCGCGACATCCCGTACGGCGAAGGAATGATCGCCGGCCGGAAGAGCGAGCGGCGGCATCAGCGCCACGGCCGCCCCGGCCCGGACGAGTTCCAGTTGCACGTCCGCGTCGTTGGAGCGGTGCCGCAGGTCCGGGTCGTATCCACCGAGCGCGCGGCAGGTATTTTCCACCATCGCGTGGTGGCCGGTGCCTTCCGCCGACGACGTCCAGATGTCGGCGCGCAGCCCGGCGATGGGCACCGGCCCGCCGCCCCGCGCGAGGGGATGCGCCGCGGGCAGCACCACCTTGATCGGCTCCTCCAGCACCACCGCGAAGCGCAACCCCGCGGGCCGGGGGCGTGGATGCCCGTCGTACTCGTCGCCGATCACCAGGTCGACGGCGCCCAGCCGCAGCCCCGGCAACGCCTGTTCGAGCTCCAGCTCGAAGATTTCCACCCGGACCCGTGGATGGCCGGTCATCATCGTCGCCACCGCCGGCACCAGCAGGCGCCGCGCCGCCGACTGCAGGCCACCGGCGCGCACGGTGCCGCGGACGTCGCCGCTCAGCGCGGCCAGATCCGCCTCGGCGGCCTCCGCCGCGGACAGCAGGACCCGGGTGTGCTGGGCGAGCAACCGGCCGGCGTCGTTGAGCCGCAGCCCGCGCCCGGCCTTCTCGAACAGCCGGGTGCCGACATCTTTCTCCAGCAGCGCCAACTGCTGCGAAACCGTCGACGGGCTGTAGCCGAGCGCCGCCGCGACCGCGCCCAGTGTGCCGCGCTCCTCGAACTCGCGGAGGAACCGTAACCGCCGCAGATCCAGAGCGACCATGCGGAAATCCTAACGAATCAGCACCGGAAAACATCGCTGGACCTGTTGGATCGGGTGCCCGACGCTGAGGAACATGGGTCCAGCACTGTGTCTCGTCTCCGCGGCGTGCTTCGGCGCGATGGCGATTTTCGGCAAACTCGCCTACGACGCCGGGGTCACGCCGGAAGCGCTTCTGCTCGTGCGATTCACGCTCTCCGCCGTACTGCTGGGAATGTTTCTTCTGGTTCGCCCGGGCGAAAGGCAACCGGTGCGCGGGCGGGTGCTGGTGACCGCGCTCGGATTGGGTGCGATCGGATATGCCGCTCAGGCGAGTCTGTACTTCTCGGCGCTGCGGCGAATGGACGCCTCGCTGCTGTCGCTGATCCTCTACACGTTTCCGGTGCTGGTCACGATCGCGGCCGCGCTGCTCGGGCGGGATCGGCTCAGCCCCGCGCGGATCGTCGCGTTGTCGGCCGCGTCAATGGGAACGCTGCTGGTCCTGCTCGGCGCCGGCGCCGGGGAGGTCGAGCCGGTCGGCGCGCTGCTCGGCTTCGGCGCGGCCCTGACGTACACGGTCTACATCCTGGTTGCCGACACTGTCGTCCGTCGATTGGCGCCGGTGGTTCTCGCCACCCTGGTGATGACCGGCGCCGCCGCGACTCTGGGCGCGCGCACCCTGCTCACCGGTGGTGTCCCGGTCGATTTCCGGCCCTCGGCGTGGCTGTGGCTGATCTGCATCGCGGTCGTCTCCACGGTCGCCGCGATGATGACGTTCTTCGCCGGCCTGAAACGCACCGGCCCGTCGACGGCCGCCATTCTCTCCACGTTCGAACCGGTCGTGACCACCGCGCTGGCGGCTCTCACCCTCGGCGAGTCGCTCGCCCCGATCCAGCTTCTCGGCGGGCTTCTCGTCCTGTCCTGTGTCGTCGTTCTCCAGATCAAACCCAAGAATGGCGACGGTACGTCGAGAGCCCGCCCACGCCCGGTACATCGCGACCGTAGCGTCATCTCCCGCCCGTGAAGCGTTCGCCGTGCGTTCGCTCGGACGGTTCGCCGGCAGGCCGTCACCAAGTACTGTTGCGCCCGAGCTGACGCGCCGCGGGGGCGTCGCCCGACGAAACGATGCGGGGAATGGCGGTTCAGGAGCAGAGCGTCACCGGCACCCGATGGCCCGATCGCGTCGGCGATTTCCTGACCGCCTGGGTGGATCGGCTGCCGCCGCGCTGGCGCCGGGTCGTGACGCGCGACATGGCCGGTTTCGCCATTCTCGGGTCGTTCACGTTCGGGGTCGACCTGGCGTTGCTCGCGATGCTGCGGCACTGGACGCCGCTGTCGAGGCCGGTCGCGGTCTCGATCGCCTATCTGGCCGCGTTCCTGCTGAACTTCGCGCTGAACCGGACGGTCAACTTCCGTTCCCACGCCCCGGCTGGTCCCCAGATCCTCCGCTACACAGCGGTGTTCCTCGGCGACTACGTCATCACGGTCGGCGCGACGACCGGCCTGGCCGCGCTGGGGCTCCCCCTCGCCGTCGCCCGCGTCACGGCGTCCGGTTTCGTGGCCGCCTTCACCTACTCGGCCTCCCGCTGGTGGGTCTTCCGACAGCGCTGACTCCTCTCCCGGTGAGGGGGAAAGTTTTTGCCCTGCCACCGGCTCGGAAGGCCGCGCAGTATTGCCTCATGACCACTTCCGAACTGGGCGACTTCCTCAAGGCCCGCCGCGCCGAGCTCACCCCGCGGGCCGTCGGCCTGCCGGAGCTCGACGGCCTCCGCCGGGTCCGGGGTCTGCGCCGCGAGGAGGTGGCGTTGCTCGCCGCGATCAGCGTCGACTACTACACCCGGCTGGAGCGGGGCCGGGTCGCGGCGTCCGCCTCGGTGCTGGCGACCCTGGCCCGGGCGCTGCGCCTCGACGACGACCAGGAGGCGTACCTCTACGAGATCGCCGGCAAGTCCGACGCCCGCCCACGACGCCGCTCGGCACCGCAGAGGGTGCGCCCGGCGATGCGGCGCCTGCTGGACCAGCTCACCGAGTCCCCGGCGATCGTCCTCGGCGACCGGATGGACGTGCTCGGCTGGAACACCGCCGCGTCCGCCCTGTTCACCGACTTCGCCGTGATCCCGGCCCGGGACCGCAACTACGTACGCCTGCTCTTCACGAATCCCGCGGTCCGCGCGCTGCACGCTGACTGGCGCCACGACGCCCGCGACGCCGTCGCCGCGCTGCGCATGCGGGCCGCCGCCGACCCGGACGACCCCGGACTGGCCCGGCTGGTCGGCGACCTCGCGGTCAGGGACGAGGACTTCCGCACCTGGTGGGCCGAGCACCGGGTGAACAACGCCGCCTTCGGCACCAAGCGCTACCGGCACCCGGTCGTCGGCGACCTGACCCTCGACTGTGACGTGTGGGGCAGCCCCGACGGCAGCGGACAGCAACTCATGATCGTCACCGCCGAGCCGGGCACCCCGTCCCACGACGCACTGCGGATCCTGGCGTCCTGGTCCACCACTTCGGCCACCCGGTAACCCGGGCCTGCCACACCCAGGGTTCGGCACTGGGGCGCGGGGCTTCCGCCCGGAGCACCGTGCAGGAAAGCAATTCTCTTCCCATCAAGAAAGGGCGATATCGCCATGCAGAAAATCGACGTCACCTTCGACAGCCAGGGCCTTCGGATCGCCGGGCAGCTCTACCTGCCCGACGGTAAAAACCTTCCGGCCGTCGTGGTCGGGCACCCGGGCAGCGGCGTGAAGGAGCAGGCCGCCGGCCTCTACGCCCGCAAGCTCGCCGAGAACGGTTACGCCGCCCTCGCCTTCGACGCCGCCTACCAGGGTGAGTCCGAAGGTCTGCCGCGCGGCCTGGAGGACCCGGCGCACCGCATCGAGGACCACAAGGCGGCGGTGAGCTACCTGACCACCCGTCCCGAGGTCGACGCCGACCGGATCGGTGCGCTGGGCATCTGCGCCTCCGGCGGTTACATCCTCAACGCGACCGCGACCGACCAGCGCATCAAGGCGGTCGCCACGGTGAGCGGCGTCGACATCGCCCGCCAGTTCCGCCTCGGCGCCGACGGTGACCAGGACCCGGCCGTCTTCCAGGGCATGCTCGCCGCCGCGGCGGC
>KL571329.1:13267-13686 GCA_000715855.1 Actinoplanes liguriensis
GCGCCGAGGCCCGGGGTGAGGGCACGCAGTACTTCCCGCTCTTCCCGGCCACTCCCGAGCAGGGCCGTGAGCTGGGCGGCGAGCACGGTTTCGAGGGCGTCGAGTACTACTGCACGCCGCGCGGCGAGCACCCGCGCTCCACCAAGGCGCTGCCCTGGCAGAGCATCGACCACCTGGCCCTGTTCGACGCCTGGACCGCGGTGCCGCTGATCGGCAACCGTCCGCTGCTGTCCATCATCGGCCGCCGCGCGGTCACCGCCTGGATGGGCATCGAGGCCTTCCAGCGCCACACCGGCCCGAAGCGTCTGGTCTGGATCGACGGCGCGAGCCACGTCGACCTCTACGACAAGCTGGAGTACGTCGACCCGGCCGTCAAGGAGATCACCGGCTTCTTCGGTACCGGCCTCGCCTGATCACGG
>KL571329.1:13901-16692 GCA_000715855.1 Actinoplanes liguriensis
GGGCAGGACGGTCAGCCGTTCGGGCGCCGGTCGACCGCCTGCAACGACCACCGGTTGCCGTCAGGATCAGTGAAGTGCACGAAATTTCCCCACGGCCGCACCTCGACCTCACTGGCGGAAACCTCCACCGCCACCAGTTCCTTGCGCGCGGCATACGCGTCGGCGACCACCACCTGGATCTCCTGGGTGCCCGGCGTCTTCTCGGTGATGCCCTCGCCGATCGCGATCGAGCACGCCGACCCGGGCGGCGTGAGCTGCACGAACCGCAGGCCCTCGCGCACCTGGCGGTCGAGGTCGGTATGGAACCCGATCCGCTCGTAGAAATCTTTCGCCCGGTCCACATCGGTGACCGGCACCGGAATGAGCTCGATCTTCCACGTAGCTGTCATGCACTCATCGTCGCGCCGATTGCGGCCGCTTCCTGACCTAATGCTGCTCCAGCACGGCGGAGATCGCCGGATCTTCCCGCATCTTCCTGCCGGTCGTCTCGTCGGCCATGCCCAGCGCCACGCTCAGCGCATTGTGCAGCGCCTGCGTCCGCTGGATCTGCGACTGCAACTCCTCGGTACGCGAGGTGAGCTGATCCCGCGTGGTCTCCGCCGCCTTGGCCACGTTGTCGGCGGCGTCCCGCGCGGCGCCCGTCGCCGAGGCGGCCGCCTGCCGGGTGAAGAAGTAGGTCACGAACGCGCCCGTCACCACCCCGAGCACCGGCGACAACGTGCCGATCAGATCCTTCAGGTCAGCCGCCGTCCACCGCGCGGTGGCCGTGATCAGCACACCACCGAGCAACACCAGAATCCCCGTGGCCACCACGACCGCCGGCCATTCGCTCCCGATCTCTCTCGACGTCTCCGCCCTCCGGGTAATCACCGCAACCTCCAAAGTCACCACATCGCCGACCAGATCAGGCTGGCCCCACGGTCCGGACCGCGCATCAGGGAAACCTCTGGTTCCGCCGGAACGACGGCTTCGCGACCCCCGCCGATCGGGCGCGCGGTGTAGCGTGACCGGGCCGTCACATCGAACACGTTCGGGGGAACAGAGATGACCGGAGTGCGCCTGCGAGCCGTCGAGGACAGCGACCTCGACGTGATCTTCGAGCACCAGGCGGATCCGGAGGCGGCCGGGATCGCGGCCTTCCCCTCGCGCAGCCGGGAGCAGTTCGACGCCCACTGGGCGAAGATCCGCCGCAACGACACGGTCATCCTGCGAACCGTCCTGGTCGACGGCGCCGTCGCCGGCCACCTCGGCAGCTGGCCGGACGAGGAGCGACGCCTGATCAGCTACTGGATCGGGCGCGAGCACTGGGGCCGGGGCGTGGCGACGCAGGCGCTCGCGTTGTTCCTGGCCGAGGTGCCGGCCCGCCCGTTGCACGCCCACGTCGCCACGCACAACGCCGGCTCGATCCGGGTCCTGGAGAAGTCCGGGTTCAAGCGCGACCACGAGCAGGAGGCGCGGGAGCCCGAGCCCGAGGACGGCGTCGAGGAGTTCGTCTTCGTCCTCGGCGCATAGTCGTCACGGTCAGGCAGCTGCAGCTGCCACGTCCGATTTCGATCACGTACGCGCCGTTCTCGCCCACGAGTGGGACGGCGCGCCTCGCGGTCAGCTGCCCCAGGCCGCGCCGAGCATCCGCTCGACCGTCGTCACCCGGCGGCGACCGGGATCGAGATGCCGCACCACGTCGGCGAACACGGTCCCGTCGGCGGTCTCCGGGCGGCCCAGGATCCCGCCCAGGGTGACCCGCAGGTCCTCGTCCGGTTCCGGGAAACGCGCTGCCCGAGCGCCGGCCTTCAGCGGAGGTGGCCGAAGGCAAGCTCGATGAGGTCCCGGGCGTAGACCTCCGGATCGATCTCGGCCGCGTCCGCCAGCGCGCCGCTCAGCCACAGTTCCGCGAAACCGTGCGCGGTCGACCACGCGGCGACGGTCGTCAACCGCGCGCGGGCCGGATCCGGCGAAAGGCTCTGTCCACCGGCGGCGAGAATGCCGGCGGCCCGATTGCGCGCGGGTGCGACCGCAGGGTCGTCCGGGCGGTACAACTCCGGCCGGAACATCACCTGAAAGTGCGCACGGTGCTGGACGGCAAACCGCACATACGCCACCCCCACCTCGCGAAAGTCTTCACCCGCCGACTCGATCGCCCCGGCGAAGAGTTCGAACCCTTCGGCTGCGACCGCGGTGAGCAGGCCGGTCTTGTCGCCGAAGTGGTGAGCAGGGGCGGTGTGCGACACCCCGGCCCGCCGGGCGAGCTCACGCAGACTCCACCCGGTCGGCCCGGACTCACTGATGGCGTGCAGCGCGGCGTCCAGCATGACCCGACGCAGGTTTCCGTGGTGGTACCCGTGCTGTTCCATGCGGCAACCCTATCTTTCCACTGGCAATTTCAGGCCGCAGGAGTTATCTTTCCGTTGGAAACTTTCCACTGGAAAGGCAGCTCTCATGGTTCCGCTTTTCGTCCTGATCCTGGGCACCGCCGCGCTGCGCCTACTTGGCCTGGCCGGCATCGACGCCCTCGACGCCTGGCAACCGGCCCTGCGCGGCGGCCTCGCCCTGATGTTTCTTTTCACCGCGGTGCCACACTTCCGCCCCGGTTGGCGGCAGGACATGATCGCGATGGTCCCGCCGGCATTCCCCCGTGCGGACCTGCTGGTCACCGCCACCGGCGTCCTGGAACTCGCCGGCGCCGCCGGCCTGCTGATCCCGCAGATCGCACCGGTCGCCGCCATCTGCCTCGCGCTGCTGATGCTCGCCATGTTCCCGGCGAACATCTCCGCGGCCCGCCGCCGTCTCACCC
>KL571329.1:16886-17329 GCA_000715855.1 Actinoplanes liguriensis
GGTAACCCCACTCCCCCTACGCACATTCATGCAGGTGGTCTTCGTCGCCGCAGCCATCGCCGCCGCACTCTGACAAACACCGCCCTTACCGCAGCGAGTCCTCCGCCACCCAACCGAACCGGCCCCGAAGACCCCCAAGGATCTCCGTCAGCGGTCACGCACCCCACTGCCGAACGCACCCCCGGACCGCCACCTCGCCGCCACCGCCACCCCCGGGACCACGGCCACCCTGCCATTGCCCACCACCGCCACCTCGGGCCGCCACCTCGCTGCCATCACCCACCACCGCCACCCTCGGACCGCCACCACGCTGCCATCACCCACCACGACTACCCCCGGACCGCCACCACGCCGCCATCGCCGCCCCCGGACCGCCACCTCGCCGCCATCGCCACCCCGGACCGCCACCTCGCCGCCATTGCCCACCACCGCCACCCCCGGGA
>KL571329.1:17563-21105 GCA_000715855.1 Actinoplanes liguriensis
TGCCGGGCCCGCGGCGCTACCTCCGGTTCTGCAGGTGACTTTCTTCGGCAGAGCCATCGCCGCCGCCGAACACCGAAGCTCGGTGATCGTCGGAGCGACCGTGCATCGCGCATGACTGCCGGGGCTCCCGCGGGCACAGCACCCACAACGCGGTGGCCGTCACCCTGTACATCCGGTACTCCCCGACGAGGTCCTCGACGCCCACCTCACCAGCGCCACGCCCGTCCCGCCGCGGATAGAACTCCACCGCCCGCTCAAGTTCGGCGCCGGAAAGTTCCACCGCCTGCCCTTCGGCGTAGACAGCCCGCCCGCGATACGGCGCAACGGTGGAGTCGAAAACCACCAAGCTGACGCCCGGATCCGTCGAAAGATTCCGCGAGTGCCTCGCGTCCACGGCAGAGACCCAGTAAAAATCACCGACATCGACGCCCGGTGAGAAATAAACCGGCGAGGTCCACGGGCGCCCGTCCGCGCCCACGGTTCCCAGCGTGAGATAGAGGTTCGCCTCGATCAGAGCCCGCGCATGTTCCCGAAGTGATTCCACCCTCGCCGACCCTGCCCGCAGCCACCGGCGCCCGCAACAGGTGGATGCGACCACCCAGGCCCTCCGCGGCCGGGCAAGCGCGCCCTCCACGGCCGGCAAGCACGCCCTGCAACCGGGCTCCGTCCCCACACGCGAGACTCCGGCCCACCCACGGCCGAGCAAGCACGCCCTGCACGGCCGAGCGAGCGACCCCAGTCCCTGTCAGGCGCCGGGCCGGCGAGCGCCCGCACGGCTACGTCCACGATGTCATCCCATCGATCAACGCCGCGGCCGCCCGTCGGTGCCAGTCGAATCCGATCAGCGCCCGGGAAGCCGCCATGACTGGTCGCTCGGTGCCCGCAGCCGGACAGCCACGCGGCTCCCGGTCCTGCCGGCCGACCCGGTGACCGGGACTCGTGCGGCTGTCACGCCTGCTCGTCCCGTACGCTCAAAACGATCTTGCCTCGGGTGTGGCCTTCCTCGCCCTCCCGGTGCGCCTCGGTGACCTGATCGAGCGGCAGCACCCGCGCGATCTCGATCGCGACTTCCCCACGGTCGATCAGCCCGGCGATCGTGGTCAGCGCCGCGCCGTCCGGCTCGACGAGGAACGGCGCCACGCGTACGCCGAAAGTTTTCGCCGCCTCCGCGGCGGCCGCGTCGATCCCGGACGGCACCGGAAGCAACAAACCACCGCGCCGCACCGTGCGCAGCACCGGAATGTTGTCACCGACCAGGTCCACGGCCACATCGACGTCGGCGATCTGCTCGTCGAACGGCTTGGCGGTGTAGTCGATGACCTCGTCGGCGCCGAGACCGGCCACCCATTCCTGGTTGCGGGGCCCGGCCACCGCGATGACGTGGGCGCCGAGATGTTTCGCGAACTGGACCGCGAGATGCCCGACGCCACCGGCGGCCGCGGTGATCAGCACGCGCTGGCCGGGTTCGATCCGGGCGGTGTCTACCAGCGCCTGCCACGCGGTCAGCGCGGCCAGCGGAACGCCTGCTGCCTGCGCAAACGTGGCGTTGCGCGGCATGTGGGCGAACTGCCGGGCGGGCGCGGTCACATACTCGGCGTAGGCGCCGGCCGCCCGCGGAAACCACGGCATCCCGTAGACCCGGTCGCCGGGCGCGACGGTGGTCACGCCGTAACCCACCTCCTCGACGACGCCGGCGACGTCCCAGCCCAGGATGAACGGCGGTTCGCCGAGGACGTCGGCCATTCCGGTGCCGCTCCGGGTCTTCCAGTCGACCGGGTTCACTCCCCCGGCGTAAACCCGGACGAGCACCTCGGTCGGAAGCGGCGCCGGCCGTTTGACCTCGCCCATCGTGAGCACCTCCGGGCCGCCGAACCGGTGCTGCAGGACTGCTCTCATTGTCTTCTCGCTTGCCATGAAGGTTAGTTTTCGCCGTCCGGCACCGCGCTGACAGTGGCACGAGAGGCAAGGAAAGTAAGATTCGTGCCATGCCTCATCGTGTTGCTGTCCTGGCGCTGCCCCACGTGATCCCGTTCGACCTCGGCATCCCGGCCCGGGTGCTCGACGAGGCGCTCGACGCGGACGGGCAGCCTCTCTACGAGGTCGTCATCTGCTCGATCGGCGGTGCCCCGGTGGTGACGAATGCCGGCTTCCGGATCGAGACCGACCACGACGAGAGTGCGCTGAGCAGCGCGGACACCGTCGTCGTCGCCACCCAGGAGCCGTCGGCCCGGTTGCTGAGCTCCGGCGAGCCGGATCCGGAGACCGCGGCGGCGCTCGCCCTGATCCGCCCCGGGACGCGGATCGTCAGCACCTGCACGTCGGCGTTCATCCTCGCGGCGACCGGCCTGCTCGACGGCCTTCCGGCGACCACGCACTGGTCCCTGGCCGACGACCTGGCCCGGCTGTTCCCGCTCGTCGAGGTCCGGCCGGACGTACTGTTCGTCGACGCCGGGCGGGTGCTCACCTCGGCCGGCGCCGCCGCCGGGATCGACCTGTTCCTGCACATCGTCCGGCAGGACCACGGCACCCGGGTGGCCAACGACGCCGCACGCCGCTGTGTCGTCGCACCGTGGCGCGACGGCGGGCAGGCGCAGTTCATCCAGCGACCGACCCCGCCGGCGTCCACCGTGGGCACCGGGCCGACCAGGCAGTGGGCGCTGCGCCACCTCGACCGCCCGCTGACCATCGCCGACCTGGCCCGGCACGCGTCGATGAGCAAGCGGACCTTCAGCCGTCACTTCGTCGCCGAGACCGGAGTGACGCCGGTGCAGTGGCTGATCGCTCAACGCGTCGACCGGGCGCGCACCCTGTTGGAAACCACCGACATGCCCGTCGAACGCATCGCCACCGAGGCCGGTTTCGGCAGCTCAACCCTGCTTCGCCAGCACCTTCACACGACGCTGGGCGTCACTCCGCAGAGCTATCGCCGGACCTTCCGCGGCCTCGAAGCCGCCCCGGTCTGACCTCGCCGAAGAAAAAATTCAACACCGATCTGCGCGTACGGCCGGTGCCCTCCGCCGGTCGCGCCGCGTCCCGTGGCCGGCGGGTCAGATCCAGCGGTTGCCCAGCCACATCCGCGACATCCACGAGTCGTACGGGATCAGCTGCCCGACGAAGATGGGATAGAAGTAGGCGAAACTTATCGCCACCAGGGCCACGTAGACACCGGTCGCCACCGTGCCGAACATCCGCCCGTGCGGGGAGGCCATCAGCGCGCCCAGGACGTAGACCACCGCGAGGATCAGGAACGGCAGCGCCGGCAGGACGTAGAAGGAAAACATCGTCCGGCTGTCGGCCACCGCGAAATAGAACCACGGGACCAGGCCGGCCGCCGCGCCGGTGAGGATCGCGTACGCCCGCCAGTCCCGCCGGGAGATCGCCAGCCAGAGCAGCACGGCGAGCGCCGGTAAAAACGACCACCACAGGATCGGCGTGCCGAGCAGCAGGATCTCGCGGATGCAGTTCGGCGCGCCGCAGCCGGCGCCGGCGTTGCTCGGCCAGTAGAACGCGACCGGACGTCCGAGCAGCAGCCACTGCCACGG
>KL571329.1:21317-24876 GCA_000715855.1 Actinoplanes liguriensis
CCAGGATTGATAGTTGTGCGGCTTGGTCAGGCCGGTGTGGAAGCCGAAGGCGCCCTGGTGGAAGTGCAGCAGGTTCAGCAGCGCCCCCAGCACCGGCGGCTCGCTCATCCCCTGGTGCGCCCGGTAGTGCCGGTCCCAGCCGGTGTCGGTGACGAACCAGCCGATCCAGGTCGCCAGGTAGAAGACGAAGCTGAGCGCGAAGGTGGCCAGCCCCCACCCGAGGTCGCCGAGCAACCCGGCGAACGGCCCGGGAATCCCGGCCGACCGCCGCGCCTGCACCCGCCAGAGCACGATCAGCGCGGCGAAGAACGGCAGGAAGAACAGCCCGCTCCACTTGACCCCGCAGGCCAGCCCGAACAGCGCGCCGGCGGTGAGCAACCACCACGGCACGATCCGCGGAACCTTCTCCAGCGGCCCGTCCTGCAGCGCCCGCAGCAGGCTGCGCCGGTAATGGTCCCGGTCGAGGAGCATCGCTGCGAAAGATGCCAGCACGAACAACCCGAGGAAGATGTCCAGCAGCGCGGTCCGCGACAGCACCAGTTGAAAGCCGTCCAGCGTCATCAGCAGACCGGCCAGGCCGGCGAGCACGATCGAGTGGAACATGCGGTACGCGACCCGGATCAGGATGAGGATCATCAGGGTCCCGGCGAGGGCGGCGGTGAAACGCCATCCCAGCTCGACGTTGCCGAAGATCTTCTCCCCGAGCGCGATCAGCCACTTGCCCAGCGGTGGATGGACCACGTACCCGGCGGAGTCCGACTTCTCGTCCCACTCCACGCCGTGCTGCAGCATGTCCCAGGCGTCGGTCGGGTAGTAGACCTCGTCGAAGACGTACCCCTTGGGGTTGCTGATCCCCGCGAGCCGCAGGATTCCCGCGGCCGTCGTGATGACCACGGTGACCAGCCAGGAGTACGGATCGAGCCAGTTCTCGAGCGTCGCCAGCCGCCGCCGCACGATGTCGGGCACGCCACTGGGTCGCACCGCCGGATCGGTCACCGCCGTTGTCATTCGGGCGATCTTAGAGATTCCAGCATTTCGATACACCCCCGGGATGCCCGTCTTTGTCCCGGTGTCACCATCGACAGTCTTCCCGGCGTGGCGGCGAAAACATTCGACGCGCTTCATGCGGCGGCGACTCACGAGGCGCAGTTTCCCGATCGGTCGCGGACCCGGTCGTACATCGTCGACGAGCGGGCGGCCTCCACCGGATGAAGCCGGCCCGTGGGCTCCCACGACCGTACGGCGAAATTGTTCTGATCCTGCGCCGGGCGGAGTCGTGCGGCCGCCCGGCGCGGGAGTCGTCACCGGGTCAGGGTGTCCAACCGGCGGAAACCACCCAGCTCACGTCGTCGGCGAAGGCGCTGGTGGCGTCGAACGTGTGCACACCGCCCTGGCTGGCGATGTAGCCGGTGTTGTTGTAGTGGCGCAGGTAACGGGTCGGATAGTTGAAGGAGCGCAGCGCGTTGCCCTGGCCGTTGAGGCCGGACTGCGGGCAGAAGGTGGCGTCCTGTTTGAACAGCGTGCTGTTGTCGTTGGCGTTCAGGTAGAGCTGGAAGCCGCTGTGCCGAAGGAAACTTCCTGCGGTGTCCTTGGACTCGAAGGAGACGCAGGAACTGTTCGCCAGGCCGGCCCGGACGGTGAAGGACGATTGCGCCTTCAGCGTGGCGGAGCTCGCCGACGTGACGACCTGGGTGGCGACGCTGGTGCCGGAGTGCGCCAGGTAGCGCGTGGTGCAGCAGGCCGTGGTGGCGCGCAGCGAGACCGACGAGCCGACGGTGAGCGCCGGACCGCTGGTCAGCGACGTGGTGGCGTAGCCCGCGGCGGTGATGTTCGCCTGCACCGCGTTCTCCGTGGCGTCCGACGGATAGCCGGAGGTCATCACGCCCTCGTAGAAGGTTCCCTGCGCGCTGACGCTGTTGTCGCCGCCGATGCCGAGGATGATCGCGCCCTCCTTGTGCATCGGGTTGTAGCCGGACTTGTTCGGCCGGACACCGCTGTAGAACGTCGACAGCGAGCCGGACTGCGCGTTGCCGCCGCGGATCGCCCACAGGTTCGGGCCGCCCTTGACGACCGCGGTGAGGAACCGGTGGGTGATCGTCGGATCGCCCGCGTTGTTGCCGGCGTTGTAGCCGGAGAACAGGCCGTTCTCCAGGTCGGCCATGATCCACGGGCCGCTGCCGGCGCCGGATCCCCAGCCGGTGCTGTTGCCGAAGTAGATCGCCTCCATGTGCCCGTTGCCGGTGTCGAGGCTGTTGGTCTCGGCGTTGCCGTAGTCGAAGCAGCAGCCACCGTTGTAGTGAGTGCCGTCGAAGATCGAGTACATGCCCTGGGCGGCGTCGCCGGTGGCGATCCCGTTGGTGTTGTTGTTGCGGTAACCGGTGCCGGGCGAGATCCAGACGCCGTACGCTTTCTTGCCGCCCACCGTGACCGGGGCGCCCGTGGCGCTGGCCAGGTTGTCGTAGCCGTTGACGTCCGGGCCCTGGAAACCGCCGGGCGGCGCCTGGGTCAGGTGGTTGCCACGGCCGGACTGGTCGTAGATGACCGTGATCAGGCAGGTGGTGCCGGCGCAGAAACTGTCCTGCGCGGCCGCGTTGGCGACACCTCCCGCCGTCAGCGGGGCGATGCCGGTGGTGGCGCCGTCGGAGTTGCGTTTCACCTGGTAGAGCGAACCGGTGTAGGCGCCATAGAGCGCGCGTGTGGTGCTGTGCGCGGCGACGCACGGGGTGCCGCCGGAGGCGTAGAGGTCGCACGGGCCGGTGACGGCGGCTTCGGCGGGGCCGACGTTGAGCAGGACTCCGGCGGCGACGATGCTTGCGATCGCAAGGCTTCTTGCTTTCACCACGGGGACTCTTTCCGGGAACGGGGCGGGTGTGAGCGTTAACAACGACGCGTCGACGTCTCGGTGGCTGAGGTCGATCGCATGAGGGAAAGCACCGTCGTGACTGCGGCGGGTGTCGGTGCCACAGTGATGACCGTGATGTGTTACCGCTCACAGGGGTACGTCGCCGATTGAAACACTGCCGTAACGCGGCTGTCAACGCATCGACGAACGCCGTGGTACTCCCCGATACGGGTGACGTGGTTGCGGCACCGGCCCGGTAAGCGTTGGGTATGACGTTGTGCGACGAGCCCCTCACGCTTTAGCGACGACCACCGACCGCGACTTGGACAGCGGCGTCACCACCGTCCGGCTACGGGGTGACCTGACGTTGTCCGGCATCGGCGACGTGCACCTCGCAGTGAGCAAGGCGGCCGCGGAGTGCCCGGCGGCGGTCGTCGTCGACCTCACCTGGTTCGGGTACACGGACCCGGCCCATCTCGGCGTCTTCGCCACCGTGACCTACGAGGCGCAGGCCCACTGGGGTGTCGCGGTCCTGCTCTGCCGGGCCACGCCGGAGGTCATCGACGGGCTGGGCGGGTTCCGTCCACACGTGGCGCTCTACGAGGACGAGCACCTTGCCATGCTCGCCGTGCGCGCCCATGTCCCCCGCTGGATCCGGCGAAAGTTTCCACCGGTGCCGGAGAGCGCCGGACACGCCCGCTCCCTGGTCGGCAACGC
>KL571329.1:25107-26728 GCA_000715855.1 Actinoplanes liguriensis
CAGAGATGTGTATAAGAGACAGCATCTGCGGGACCCGGCACGGCTGGTCGCCTCCGAGCTCGCGAACAACGCCATCCAGCACGCCGGGACCGACTTCCACGTCATCACGGCGTACACCGGGCAATATCTGCGGATCGCGGTGAAGGACGGCAGCCGCGCAGTGCCGCGGGCCACCGGCGGACAACCGGTTACCGGCGCGATCATGGCGCCCGGCTCCGGGCGGGGTCTCCGCATGATCACCGCGGCCAGCGCGCACTGGGGAGTCACCATGACGCCCGGCGGCAAGATCGTCTGGTCGTTGATGCGCCCGCACCCGGTTGCCGCCGCGGCCGCAACCATCTGACCATCCGGCATCCGGCGCCGGCACTGATCGGCTCCCCGCCAGAGACGGCGGCCGCTCGCCGGCTTACTTTCGGTCGGCGCTGTCCAGGTCGGCCAGGACCGCCCGATGATCGCTGCCGGGGGCGTCGATGACCCACGCGTGCCGGGTGGTCATGCCGCGTTGCAGCAGGTGGTCCGGACGGACCACGGGAGCGCCGGCCGGCCAGGTGAAACCGAAACCGGCACCGGCCTCCTGCTGGGTGTCGGTCAGCGGCGCCAGCACGTCGAAATGCCGGTCCGTGGTCGCGGTGTTGAGGTCCCCGGCGAGCAGCAGGCGCGGGGCGGGATCGGCGCGGACCACGTCGGCCAGGGCGGTCAGCGTCCGGTTGCGGCCGGCGGTGCGACCGGCACGCGCCGAGGCCAGGTGCGCCGCGTAGACCCGGACCGGGCCGGACGGGGCGGACACGGTGGTGCGCAGGGCGCGGGTCCAGCCGATCTGGATGTCGACCGGCTCGGTGTCCGAGAGCCGCAGCCGGCTGAACACCGCGACGGTGCCCGCGTTCGCGTGGAACGGATACACGTCGCCGAGCCGGGCGGTCACGGCCGGCCGGTTGGCGGCGGTGATTTCCTGCAGGACGATCAGGTCCGGCGCGGCGGACAGCACCGGATCGAGGGCGCTCTCCACGGTGGCGGCGCCCAGATTGAGCGAGGCGACCCGCAGGTCGTGCGGGCCGGCGTCGGCGCGGTCGACCAGGTTCGGGCCGAACATCAGGGTCCACAGCACCACCGGCGCCAGCGCCGCGACCACCGCCGCCGGGCGGCGGAGCAGGATCGTGGTCGCGAGCAGGGCGAGGATCGGCGCGGCCAGCCACGGCAGCGCGCTGTCCAGGCCGGAGCCGGCTGAGCCGGGCACCCACCGATGCGCCAGCAACAGGCCGCTCAGCAGCGCCGCAGCGGCCACCGGCAGCACGACCGCGGGGCGCGCCCGGCGCCGGGTGCGGGTGGGCTCGGTGGCCGCGACGGCAACGCTCATCGCGCCACCATAACCAAGATCATCAACTGGCTTACCAGGAGGCTTTGCGGACCTCCGGTAGTTCACCGGGTAGGGCCATCCCGCGGAATCGCACGCGGGAGAGCCTGACGCGGGTGAGAACGTCGCGGGGACGACCGTCGAGCTGGTCGCGGTCACGGCGGCGGGACGGCCCGGAATCACGCGGGAGAGTGGCGAGACGGCGGACGCGCCTACCGTTTGGGCCTCGCTCACGGCCCGGGGTGGGCCTCGCTCACCGCTCGGGGTGGG
>KL571329.1:26922-29189 GCA_000715855.1 Actinoplanes liguriensis
ACGGCCCGGGGTGGGCCTCGCTCACCGCTCGGGGTGGGCCTCGCTCACCGCTCGGGGTGGGCCTCGTTCGCTGTGAAGGCCAGGGCCGGAGCACCTCCACCGCCCGGCGCAGGGCGGTCGCGTCGACCGCGGGTCCGGCGGTCATGCCGGGACGACCTCGGCCCGCATGGCGGCGACAAGGTTCCTGACCCGTACCAGCACCCACGAGACCAGCAGGAACGCGGTCGCGGCGAGCGAGATGGCGGCACCGGCCGCGACGTTCCAGCGCGCCGAGGCATAGAGCCCGATCAGCCCGCTGCTCACGGCCAGCAGCACCGCGACGGCGAAAAGCACCGCCATCCGGCCGGACCACAGCCGGGCCGCGGCGGCCGGCGCCACGATCAGGGACAACGCGAGGATCGTGCCGGCCGCTGGGACCACGGTCACCACGACGACCTCCACGGTGAGCAGAAGCACCACGTCCCAGAATCCGGTGAGAATTCCCGCCGCCTCGGCTCCCGAGCGGTCGAACCCGGTGAACAGCAGCGGCCGGGCACACACCGCCAGCAGCAGGCCCACCACGAGCAGCACCACGGCGGTTGTCACCAGGTCGGAGGTACTGGCGGTGAGAATCGACCCGACCAGGAAGGTGGAAAGTTCCCTGCTGAAACCGTTCTGTGTGGCCACCAGCGCGGCTCCGAGCGCGAACCCGCCGGACAGCAGCACACCGGTCGCCGCGGCGGCGTCCTGGCCACGGCGACGGGACAGCGCCGCCACGCCGAGCGCCACGACACCGCCGGCGAACACTCCACCGACCAGGATGTTCACCCCGATGATCGAGGCGGCGACCACGCCCGGGAAACTCGCGTGGGTCAGCGCCATCGTGAAGAACGACAATCGCCGCAGGACCACCTGCACGCCGATCAGTCCGGCCAGGACGCCGACCAGGACCACCTCGACGACGGCCCGGTGCATCACGTCATCCCACCAGTTCATGTGGCGACATCCTCTCCGTCCGGCGGTGGGGTCCGCGGCGCAGCAACCGGATCGGCAGAAGCACCAGATAGGCGAGCACGAGCAGCAGCACGACCGCGGAGGCCGACGTGAGCGCGACCCCGTAGTGGACGGACGCGGTCCAGCTCAGCAGCAGTCCCCCGTAGCCGGCGGCGACGACCAGGAGCGTGCCGAGCACCGCCATCGTGGCAAGCCGTTCGGTGACCATGCGGGCGGCCGCCGCCGGGACGATCAGCAGGGCCACCACCAGGATGGTGCCGACCGCCCGGACCGCGGCGACCACCACCAGCGCGAGCAGCACGTTCAGCCACAGGTCGAGCCGGCCGAGCCGGAGCCCGGCAGCGGCGGCACCGGTGGGGTCGAACGCGCGGAACAGCAATGCGCGGGCGCCGATCAGCAGCGCCACCAGGATGATCACGGCGAGAACCGCGGTCTCGACGAGCTGCCGTGAGGTCACGGTGAGCAGGCGCCCGAACAGGAACGAGGTCAGATCCGCGGTGTACGAGGAGCGCCGCGAGACGAGCACCACGCCGATCGAGAACATGGCGGTGAGCACCACCGCCGTGGCCGCGTCGTCGGAGAGCCGGGCGCCGCGGGTCAGGACGGTCAGCACCACGGCGGTGACCAGGCCGGCTACGAGCGCGCCGGCGAAAAGTCCCTCCACTCCGCCGGCGACGAAACCGACCACCACGCCGGGAAAGACCGTGTGGGTGAGCGCGTCGGAGACGAACGACAGGCCGCGGGCGAAGACGAAGACACTGATCGGACCACAGATGAGCGCCAGGAGAGCGATCTCGGCGAGGGCCCGGCCCATGAACGGCACGGCGAACGGCTCGATCATGGCTCGACCACCACCATCCGGCCGTCGGACACCTCGATGGCGGCGCTGCCGTACGCCAGCCGCAGGTTCTCGGCCGTGAGCGTCTCGCTCGCCGGGCCTACCGCCCACTGCCGCCGGTTGAGCAGGCAGACCTGGTCGGCGAGGTCGCGGGCGACCGCCAGGTCGTGGGTGCTGATCACCAGGGCGGTGCCTTCGGCGGAAAGTTCCTTCAGAACCCGCACGATGGCGTCCTGGCTGACCGCGTCGACGCCGTTGAACGGCTCGTCGAGGAGCAATAGCCGGGGTTCGGCGACGATCGCGCGCGCCAGGAGCACGCGCTGCCGCTGACCGCCGGAGAGGGTGCCGAAGCGCTCCTTCGCGCGGCCGGCGAGCCCGACGCGTTCGAGGGCGTCGGCAACGGCCCGGCGATCATCCGCCCGGGCGGGCCGCCACC
>KL571329.1:29417-32361 GCA_000715855.1 Actinoplanes liguriensis
CCCATCATCGCGACCTGGCGGACGCTGACCGGGAAGTCGGCGTCGAGGCGGTCGGTCTGCGGCACGTAGCCGGCCGATCCACGCGCCCGGGCCGGGTGGCGGCCCAGGACGGTGGCCGTCCCGCTCAGGATCCGGGTGAGTCCGAGCATCGACTTGATCAGCGTGGACTTTCCGGCGCCGTTCGGGCCGACCAGGGCCAGCCGCCCGCCGGCCCGCAACTCCAGGGTGACGTCGGTGAGTACCGGGGTGCTCTGATACCCGACGCCGGCCCGGGCATAGTGGAGCACCGCGTTCTGTCGATCCGGTTCAGCCTGCCGCACCGCGCGTGCCTTGACCGGCGACCGCTGCTTGATCACGGACGGCGAGCGTTCCTTCTCCTGGGCCGGCGAGCGTTCCTTCATGTCAGCCGGCCAGGGCTTCGGTGATGACCTCGGTGTTGTGCCGCTCGGCGCCGAGGTAGGTGCCCTCCGGAGTGCCCTGCTCGCCGAGGCTGTCGCCGAACAGCGCATCCTCGCCGGCGACCACCTTCACCCCGGCCTGCTGGGCGATGGCTTCCGCGGTCTTCGGCGGCAACGAGCTCTCGGTGAAGATCGCCTTCGTCCCGGTCGCCTTGATCTTCGCTACCAGGTCGGTGAGCTGCTTGGCGGAAAGCTCCGCCGAGGTGTCCATGCTCGGGATCACCGAGCCGACGAACTCCAGACCGTAGCGCTGCACGTAGTAGCCGAACGCGTCGTGGTTGGTGACCAGCTTGCGGTCGGCCTGGGGCAGCTTCGCGAACGCGGCCACGTTCGCCGCGTCCAGCTGGTCGAGCTCCGTGGAGTACTTGGCGAGGTTGGCCTCGAACGCGCTCGCCTTGGCCGGGTCCGCCGCCGCCAGGCCCTTCTCGATGTTGGTCACCATGATCTTGGCGTTGCGCGGGTCGTGCCAGATGTGCGGGTCGTTCTCCTCGCCCTCCTCTTCCCCTTTGTGGAGAGTTACGCCCTCGCTGGAGTCAATGACCGCGCCCGCGAAACCGGCCGACTCGATCGTGCCGTCGAGCCACTTCTCCAGGTCTACGCCGTTCTTGACGACAATTTTCGCCGCGGAGATGGCCTGCAGATCTGCCGGCGTCGGTTCGTACTCGTGCGGGTCGACATTCAGCTTGATGATCTGCGTCACGACAACGTCGGACCCACCGATATTGCGAACGAAATCTGCCACTTCCGGGGTCGTCGCAACAACCTGCAGAGTCGTCGTCCCGGTCGTCTTCTCGCCGCCCGACGCCGTCGAGCCGCATCCGGCAAGGACGGTCAGGGCCGTCGCGGCCCAGAGCATGCGCTGCACCTGCTTCATGACTTCCACTCCTGTCATTGAGGAGTGAAACGGTATTCGTTTTCAAGAATTATCGTCTAATGGCGAACTGACCATGCATTCTCGTCCGACCTCAATCATGCGTACGTCGAGATATGAGCATTAACTGAGAGGATCGGTCGCCGGCACTCTCCTCGACATAGCCGGACCACGCACCGAATCCTCGGAGGGCGGATCAACCGAAGGACCCGCGCGCCTGGCGCGGCGTGCGGATGAACGGCATGGATGCTGCTTTTTCCACCGGTCTCTACGCGCTCGCGCGTCGAAAGTTCTCCGGCCGTGACGGGCGTCATGAAAATGGTTGCCGCCGGGCAGAAAGAGGGGAAACGGCTGCCCATGGTGGGTTCGATGGTGGCGGCGCTGATCTTCGGAATGCTTGCCGCGCTGGTCAAGGGCGATCACTACGGCCTGCGCGACACCATCGGGAACCTCAGCACGCCGTGGCTGCTGGTGGCCTTCGTGCCCGGATTCCTCGCGCGGTCACTGCCGCGCGGCGCGGTGCTCGGGCTCGCGGCCACCGCGGCGGCGTTGCTCGGCTTCTACGTGATGGTGACGGTGACCGTTGACGGTCAGCTCGAACACGTGCTGCGGCACAACGGGCGATGGTTGTTCTGCGGTTTGGTCAGTGGCCCGGCGATGGGCGTGTTCGGGGCATGGCTGCGACGGTGGGCTGCCGATCCGGTGCGGGCTGGTGTGCTGGTCACGGCTCTGCTGCTGGTGCTCGAACCGGTCGTGATCTGGTCCGCCCGGATCGTGCCCGGATGGCGGGAGGTCGTCCATTGGACTCTCGACCCGTGGCCGTACGTCGCGGAGGCTCTTGTAGGAATCTTTCTTCTCGTCCGGCGGGCGCTGACGGTCATGGGCGAGGAACGACCTGGCCGCCGCCCGAAGGGACCTGCCGCTTTCCGGGGATCCGGGTGAAGATGTGGTCCAGGTCATATCCGAAACGCCTGGGAGGTCGTCGTGGAACTCAGCATCAGCACCGGGCCGGTGGAACCGCCGCTGCTGGAGAGCACCATCGCCGCCGACCTGCTGGCGACGGTGATCCGGCACGGGGACCGGGAGGCGCTGGTCGACTGCGCCTCCGGGCGACGTTGGACGTATTCGCAGTTCAAGGCCTCGGTCGACGCCGTGGCACTCGGGTTGCGACAGCTCGGGGTGGTCACCGGCGACCGGGTCGGGATCTGGGCGCCGAACTGCGCCGAGTGGGTGATCACGCAGTACGCGACGGCCCGGCTGGGCGCGATCCTGGTGACCGTCAACCCGGCCTATCGCAGCCACGAGCTGCGCTACGTCCTCCGGCAGTCCGGCGTTCGCACGCTGGTGGCGGCATCTTCCTTCAAGACCTCGGACTACGCGGCGATGATCGCCGAGGTCCAACCGGAATGCACCGAGCTGCAGGATGTCATCCTGATCGGCGAGGAGTCCTGGAACTCGCTGACGGAGGTTTCCGGCGACCCGGCGGCGCTCGACGAGATCGAGGCGACGCTCCGCCCGGACGACCCGATCAACATCCAGTACACGTCGGGGACCACCGGCTTTCCCAAGGGCGCGACGCTCTCGCACCGCAACATCCTCAACAACGGGTATCTCG
>KL571329.1:32621-37190 GCA_000715855.1 Actinoplanes liguriensis
TCGGCGAGCTGATCGACTACACGGAGGCCGACCGGATCTGCATTCCGGTGCCGTTCTACCACTGCTTCGGCATGGTGATGGGCAATCTGGCGGCCACCAGCCACGGCGCCACGATGGTGATCCCGGCGCCCGGATTCGATCCCGGGCTGACGCTGGAGGCGGTGGCGAAGGAAAGGTGCACCTCCCTCTACGGCGTGCCGACGATGTTCATAGCCATGCTCAACCATCCGCAGATCGACTCCTTCGACCTGTCGTCGCTGCGGACCGGGATCATGGCCGGCTCGCCCTGCCCGGTCGAGACGATGAAACAGGTCATCGAGCGAATGGGGATGACCGAGGTGTCGATCTGCTACGGCATGACGGAGACCTCCCCCGTCTCCTGCCAGACCCGCACCGGCGACAGCCTCGATCGCCGCGTCTCCACCGTCGGCCGGGTCGGGCCGCACCTGGAGGTGAAAGTTGTCGACGCCGAGGGCATGACCGCGCCGATCGGCGTCACCGGCGAGCTGTGCACGCGTGGGTACTCGGTGATGCTCGGTTACTGGGAGCAGCCGGAGAAAACCGCCGAGGCGGTCGACGCCGAGGGATGGATGCACACCGGGGATCTCGCGGAGATGGATGCCGACGGTTATCTCCGGATCACCGGGCGGATCAAGGATCTGGTGATCCGTGGCGGCGAGAACATCTACCCGCGGGAGGTCGAAGAATTCCTTCTCACCCACGGAGATGTGCTCGACGTCCAGGTGATCGGTGTGCCCGACGACAAGTACGGCGAAGAGGTCATGGCCTGGATCCGGATGAAGCCCGGCACGGCGCCGCTCGACGCGGAGAGTCTGCGCGCGTTCTGCTCCGGCAAGCTCGCCCACTACAAGATTCCGCGGTATGTCCGCATCGTCGACGACTTCCCGATGACGGTCACCGGCAAGGTCCGCAAGGTGGAGATGCGCGAGATCTCCATCCGCGAGCTCGGCTGAGGAAACCGGCTGATCCACGCCACGAGACGGCACCGGCAACAGCGCCGTTCGCCGAAGCACACGCACTGCGGGCGGCCCGTGGAATCCGGGGCCGCCCGCAGGTCACGCCGTATCGACGTACGCCGAATCGGTCTTCATTCTTTGATGCCGATGTGCTCGACCGGGGGAACTCGCAGCAGCCGGGCGATCGGCAGCACCGTCGTGGCCAGCGCGAGAACCGTGGTGCCCCCGAGGACGATCGCTGCGCCCACCGGCGGGACGTAGGGCACCAGGCTTCCCGTGACCGCCCGGACCACGCTGCTCAACGTCAGCACCGCGATCGCGCCGCCGAGCACCACCGCGGTGCCGAGCAGACCGAACTGCTCCGCGTTGACCATCCGCCGGACCTGACGCCGGGTCACTCCGGTCAGCCGCAGCAGCGCCAGTTCGCGGCGCCGGGCGAGCGCGGCCATGACCATGGTGTTCGCCGCCGCGACCACCGTGTAGCCGACCATCACCGCGATCAGCAGGCGGTTCAGCCAGGCGCTCAGCGCGAGGTCCTTCGCCAGGCCACCGGTCAGCGTGGTGGTGTCGACGAGGGTGCTGCCCGGATGCGCGGCGGCGACCTTGCGCAGCGCGGCGCCGGCCGAGGCCGGAGCGCTGATCAGCAGTTCGTCGTCGAGGTTCGTCGCCGTGTGGCCGGTCACGGTGGAAAGCGGCAGGATCACGTCACCGAATCCGAGTCCCCGCTGGTAGACGGCGACAATTTTCGTCTTCACCGGGGTGCCGTCGCCGAGACGCAGGTCGACGGTTTCGCCGAGGTCCCAGCCGAACGTGGACGCCTGCGTGCCGGAGACGGCGGCCGTGCCGTCCTTCAGCTCGGCCAGGCTGCCGTCGCTGACGTCGAGGTCGAGCGTCTCGCCGAGGCTCGCCGGATCGACCGCGCGGGCGCCGATCGACTCACCGTCGCCCATCAGCGCGGCGATGACCGTCGTGTTGCGGACGGGCGTTGCCGCCCGTACGCCGGGAGTCTCTCTGACCTCGGCCACCGCGGACCTCGACAGGCCGGCGGGGGCGACCAGCGCCTGATCGGCCTTGAGACCGGCGCGGTTCTGGGCGACGGCCTGGCGCTCCAGGTTGTTCTGCAGGAACCAGACGGAGCCCCCGAAGCCGACCGCGAGCACCAGCGAGGTCAGCACGGTCGCGGTGCCGCGGGCGTTGGCGCGCAGGTTGGCGGCGGCCAGGTAGCCGCTCGTGCCGAAGATCGCACGCAGCGACGGGGCCAGCAGGCGGGCCGCCGCGTTGTTGATCCACGGTGCGAGCAGCCCGACGGCCAGGACGAACAGGTAGAGCATGCCGAGGGCGGCGCCCAACGCGGTCTGGCCGCTGGCGGCAACCGCGGCAAACGCCGACGCGAACGCCGAGGCCAGCGCGATCAGGCCGCTGATGCGGCGGAGCTTTCCTGCGGTGGCGGGTTCCGCGGCGGCTTCACCGAGAGCTTCGGCGGGTTTGATGCCGGTGACGCGACGGGCCGCGACAAGTCCGGCGAGCACCGCGGCGAGAAGAATGATTCCGGCGGCAGCGGGTGCCGCGATCGCGCCGGGGACCATCGGAAAGCCTTCGGGCAGGAACCCGCGATGGGTGAGCTCATGGGTGAGCCACCGGGCCGCGGCCAGGCCGCACGGGACGCCGATCGCCGCGGCGACCAGGCTGACCAGGGCCGACTCGGCCATGATCATGCGGCGGACCTGACCGGGAGTCGCGGCCACCGCGCGGACCAGCGCCAGGTCGCGGCGGCGGTGACGGACGGAAAGTCCCACCGTGGCGGCGACGACGAAGACAATCAACAGGACGACGTAGCCGCCGAACGACGCGCCTACCTGGATCAGCAGGGTGGCGGCGCCCTTGCCGGCGGAGCCTTCCGCCAGGCCGCTGTCGGCTCGGGTGAGAACCTTCGCGTCGCTGGCGACCTCCCCGATCTTTGCTCTGAGCCGGTCGAGGTCGGTTCCGGGGGCGGCGAAGACGCCGATGGCGCTGACCGCGCCGGGGTGCGGCGCCAACGCCGCGGCGTGCGCGTCGGTGAAGAAAATCGCCGCCGTCCCGCTCCGCTTCACCAGGCCGCTGATCCGGTACGTCTCGAGCGTCCCCCCGATGAGCAACGGCACCTGGTCACCGGGCTTGGCGCCGGCGGCCGTGTCCTCATCGAGCACGACCTGGTCGTCGGCGCTCGGGGCCTGGCCGGCGGCCAACCGGTACGGGGTGAGCACGGCGCTCCCCCAGCCCCGCGCGGAGACCCGCGCGCCGGCGGTGGTGAGAACCGGGATGTTCTCGTCGGTCGCCACCGTAGCGACGCCGGGAAGGCCACGGATCCGGCCGGCCAGCTCGGCCGGGACGGTTCCGCCTTCGGGGAGGGCGACGGTGCTCCTGGTGATCTCCCCGTCGAACTCCTTGCCGATGAACGTGGTGTCCGGGCGGGCCACGACGAGGTCGGCCGCGGCGTAGCGGACGGGCGCCGGGTGAAAGCGCAGTCCGGACTCGACGAGGATGCCCATCGCGGTCAGGATCAGCGCGCCCAGGGCGAGGGCCAGCAGGGTCGCCACCGAGGAGCCGGGCCGATGGCGGAGCATGCGCACGGCGAGCGAGGTCATCGGGCGGCTCCCCGGCTCAGCGGCCCCTGGCCGGTTCCGTCGCTGTTCAGGCTCAGGCCGCTCACCGGCCTGGTCGCGCCGGGCCGGCGGCCGAGCGCGGCCAGGTGCTCCGCGATGCGGTCGGCGCCGGGCTGCGGCATGTCGTGCACGATCCGCCCGTCGGCCAGGACCATCACCCGGTCCGCGTAGGACGCCGCGACCGGGTCGTGGGTGACCATGATGACGGTCTGGCCGTGCTCGTCGACGATCCCGCGCAGCAGCGCGAGAACCTCCGCCGCCGTGTTCGTGTCGAGCGCCCCGGTCGGCTCGTCGCAGAAAATACCTCCGGCCGGGAGGCCAGCGCCCGGGCGATCGCCACCCGTTGCTGCTGCCCGCCGGAGAGCGCCGACGGCCGGTGCCCGAGCCGGTTGCCGAGGCCCACCCGCTCGATCACCTGCCCGATCCAGGCCCGGTCCGGCCGGGTCCGGGAGAGCTTGAGCGGCAGAAGAATGTTCTCTTCGACGGTGAGCGCGCCGATCAGGTTGAACGCCTGGAAGATGAAGCCGATCCGACCACGCCGGAGCTCGGTCAGCTTCGTCTCGGAAAGTTTCGACAGCTCGGTGCCGCCGATCCACACGGAGCCGGAACTGGGCCGGTCGAGGCCGGCGGCGGCCTGCAACAGCGTGCTCTTGCCGGAGCCGGAGGGACCCATCACCGCGGTGAAGGTCCCCCGCTCGAACTCCGCGTCAACGCCGGCCAGCGCCGTCACCGATTCGCCGTCGGACGGATATATGCGAGTGAGTCCCTGAACACGAACCGCGGACATTGCGTATGCCTCTCCATGTGCGAGCTGTGAACGTTGCGCGCACTGAGAAGTCTGATCATCCGGAGCGCCGGCGAGAATGAAGCCACCTGGCCAACCGGGGTACAGCAGGCTGTACTGCCTGTCTCTTATACACATCTCTGATGGCGCGAGGGAGGCGTGTAGA
>KL571329.1:37418-38046 GCA_000715855.1 Actinoplanes liguriensis
ATGTGTATAAGAGACAGGTCGTCGGGGGCCAGGCCGAGCTTGGCGAAGATGCTGCGGATGTGTTTGTGGACAGCGCCCTCGGTGATGACGAGTTTCTCCGCGATCGCGGTGTTGCCCAGACCTTCCGCCATCAGCGCGAGCACGTCCCGCTCCCGGGGACTGAGCCGGGACAGGGTGCTGTCCGGCCGGGTCCGGGCGAGGAGTTGGCCGATGACCTCCGGGTCCATCGCGGTGCCGCCGGCGGCCACCCGGTGCAGGGCGTCGAGGAACTCCTCGACCCGGCCGACGCGTTCCTTCAGCAGGTAGCCGAGCTTCGCCGAGCCGTGGCTCAGCAGGTCGGTGGCGAACGCCGGCTCGACGTAGGCGGAAAGCACCAGGACCGCGAGCTCCGGAATCCGGCGGCGGGCCTCGACCGCGGCGACGATCCCCTCGTCGGTGTGCGTGGGCGGCATCCGGACGTCGACGATGGCGACGTCGGGGCGGAAAGAATCCACCGCGGCGAGGAAGGCGCCCGGTGTCTCCGCGGTGGCGACGACCGAGAGCCCCTCGGCCCGCAGGAGCAGCGCCAAGCCCTCACGCAGCAGGGCGTCGTCCTCGGCGATCACGATCCGCACGGCAGCTCCACGTC
>KL571329.1:38301-45745 GCA_000715855.1 Actinoplanes liguriensis
GGCGGCACCAACCCCACGAAGCCGGTCACGAACCGCACGGCAGCTCCACCTCCATCGTCGTCGGCCCGCCCGCTGGACTGGTCAGCACGAAACGGCCATCGTAGGCCTCGACCCGGCGCCGCATCCCGGCGAGCCCGGAACCGCCGCCCTCGTCGGCGCCGCCACGCCCGTCGTCGGTGATCCGCACCGAGAGCCGGTCGCCGGCCCGGCGCACGACCACCTCGGCCGAGCCTGCCTGACTGTGTTTGACCACATTCGTCAGGGCCTCGGCCACCACGAAGTACGCGGTCGCCTCGACCGAGATCGCACACCGCCCGGGCACGTCCACATCGATCCGGCACGGCACCGCACACGTCCCGGCGAGCCCGTCGAGCGCGCCCGCCAGCCCGCGGTCGTCGAGCACCGGCGGCAGGATCCCGCGCACCACCGCCCGCAGCTCGGCGAGCGCCAGCTCGGTCGCGTCCTGCGCCCGGTCCAGAATGTCGGCGGCCGCGTCCGGGTTCCGGTCGAGGGCCCGCCGCGCCGCCCCGATCAGCACGTTCAGCGCGACGAGCCGGTTCTGCGTGCCGTCGTGCAGCGATCGTTCGATGCGCCGCAGCTCGACGGCGTGCGCATCGAGCGCCGCGGCGCGGGTGGCGGTCAGTTCCGCGACGCGCAGCGACAGGTCGACGTCGCCACCCGGCGGGAGCAGCCACCGCCCGGGCAGCGCCTGCAGCCGGGCGATCCCCGGCACGAGCACCACCGTGAGCACGGCGAACACCACGCCGGCCAGCAGGACCCCGAGCGCCTCGCCGAGCCCGTGGATCCGCCACCAGATCAGTCCCGGGCCGCCGAGCGACGGGTCGAGCGCCCGGAACCAGAGCGGGAACGTCACGTCCTCGACCGCGTAGACCGGCAGCGAGATCCCGATCACGCCGAGCATGAACCCGACGGTGCCGTGCACGACGATCCAGCCCAGCTCGCGACGTACCGTCTCGTCCCGCAACGCTTGCCAGGCAGACTCCGGCAGGGGCGGGGGCCCGATCACCGCCGGGCCCCACCGGGTCAGCCGTGTCCGTTCCCGATCAGCAACCGCCCGGACGGCGCGCAGCGCTCCCGGCACGAACAGCAGTCCGACTCCGACAAGGGAGGCGGCCACCACGGCGACCAGCATGACCAGCGCCGCGAGCGCCGGCACCGACGTCGCGAGCCCGCCGACGATGTGCTCCAGCCCGTCGACGCCGGCCCGCACCCTGCCGACCAGCCAACGCTTCACCGCAAGAAACCTTCCGCCAGAACCCCCGAGGTCAACCCATTGTCCCGTACGACATGAACCCGGCACGACGTGAAACCCGCCGGCGGCATGGATGAACTTCCACGCGCGGCGACCGTCAATAATGTGGACCCCTACCGCACCAGAAGGACAGGAACACCGATGCCGAGCTGGCACGAGCTTCGTGAGCATGCCCGCACTCAATACATCGTGGACCGGATGGAGGACGACTGGTTCAGCCTGCAGTGGTCGTTGAACGACGACCGCACGCAGCGGGTCGTGGTGAGCCGTTACGAGGCCTTCGACCAGGAGTGGGTGGAGTTCCGCAGCTTCATCTGCGCCGAGGCCGAGCTCAGCCCGAGGGTCGCCGTGCGCAAGAACGACGAGCTCAACCTGGGCGCGCTCGCGCTCGACGCGGACGGTGACTACTCGCTCGTGCACCGGGCCGCGCTCGCCACCCTCGACCAGGCGGAGTTCGCCCTGCCGGTGCAGGCCATCGCGTCGATCGCGGACCGTTTCGAGGTCGAGCACGCCGCCAAGGACCAGTACTGATGGCCGACGGGGACAGCGTCTTCATGCCGGCGGACTGGGCGAACGCCCGGCCCGGGCCGAAGCACTGGACCGCGGGCGCCCGCGGTGACGACCCCACCGCCAGGGTCGTGCACGAGCCCGCCGGCGAGGGCCCGGGAAGCGGTAAAACTTTTTACTTCCTGTTCGGCTACAAGACCGCCAGCGAGCAGGACCGGGGCATGCTGGCCGAGGAGGTCGCCCGGATCGACGACGACATCGCGGTGCTGCGCGCCGCCGGGTACACGGTCGTCGTCGACCAGCAGGCCGTCCGGCAGGACCTGCAGGAGGCGGTCGCTGCTGAGGGCACCGCCGGCGTCTACTGGAGCTCGCACGGCGCCGAGGACGGCCGCCTGCAGTGCTGCGACGGCGACATCATCTCCCCCGCCGACATCGACCCGGCAACCGTCACGCCCGGGTTGCGGCTGGTGGTGCTGGGCGCCTGCTACGTCGGCGCCTTCGCACCGACCTGGCGCACCGCGTTCGGCGGCCACCCGCTGGTGGCCGGGTGGGGGCGGCCGGTCACGCTGGCCCGCGCCGTCGACTTCCTCGAGGCCGGCGACGGGCCGGACGTCGGCCTGGACGACCTGATCGAGCGCTGGCTGCTCACCGGCACGCCGATCCCGCCGGTGCCGCCGGCCAAGGGCCTGTCGCCCGCCGCCGCCACCAACGGGCGGATCAAGGGCCTGAAGCGCCGGGTGGACGCGTTCACGGCGCACCTCGGCGCCTGGTCCGAGGAGCAGGACAACCACTTCGCGGTCACGGTGCCGCTGCCCGGCGGGCGCAGCCACGTCGTGCGGGTGTTCGTCGTCGACGGCGCCGACCCGTTCACCGAGGGCGTCCAGCTCTGCGGGATGGAGGCGGAGGTAGGTCCGACCTCCGCGCTGATCACGCCGGAACGGCTGCTCGCCGGTGTGGCCCGGCCCGGTTACGGCCGGATCGCGCTGGTCGCCGGCGACACCGGCGTGCCGCGGATCGTCGCGCAGTCGTTCACGCCGCTGGCCGGCACCTCGAGCCAGCAGCTCGCGGCGCACTGCTATCAGGTGGCGTTGCAGGCCGACGCGCTGGAGTTCGACATCTTCGGCACCGACGAGGGCTGACCGGGGTCACGGCCCGTTGCCGACCGGTCCCCGCCCCGGCCGGCAACGCGTTCCCGATCGGGGTCGTTTTTCCCAAGCCAATTGCGATGAGGGTACGGCGATCAGCGCGCGACCCCGGCAACCACGCCGAGCCGGGCGCGATCGGGACGAGCACCGCGCCGCGCCCGCTCACCCGAAGCGCGGCAAAAGGGAGCGGGTCACGCCCGGGAGCGGTGCCGCCAACGGCCGGCGTCGGCGGCGCGGCGCTGAGCGCGCGCTGAGCGCGGGCCAGGTAAATGGCCACCGCCAGCACGAACAGCAGCGCGAGGCCTCCCGCGACCCGGGCCGGCAGGCCGGACAGGAGGCCGGGCCGGGCGTTGACCGTCCCGGTGATCCAGCCCGCCAGGTTGTCGGTGCGGGCGCTGAGGTCCGGGCCCTCGTGCGGGCAGGTCGGGCCGCTGCTCACCACGGCGACCAGGACCGGCGGGCTCTCCCGGAAGTAGGGGCCGCCGGAGTCGTGCGGGCAGGCGCTGGTGTCACGTCGCGGAGCGCGGCCGGAGATCTCCAGGACGGCGTCGCCGACGCGATCGACGACGAAGCGTCCTGTCTGCAAACGATCAGGAGTCGAGTTTCCGTCGCCGGACAGGCCGTACCCGGTCAGCCGGACCCGCTCCCCCGGCTTCGGTGCCGTGTCGCCGACCGTGAGCGGCGTGACGTCGGTGATCGGTTCGGCGAGCTCGGCCAGGGCGACGTCCGCGGTCTCCGCCTGCCGGGCGCCGACGACACGCACCTGGTGACCGCCGGAACCGCCGAGATCGGTACGTCCGACGGTCGCCGTCGTCTCCGCGGCGACGGTGCGGCTCACCCGCTTGCCGTCCGCGTCGCGGAAACAATGTCCGGCGGTAATCACCCACTTCGGCGCGATCAGCGCACCCGAGCACCAACTGTCCCGGCTGCCGTGGTCCTCGGTGGGGATGCCGGTCATGGTCAGCCGGACCGCGAACGCGTAGTCGCCGTCGGGAGCGTCCTCGCCGTTCGCGATCGCCTGGGCGGGCTGGGCGCCGGCCAGGACGATCAGCACGATCGTGAGTAGGTTCGTCAGGAGACGGAGCAAGGGGGCACCACCGGAACGAGCGAAGGGACAGGGTGCGCTCATGCTCCGGAACGGGGTGTTCGGCGGCTGTCAGACGCGTGCTTATGAAGGTTTTATCCGGCGGCTGCGAGGCTGTTCGGTGGGCTTTCCTGCAGGGCCGGCTCCCCCCGGTTCCCGCGGGTCCGGCCTTCTGCGCAAGGCTGAGGCCGGTGCTGTTTGCCGGCGCTTCTTGCCGGCGCTGTTTGCCGGATGAAACCAACCAACCGGAGGGTATGGCGTGCGGGTCCTGGTGGCCGAGGACGAGCGGATTCTGGCCGACACGATCGCCGAGGGGCTACGCCGGTTCTCGATGGCCGTCGACGTGGTCTACGACGGCGACACCGCCGCCGAGAAGCTCGACGTCAACCGCTATGACGTCGCCGTCCTCGACCGCGACCTGCCCGGTCGCAGCGGCGACGACGTGTGCCGGATGATCGCCGGCTCGGACTCCGGCACCCGGGTTCTGATGCTCACCGCCGCCGTCGGCATCCGGGACCGCGTCGAAGGCCTGGGCCTCGGCGCGGACGACTACCTGACGAAACCTTTCGCCTTCGCCGAGCTCGTCGCCCGGCTGCAGGCGCTGTCCCGGCGCTCGACCACCGCGCTCCCCCCGGTTCTGGAGCAGGACGGGGTGGTCCTCGACGTCACCCGGCACACCGCCGCCCGCGACGGCCTGGTGCTCTCCCTGTCGCCGAAGGAATTCGCCGTCCTGCACGTGCTGATGCGTGCGGGTGGCCGCATCGTCAGCGCCGAGGACCTGCTCGAACAGGCCTGGGACGAGCACACCGACCCGTTCACCAACACGGTCCGGGTGACGATCATGACGCTGCGCCGGAAGCTCGGCGATCCGCCGCTGATCCACACCGTTCCCCGCGTCGGATACCGGCTGGGCTCATGACCATCGGCTCGCCCGCCCGGCGCATGCTGCTCGTCGGTGCTTTTCTTCTGACAGCGGCGCAGCTCGTTCCCTGGATCACGACCCGATTCCTCGGACTCTGGTCGCTTCGTGCCGTCGCCGTGCTCCGAGCCGCTCCTGGGCTCGCCGGGCGGCGACTCGTCGTACCTCTGTACTCAGCTCTTCCGGCATCCCAGCATTCCGATCGCGCTGGTCCGGCTGCTGTTCCTGCTCCTCCTGGTGGCCGCGTGCATCCCGCTGGTCCGCTGGTGCCTGCGCCCGGTCCGGGACCTCGCCCCGCTGATCTCGGACGTCGGCCCGCAGAACCTGGGTCACCGGCTGCGGCCCGGTCCCGGCAAGGACGAGCTCGCCCTGCTCGGACGCGCGATCGACGAGATGATGGACCGGATCGCGGTCGGTTACGAGGCGCAGCGCCGTTTCGCCGCCGACGCGTCCCACGAGCTGCGCACACCGCTGGCCGTCCAGCGGACGCTCATCGAGGTCAGCATGGCCCAGACGCTCAGTGCCGACCAGCTCGAACTGCTCACCGCCCAATTGCTGCAGACCAATGAACGCAACGAGCGGCTGATCGAGGGCCTGCTCGTGCTCAGCGAGAGCGACCGCGGACTGATGTCGCGGACGAGGCTGCGGCTCGACGAGATCACCGCGGCGGTCGTCGACGCACACCGGAAACGCGCGGCCGAGGCGGGGATCACCATCACGACGCACCTGAGTCCGCGGCTGGTGCTCGGCGAGCAGGTGCTGCTGGAGCGCCTGGTCAGCAATCTGGTGCAGAACGCGGTCAAATACAACCGGGAAGAAGGAACCATCGACGTACGGGTGGGCGACGCCCCCGCGTTGACGATCGCCAACACCGGCGACGACATTCCACCGGACGAGGTCTCGGCGCTGTTCGAGCCGTTCCGGCGACGGACGGCGGCCCGCATCGACCACAGCGGCGGGGCCGGGCTCGGGCTGGCGATCGCCCGGTCGATCACGCGGGCGCACGACGGCACGATCGCGGCGTCCTCCACCGGACAGGACGGTCTCCGGGTCGAGGTCAGCTTTCCTGCGGTCGCCGGCCAGTAGCCGGCAATCCTCCACCGCGACCGAAGCCCGGCGACACCAGGAGTCGTTGCTTTCCTGCGCCCCGGTGGTTTCTTCCTGCGGTTCCGCCGAACTGCCGCGCGCAAGATCATGAGTTGGGAGCCCCGCCACATTCGCTTGTCCTACATTTGGCTCAATGCGAGGCTGGCGTCATGCCGAGCCTCAACCGCAACACCTCTCTGGCACAGCAGGTCGCCGACCAACTGCGCCGGCGGATCGCTGACGGCGAGTTCCCGGTCGGCGCTCTTCTCCCCACCGAGATGGAGCTGACCCAGGAGCTCGGCGTCAGCCGCAACAGCGTCCGGGAGGGGCTGCGCGCCCTCGTGCACGCCGGCCTGCTCGACGCGAAGGCGGGCTACGGCACGTTCGTCATCGCGACCAGCGACCTCGCGCCGACCCTCGCCCGCCGGATGGAGCAGGACCGTCAGGCCGACGTCGCCGAGGTGCGCCTGCTGCTGGAGCGCGAGGGCGCCCGGCTCGCCGCGTCGCGTGCCACTGACGAGCAGATCGCCGGCCTGCGGGAAGCCCTCGCCGCGCGCCTGGCCGCGACCGACGGACCGGGCTACGCCGCCGCCGACATCGCCTTCCACCGTCTGCTGCTGGAGGCCTCCGGTAACGCCCTGCTCGCCGAGCTCTACCGCGGCTCCGGCGGCAATGAACAGGCAATTCAGTACTTGAACTCCGCCGACGTCGACTTCGCGGCCGCCGCACCCGGGCTGCGGGAGGGCGACGACGCGCACGCCGGGATCGTCGCGGCGATCGCCGCCCGCGATCCCGAGGCCGCGGCAGCCGCCGCCGAGCACATGGTCCGACTGGTACAGGAACAATCACATGATCATCGATGAACGCCGGACCCGGACTCTGAGCCCCGCCCTGGTCCTGGCCGGCCTCCTGCTGGTCGCGGCGAACCTGCGAGCCGGCATCACCACCGTCGGCCCGGTTCTCGAGGAGCTGCGGCGCGACCTCGGCCTGTCCGCGCTGACCGCGTCGGCACTGATCAGCCTGCCGTTGATCGCCTTCGCCGTGGTCTCCCCGTTCGCGCCCGGCCTGGCCCGCCGGATCGGCCTCGAACGCGCCCTCGGTGCCGGGCTGGCGGTGCTCGCCGCCGGGCTCGTCGTCCGGTCGCTGCCCGGGCAACCCCTGCTGTGGGTCGGCACGGTGCTGCTCGGCGTCGCGGTCGCGGTGCTCAACGTGGTGCTTCCGGCCCTGGTCAAGCGGGACTTCCCGACCCGGATCGGGCAGGTCACCGGGACGTATTCGGCGGTGCAGGCGGTCTTCGCGGCCGGGGCGGCGGGCGCCGCCGTGCCGGTGGCGGCGCTGACCACGGCCGGCTGGCGGTTGCCGATGGGCATGTGGGCCGGGCTGGCGCTGATCGGGCTGGGCGTGCTTCTGTCTCTTATACACATCTCTGA
>KL571329.1:45936-47450 GCA_000715855.1 Actinoplanes liguriensis
CCACCGTACCGTCGGCGGATTTTGATCTGGATGCGACGCGCACCGAACCGGGCGGACGCAGCCCGTGGCGGACGGCGCTCGGCTGGCAGGTGACCGCGTTCATGGCGCTGCAGTCGACCGGGTACTACGTGTTCATCACGTGGCTGCCGTCGATCGAGAGCGCGGCCGGAATCAGCGAGACCGCCGCGGGCGTCCACCAGTTGCTGCTCAACGGCTTCGGCATCGTCGGCAGTCTGGCCTGCTCAGCGCTGATCCCCCGGTTCCGCGACCAACGGCTGCTCGGCGTCCTCGCCCCGTCGCTGTTCCTGACCGCGGCCGTCGGCATCCTGGTCGCCCCGCATCAGGCGGCGATCTGGACGAGCCTGGGCGGGATCGCCGGTGGCGCGGCGATCGTGTTGGCGCTCTCCTTCTTCGGCCTGCGCACCAGCCACCACACCCAGGCGGCGGCACTGTCCGGAATGGCCCAGGCGGTCGGCTACCTGGTCGCCGCGGCGGGGCCGATCGCGGTCGGCGCGCTGCACGACGCCACCGGTTCCTGGACGCCGGCGCTGGTGGTGATCGTCGCCCTGGAGGCCATCCTCATCGGTTTCGGTTACCTGGCCGGCCGCAACCGCCTCATCGGCTGACCGCCACGCCGCGGCCCCCACCCCGCGAAGGAAACTTTCCACCGCCTACGGCCGGAGCCCGGTCAACACCTTGGCGCCGGAGCGACCCAGGATCTCCACCTGCTCGGCTGGCCGCGGCGGTTGCTTTCACCGTTTGCGGCCGACCGCGGTCCACACGTTGATGTCGGAGCGGTCCGGGATCTCCGCGCCCGGTTCCGGACGCCATTCGCTGGCCGGGACCACGCCCGGATCCACCAGTTCCAAGCCGTCGAAGAGCCCCGCGAACTCGTCCCGCGACCGAGTCCAGACGTCGGATTTTCCCTGCTCGACGAGCTGCCGGTACAGAGCCTGCTGCTCCGGGGTGCCGAAGTCCGAGGTGGCGTGGGTGGCGACCAGGAAACTGCCGGCGGGCAGGGCGTCGAGCAACCGGCCGACGATCGGCGCGGCGGCACCGTCGCCGGGGATGAAGTGGAGAACCGCGATCAGCATCAGCGCGACCGGCTGCTCCAGGTCGAGGGTCTCGTGCAGCGCCGGGTTCGCGAGGATCGCCTCAGGATCGTTCAGATCCGCTTCGAGGTACGACGTTCTGCCCGCCGGGCTGCTGTTCAGCAACGACTGTGCGTGGACCGCGACCAGCGGGTCGTTGTCGACGTAGACCACCCGGCTCGACGGCGCGTGGGACTGCGCCACCTCGTGGGTGTTGCCCGCGGTGGGCAGCCCGGTGCCGATGTCCAGGAACTGCCGGATCCCCGCCTCCGCGGCCAGGAATCGGGTGGCCCGGCCCAGCAGAGCCCGGTTGGCGAGCGCCCCGAGCCGTACCTTGGGGAAAAGTTTCTCCAAGGCGTCCCCGGAGGCGCGGTCCGCGGCGAAATTATCCTTCCCGCCCAGCCAGTAGTTGTAGCGGCGGGC
>KL571329.1:47675-51174 GCA_000715855.1 Actinoplanes liguriensis
CCAGCCAGTAGTTGTAGCGGCGGGCGGGATGCGCGACAGTCGGATCGATCTTGTCCACGCCCACACGATAGTCCACAAGAGACCTTTGTCGATGGGCCTCAGACCACCCGTCGCGGAGTGCCCGTTCCCCGGCAACCGCTGCCCGGGATTGCTTGCCACCGGGACTCGGCGGGCGCCTGCGGTACCGACGACCTGCGATTCGTCCGCACTCGTGCGGTCGCCGCCCGCTCAGGCCTCAGCTCGGCAGCGCGACACGCGCCGCAGCATTGAAAATGCTCCCCGCTTAGGTCACTCTGGTGGAAACTTTCCTTCGCACTTCGCGGGGAGCACGGGTGAAGGTTTCCACCACCACCAGCCTCGGAAGCCAGTGCCTGGCCTACCGGGAATGGACGGCGGCCGAGCTGAGCGGCGCCGACGGTTACGGGGTTCGCATCGACGGCGAAGATCTCCGCCACTGGACCTCTCCGATGGTCGAGCCGGGGTTCGCCGTGGCCGAGGTGGTGCCGTCCTGGTCGGCGCACACGCCCGGCGCGACCCGGATCGTCGTCGAGGCGCGCGCATCACCACGGCGGGGACGCTGACCCGGTGGTACGACCTCGGGCACTGGTCCGAGCGGGACCGCACCTCGGTCACCGGCCAGGGTGACCAGGACGGACGCGTCGACACCGACACCCTGATCGCGGCCGGTGACGGCTGGACCTCCGTGCAACTGCGGATCACCCTGCTGCGGCCGCCCGGCTCGGTGGAGACTCCGGTGCTGCTCCGTGCCGGTCTGCTGATGTCCCGGAGCGCGGCAGGACCTTCCGGGACGGAGCCGCCCGGACCGGGTTGCGGGGTGGTGCTGGACGTGCCGGCCTACGCCCAGTTCCGGCACGCCGATCACGGTGGCCGCGGATGGTGCAGTCCGGCGTCGATCGCCATGGTGCTCGACTTCTGGGGTGTCGGGCCGGGACCCGATGAACTGGCCGAGTGGCCGGCCGGACACCCCGATCCGCAGGTGGATCACGCCGCCGCGCGGGTGCACGACCCCGCGTACGGCTATGGGAACTGGTCTTTCAATGTCGCCCACGCGGCGCGGCGGGGGCTGATCGCTTTCGTCACCCGCCTACGTTCGCTCGCCGAAGCGGAGCAGTTCATCACGGCGGGGGTGCCGCTGATCCTGTCCAGCAACGGTCACGTCGTGGTGCTCGCCGGCTTCACCGGTGACGGCGCCCCGATCCTCCACGATCCCGCCGCGAACACCAATGCCGGGGTGCGGTGCCGGGGTGCGGCGGGTCGTCGTCCGGTCCGAATTCGAGCGTGCCTGGCTGTCGACCAGCCGGGGCCTCTGCTACGTGCTGCATCCACCGACCGTGACCCGCCCGCGCCGGCAGGACGGGCAGACCAACTGGTAAGCCCGCTCAGCTTCGCCCGGTCATATTCGTGGTGGCCACGGAAACCACCGCGACGGTGGCCGAGCGTCCTCGGAAGCGGCCGCGGCCGGGACGGCGGCGGGTGACGCGGTACCGCGACCGCGGTATGCCGGCCCCGCACGGGACCTGCCGTGACGCAAACGCGGTACCCGGAGATGCGGTGCCGGGTTGACGACGCGGACCCCCTGGTCACGGGACTCTGGATCTCGTCTTTCCGAGTCCCCGCACACCGAGGAGTCCCGTCCCGATGGCCACTTTCCTGTCCCGGCTGGGCGCGTTCAGCGCCCGGCACCGGGCGCTCGTCTTCGTCGTCTGGGGCCTGATGCTGGCCACGGTCATCTTCGGCACCGTGACCGGCCTGAAGTTCAGCGACGGCGGCTTCAGCCTCGCCGACACCGAATCCGGCCGCGCTCTGCAGGTCATGCAGCAGAAGTTCCCGGCGACGGCTCTCGACGACACCGCGGGATCCCTGCAACTGGTGCTCACCGCCCCCGCTGGGCAGAAAATCACCACCACCGCCAACCGGAGGATCGTCGCCACGGTGATCGGGAAGGCAAAGGCGGTCGAGCACGTGGCGTCGGTCAGCGACCCGTTCGCCAAGGCCCGGCCCTACGTGTCGGCCGACGGCACGACGGCGGTCGCGACGGTCGCCCTGACCGGGCTGACCGACGACACCGACACCGACGCGATCTACGACCAGGTTCTCGGTGTCGCCGGCCAGGCCCGGGATGCCGGGCTGAGCGCCGAGGTCGGCGGCTCGATCGGCGACCAGACGCCCGAGCAGAGCGCCGCCGAGGGCATCGGCGCGGTGATCGCGTTCGTCATCCTGATCGTCACCTTCGGCTCCCTGATCGCGGCCGGCGCCAACATGATCGGGGCCTTGCTCGGGCTCGCGGTCGGCCTGCTCGGCGTGTTCGCGGCGTCGGCGTGGCACCCGATCGGCTCCACCACGCCCACCCTGGCCGGCATGATCGGCCTGGCGGTCGGCATCGACTACGGCCTGTTCATCCTGGCCCGGTTCCGCACCGAGCTGCGCGAGGGCCGGACCGTCGAGGAGGCCGTCGCCCGCTCGATCGGCACCGCCGGCTCGGCGGTGGTTTTCGCCGGCGCCACCGTGATCATCGCCCTGGTCGGACTGTCGGTCGTGCGGATCCCGTTCATCACCGAGATGGGTGTCGCGGCGGCGATCACCGTCGCCACCACGGTGCTGATGGCGCTCACCTTCCTTCCGGCGCTGATGCGCACGATGGGCTACCGCGTCCTGTCGCGTCGCGAACGGCGACTGCTGCGCCAGGGCGTCCCACTGGCCGAGCAGGCCGCGCGGCACGAGAAGCGCCGGTCGTTCCTGTCCGGCTGGGTTCACATCGTGGTCAGGGCGCCGCTGCCGATCGCCGTCGTCGCCGTCGCCGCCCTGCTCGCGCTCTCCCTGCCGACGTTCTCGCTGCGGACGGCGCTGAGCACGCCGGGCGGCGAGGACCCGGACAGCACGCAGCGGGCCGCGTACACCCTGATCGCCGAGAAGTTCGGCGCCGGCAGCCAGGGTTCGCTGATCGTGCTGGTGGAAGGCACCACCGTCAAGGACCAGATCGCGCCGGTCACCGCGGTGCTGACAGGGCTCTCCGACGTCTCCTCGGTGACGCCGGTCGGTGTCAGCGCGGACGGCACGACCGCGATGATGCAGGTCGTGCCGCGGAGCGGGCCGATCGACGACGCCACCCGCAACCTGGTCCGTGACATCCGCGGCCATGCCGGGGACGTCGCCGGGGTGACGCTCGCGGTCACCGGCTCCATCGCGGTCGACATCGACACCAATCAGAAGCTCAGCAAGGCGCTGATCGCCTACTTGATCCTGGTGGTCAGCCTGTCCCTGGTCCTGTTGGTGATTTTGTTCCGATCGCTGCTGGTGCCGCTGGTCGGGACGCTCGGATTCCTGCTGTCGCTGGGCACCGCCTTCGGCGTCACCGTCGGGGTCTTCCAGGACGGCTGGGCCGACGACCTGATCCCGGCGCCGTCCGGCAACCCGATCTTGAGCCTGCTCCCGATCCTGATCGTCGGCATCCTGTTCGGGCTGGCCATGGACTACCAGG
>KL571329.1:51368-53546 GCA_000715855.1 Actinoplanes liguriensis
CCGTCGTGGCATGAGCCCGGCCGACGCGATCGTCGACGGTTTCCGCCGTACCGCGGTGGTCGTGGTCGCCGCAGCCCTGATCATGGTGGCGGTTTTCGCCGGCTTCGCCACCGCGGTGTCGCCGTTCGTCGCGGCGATCGGGTTCGCCCTGGCCGTCGGGGTGCTGACCGACGCCTTCATCGTCCGCATGATCATCGTCCCGGCGGTGCTGCGGCTGCTGGGCAATGCCGCCTGGTGGATACCGCGCCGGCTGGACCGGGCACTGCCGAACATCGACGCCGAGGGGCGCGCCCTGGAGACCACCGAGCCCGTCGAAGGAAAGAAACTTGCGGCGGTCGGCGCTCCCTGATTCTCCCGGCGCGGTGACCGAAAGTGCCACGGTCACCGCGCCGGCCGTTCCGGATACGGAGAATGATCTCGTGACCATCCGTCTGCTGCTCGCCGATGACCAGGCGCTTCTCCGTGCGACCTTCCGTCTGCTGCTCGATGCCGAGCCCGACATCGAGGTCGTCGGTGAGGCCGCCACCGGCACGCAAGCCGTCGCCCTGGCCCGCGAGCTGCGCGCTGACCTGATCCTGATGGACATCCGGATGCCCGACATGGACGGCATCGAGGCGACCCGCCGGATCAGCGGCGACGACGACCTCGCCGGGGTCCGGGTGCTGATTCTGACCACGTTCGAGACCGACGAGTTCGTGGTGTCGGCGTTGCGCGCCGGCGCCAGCGGTTTCCTCGGCAAGGGCGTCAACCCCGAGGAGCTTCTTTCCGCCGTACGAACGGTGGCCGCCGGCGAATCCCTGCTGTCGCCCGTGGCGACGACCGCTCTGATCGGGCGCTTCCTGGCCGAACCACCTCAACCGCCGCCGATCGCCGGTGTCCCCGAGCAGCACTACGCCCGGGCGCTGGCCGGCCTGACCCTGCGGGAGCGGGAGATCACCGCCCTGGTCGGTGCGGGCCTGTCCAACCAGGAGATCGCGGACCGCCTCACGATCAGCACCGCGACCGCGAAGACCCACGTCAACCGCGCGATGATGAAGACCGTCTCGCGCGACCGCGCTCAGCTGGTCGTCTTCGCGTACGAGACCGGCCTCGTCGCTCCGCGCTCGGGCGCCTGAGATGGCGGCCCGGTTCACTCCGCTGCTGGTGGCGCTGGTCCTCATGGCGGAGGTGGCCTGGGGACAGGGCGACGGGCTGCACTCCCCCACCACCTGGCAGCTGTCGATGCTCGTGACCGGCGCCGGCGCGCTGTTCTTCCGGCGACGATTTCCGCGTACGGTCGCGGCCGTCACCATGGTGTGCGGAGCGGCCTTCCCCGCGGGAGCGCCGCACCTGATCATTCCGGACGTCGCCTCGATGGTGGCGCTGTACACCGTCGCCCGCCACACCGACCGGCGCACCGCCACGGTCGTCGGTGCGGTCGCGACCGTGCTGCTCACCGCCAGTTCCGCGATCTGGCTGCCGGACCACTTCGCCGACATCCAGGTGGTGGTGCCGGTCAACTACATCGCCGCCGCGCTGGCTGCCGGCTTCGCGGTGCGCAACCAGCAGGCCATGCTGCACGAGCAGCGGCAACGGGCGTTCGAGGCGGAACGCGGGCGTGAGGCGGAGGCCCGCCGGCAGGTGCGGGAGGAGCGCATCCGTATCGCGCGGGATCTGCACGACGTGGTCGCGCACCACATCACGCTGGTCAACGCGCAGGCCGGGGTCGCGCACCACCTGATGCGCAGCAACCCCGACAAGGCGTACCAGGCGCTGGCCGGAATCCAGCAGACCAGCCGGGCAGCGCTGGACGAGCTTCGCGCGACCGTGGGTTTGTTGCGCTCCGACGACGAGCCGGAGAGCCGGCAGCCGACGCCGGCGTTCGAGCAGCTCGATGAGTTGTTGGAAGGTTTCCGCCAGGGGGGTTTCGACGTCCGGGTCACCCGTTCCGGGCAGGTGCGGCCGCTGGTTGCGGCGGCGGGACTGGCCGCGTACCGGATCGTGCAGGAGGCCCTGACCAACGCCGGCAAGCACGGCGTGGACAAGCGCGCCGACGTGACGCTCTCCTACCGGGAGGACGTGCTGGAGGTCGTGGTGACCAATCCGGCGCGGGCCGGTCACCGTGGGGCGGGGACCGGGCACGGGATGATCGGCATGCGGGAGCGGGCCGAGTCCGCCGCCGGCCGGTTCGCGGCGGGG
>KL571329.1:53755-59778 GCA_000715855.1 Actinoplanes liguriensis
GCCGAGTCCGCCGCCGGCCGGTTCGCGGCGGGTCTTCAGCCGGGCGGGACGTTCGAGGTACGGGCCGTGCTGCCGGTGGAAACCTTCCACCGGCAGCACGACGCGGAACAGGCCTGACGGAGAAAGTGGAGATTACCGCCGCAGCGGTGGCGGCAACCGGGCTCAGCGGAGCTGGCCGGCGGCCAGGCCGCTCTGGAACTGGCGGTGGAACAGCAGGTAGGCGGCGAGGACCGGCAACATGGCGATGGTCATTCCGGCGAACAGGCCGCTGAAATCGCCGCGGTAACCCTCGTTCACCGCCAGCGCCGTCAGGCCCTGGGCCAGGACCCATTTCCGTTCGGCGCCCTCGCCCTGCATCAGGACGATCGGCAGGACGTACTGGTTCCACTGGAACAGGAAGTTGAAGATGCCGACGCTGACCAGGCCCGGCCGCGCCATCGGCAGCATGACGCGGAAGAACAGGCGGAAGTGGCCGCAGCCGTCGACCATCGCGGCCTCGGCGACCGAGGTCGGCAAGGTGCGGAAGAACGCGGTCAGGAAGAAGACCGTGAACGGCAGCGAATACGCTGCGTACACGAGGGCGAGCCCGGGCAGCGTGCCGAGCAGGCCCAAATTGCGGACCACGAAGAAGAGCGGCACCAGCGCGAGGAACACCGGGAACATCATGCCGCCGGTGAAGGCGAAGTAGATGATCCGACTGCCGCGGAACCGGTAGCGGGCCAGGACGTAGGCCGCCATCGCCCCGAACAGCATGGTGATGACCAGGGCGCCGGTGACCACGACCGCGCTGTTCAGGAAATAGCGTCCGATGTGCGCCTCGCCCCACGCGCGGGACCAGTTCTCCCAGCGCAGCCGCGACGGCAGGCTCCACGGGTCGGTGAGGATCTCGTTGTCGCTCTTGAACGAGCTGAGCACCGCCCAGACCAGCGGCAACGTCGTCAGCAGCGCCCAGCCGACCAGGAACAGGTGGGAGACGACCGGGACGGCGCGTTCGGTCTTCGGCGCGGAGGTCTCCGGCGGTGACTCGGGGCGGGTTTCGGTGAGAAGCGCCATCACAGCTCCACCCGCTCGCGGCGGGTCACTCGGAGGAACATTACCGCCACGGTGAGGGTCAGGAAGAACATCGCCACGCCGATCGCCGAGGCGTAGCCGAACTGCCCGTCGGCGAACGCGGTCTTGTACAGACGCAGGCCGACGACGTCCGACGACGAGCCCGGCCCGCCGTCCGTGATGATCTGCACGACGGCGAAGCCGTCGATCGCGACGATGGCCAGGTAGACCCAGGCCACCTGGATGGTGTCCCAGAGCAGCGGCACGGTGACGCGGACCAGCGTGGTGACCCGGCCGGCGCCGTCGAGCAGCGCCGCCTCGTACAGGTCGCGCGGAATCGACTGCATGGCAGCGCCGAAGAGGACGACGTAGAAGCCGACGTTCATCCAGACGAGCACGGCCAGCACACACCAGAACGAGAATCGCGGATCGCCGAGCCACGCCACCGCCAGCCCGTCCAGGCCGATGCCGCGCAGGAAACCGTTGATCATGCCGGTGTGCGGCGCGTACATCTCCTTCCACAGCACCCCGATGATCGCCACCGAGAGGACCTGGGGGAAGAAATAAACCACCCGATAGAAACCCGACCCGCGTACGCCGTGAACACCGGCCCGGTCCGCGCGGCCACCGACACTGATCATCGAGGCGAAGAAGAGTCCCAGCATGATCGTCGCCACCGGGAGCAGGACGAGCAGCAGCCCGTTGTGTTTCAGCGCGGTCCAGAAGTAACCGTCGTCGAGCAGGCGCCGGAAGTTGTCCAGCCCGACGAACTCGTACGCCGGGGAGAGCCCGCTCCAGTTGGTGCCGGAGATCTGGAACGCCTGGGCGTACGGCGACACGACGAAGATGCCGTAGAGCAGCAGGGGCGGGATCAGGAAGACCGCGATGAACAGCCGCTTGCCCCACACGTCAGGACCGCTTGTACTTCTTGATCGCGGGGTCCTTGGCGAACTCGTCGGCGGACTTCTGCACCTGGTCGCACCACTGGCTCGCGGTGATCCGCTTGGTGAAGAGCTCCAGGCTGGCGGCGTTGACCCGCTCCCGCTCCAGCTTGCGGTAGTACGTCGAGTACAGCCACGTGAACGCGGACCCCTGGGAGGCGTCGATCAGCTCGGTCACCGAGGTCAGGCCCGGGCTGAGCGACAGGCCGTCGGCCGCGCCGGTGACCGCGGTCAGGCTGCTGACCTTGGTGGTGAAGTCCGCGGCGGCCTTTCTGGAGAGCATGACCCGAAGGTATTCCATTCCACCCCGGACATTCTTGCCTTTGGCCGGGACGATGAACGGTTCGCTGCCGGTGCCCCGGAAAGCGCCGAACGGCAGCTTGTCGCCGGTGGTGAGGCTGGGCGTGGGCGCGACGGCCATGTCGAAGCCGGGCGGGGTGACCGATTTCTGCTCGTTCTCCAGCCACGATCCGCAGGAGACGAACGCGGCGTGGCCGCGGCACCATTCGGTCTGCGCCTGGATGTGGTCCATGCCCTCCGCGCCCGGCTGAAGGAAACCGTCGACGGCGAGCTGGTAGTAGGCGTCGGCGGCAGCTTTCACCGCCTCGTGCTTCCAGGCGTTCGGCTCCAGGTTGTCGATCGCCTTGATCACCTCGATGCCGCCCAGCTTGGCGGCGGCGGCCAGGATCGGCCAGCTCATGTAGCGCGCGTGCACACCGGTGTAGGTCCACGGCGCCATGCCGGCCGCTTTGATCGTCTTGCAGAGCGCGATCATGTCGGCCCAGGTCTTCGGATACTCCCAGCCCTTGGCGTCGAAGAGTTTCTTCGAGTACCAGATGCCGTACGCCGAGTAGGCGTAGTTCAAGGTGAGAAACTTTCCGTCGTACGAGCCGACGTCGACGATTCCGGGCAACAGCGTGTCCCGGACCTTCTTGGCCGGGTCGTCGAGGCTGGGCGCGTCGAGCAACTCGCCGAGATCGGTCAGGGCGCCTTGCGAGACCAGGCCGTTGAAGTCGATCTGGCTGCCGCCGGAGTTGTCGATGACGTCCGGCGGGTCACCGGCCACGAACCGGGGCTGCAACGTCTCGGCGATCTGCTGGGTCGCCGAGTGCTTGATCTCGGCCTTCGGATAGCGCTCCTTGTACAGCGCCTCGTGCGCCTTGGCGTACTCCTCGCCGAAGCCGCCGTTGAAGATGACCACCTCGAGCGGCGCGTCCTCCTTGACGCCGAGCGGGTTGTTCGCGCTGGTGGCGCCCTTGGCGTCGCCGCCCTTGGCATCGTCGCCGCCCATCGCGCAGCCACCGAGCGTGCCCGCGGCAGCGACCCCCGCCGCACCCTGGAGCAACCCGCGCCGGCTCAATCTGTACATGGTTCCGCTCCCCGTGTCAGGCGTTCTCGGATGGATTCCAGCCGTCGGTGGTGACGGTGGTGCGGTCGTCGACGAGCGCTGTCCCCCGCTCGACGACCCGGAGGCGACCGACGAGGACGCCGCGGCCCTGGGAGGCGCTGTTGGTCCGGTAGGTGAACCGGAGCCGGGTGACGCCGGCGGCCACGTCCGCGGTGACCGTCCACCAATGCCGGCCGCCGAATCCACTGACCGTGCCGTCACTCGCCTCGCCGGGCTCGGAGCCGGCTTCCACCGGGCCGGACTCTCCGAGGCGGTCATGGCCGTACCGGAGATGCGCGGGGCGCAGGATCATCGGGACCGGGGACCACGTCGCACCGTCGGGTGACGACTCGAGCGTCAGGCTGTCGTAGAGCGGCTCCGTGTCGTACCAGAGAAGGAAGGATCCTTTCGCCCCCTCGCCCGCGGGCCGCCGCAGTGGGGCGGTCAGGGTCAGCACGGCGTTGTCGCGAAGGTCGGTACGCCAGATTCTTCCTTCCGGGATCGCGGGGACCGGGTGAGCGGCGGCGAACGTGCGCGCCAGGGCGCGCCGGGCGACGTTGTTGCTGCCCCAGGCGCGGTCCGGATGGACCCGGTTGCTGAGCACGATGAGGAACGACTGGTCGAGCGGGTCGATCACGATCGACGTGCCGGTGAAACCGGTGTGCCCGAACGTGACCGGCGAGGTCATCCCGTCCATGTACCAGTGTTTGGCGAGCTCGAAGCCCAGCCCGCGCGCGCTGTCCGGAAACTCCGGGAGCAGGTCCGCGTTGTAGTTGACCAGCGCCTGGCGGACCATTCCCTCGGACAGGATCCGATGGTGACGGTAAGTTCCGCCGTTGAGCAGCATCTGGCAGAGAATCGCCAGGTCGTCCGCGGTGGAGAAGACTCCCGCGTGCCCGGCTGCCCCGCCCAGCGCCCACGCGTTCTCGTCGTGCACCGAACCCCAGACCATCCCCCGGTTCACGTACGGCTCGTATTCGGTCGCGGCGATCCGGTTCCGCAGCGACGGCGCCGGGTTGTAGCCGGTGTCGCGCATGCCGAGCGGCCCCGTCACCCCGTCCCGGACCGCGTCGGCGAGGCTCTTGCCGGTGACCCGCTGGATCAGCACGCCGAGCGAGATCAGCCCGATGTCGGAGTAGACGTACTGCCCGCCCGGCCTGGTCCCGGCGAGGACCGGTGTCGACAGCGCCGCGGCGAGCCGCTGCTCGGGCGTCGGATATGCCGAGTAGAACGGCAGGAAGGCCGGCAGCCCGGAGGTGTGTGTGAGCAGATGCCGCACGGTGACCGTTGCTTTGCCGCCCGCGGCGAACTCCGGCACGTACGTGGCCACCGGCGCGTCCAGGTCCACCTTTCCGGCCTCGACCTGCTGCAGCACGACGATCGTGGTGAAGAGTTTCGAGATCGATGCGAGATCCCACAGCGTGTCGGGGCGGGCCGGGATCCGGTGGCAGCTCGACGATGCCGCTGCCGCCGGCGGTGTAGCGGACCGCGTCGCCGACCGCGAAGCGCGAGACCACGATGCCGTGGTGCGCGGCGAGAACGGTGGCTCCGGCGTACGCCGGATGGTCTGGATGATCAGGCGTGGGACGCAGGTACGAGGCGGCGACTCCGGGCAGGGCGGCGATATCTTCCGCCAGCAGACCGGCTTGGCGCGCCGTGCCGGGACGCAGCACGTCGTGCCGGAACTTGATGTCACTCGGCACCACCGTCGCGGCGGAAGCCGGCGACATCGCCGTGAACAGGGCGATTACGCAGATCGGGACCATCAATCGTGACGTGTCCATCAACGCCTCTCCATACGTCGATTGGTAGAGGATGAATCTTTCCTTCAAGACTTGCAAGTGGAGCGAAGGTTATTGCCATCCAACGGTGACCCGGCTACCTTCGGGCACCATGCGAACACGCGCTGTCGCTCTTCTCGCTCTCGCCGCGCTGAGCGCCGTGATGTTCTCCGTCCCGGCCTCCGCCTCGTCGCCGCTCGACGCGACGGTGCGCCGGATGACCCTTGCGGAGAAGGTCGGTCAGCTGTTCACCGGCTACGTCTACGGCAACGAGGCAGGCGCCGCGTCGGCCGACAACCGCCGGCTGTACGGCGTCGACACGCCGGCCGAGGTCGTCGCGAAGTACCACCTCGGCGGCGTCATCTACTTCGCCTGGACTAACAGCCTGCAGAACACGCGACAGATCGCCACGCTCAGCAACGGGCTTCAGGCGGCCGCCACCGCCGGCGCCGGCATCCCGCTGACGATCTCCACCGACCAGGAGCACGGCGTGGTGTCGAGGATGCCCGCGCCGGCGACCCAGTTCCCCGGCGGCATGGCGCTCGGCGCCGGCCGCAGCCCCGCCGATGCCTTCCGTACCGGGCAGGTCACCGGTGCCGAGCTGCGCGCGGTCGGCATCACCCAGGCGTGGGCGCCGGACGCGGACGTCAACGTGAACCCGGCGAACCCGGTCATCGGCGTGCGCTCGTTCGGCAGCGATCCGAGCCTGGCCGCCGCCCTCACCGCCGGTCAGGTGCTCGGCTTCCAGCGCGGCGCGAACGAGTCGGCCGCCGCCAAGCACTTCCCCGGGCACGGCGACACCGCCACCGACAGCCACACCGGCCTGCCGGTCATCACCCATACCCTGTCTCTTATACACATCTC
>KL571329.1:60008-63090 GCA_000715855.1 Actinoplanes liguriensis
GCATCGACGCGCCGCCGTTCAGAGCCGCGATCGCGGCCGGTGTCGACGCCATCATGAGCGCGCATATCGTGGTGCCGGCGCTCGATCCCGCCGGCGACCCGGCCACCCTGTCCAAGCCGATCATCACTGGACTGTTGCGCGGCGAGCTCGGTTACCGTGGGGTGATCGTCAGCGATTCCCTCGAAATGGCGGGCGTGCGGCAGAAGTACGGGGACGACCGGGTGCCCGTGCTGGCACTGAAGGCCGGCGTGGACATGCTGCTCATGCCGCCGAACCCGCAGGTCGCGTTCGACGCCGTGCTCGGAGCGGTGGCCTCCGGCGAGCTCACCGAGGCGCGCATCGACGAGTCGGTGCGGCGGATCCTGGCGCTCAAGCAGAAGCGCGGATTGTTGCGGTGGACACCGGTGGATCCGGCGGCGGCGGAGCTTTCCGTCGGTTCGGCCGAGCACGGGCGCGTGGCGCGCGCGGTCACCGACCGGACCGTCACCGCGATCCGCAACGACGCGGGACTGCTCCCGTACTCCGCCGCGGGAAAGAAACTTTTCGTCACCGGGTGGAGCTCCACCGCCTACAACACCGTGCCGGCGCTGGCCACGGCACTCGGCGCCAGTTCGCTGGTCACCAACCTGCCGGACGACGCGAAGATCGCCGCGGCGGTGTCAGCGGCGTCGGCAAGCGATCTCACGGTGGTGCTCACCAACAAGGCGTGGGACACCGGCGCCACCGATCCGGGCGCCCGGCAGCAGGCTCTGGTGAAGGCGCTGGTGGCGACGGGCCGGCCGCTCGTTGTGGTGGCGGTTCGCGATCCCTACGACATCGCGTATCTGCCGGGTGTAACTACGTATCTAGCCACCTACAGCTACACGGAAGTGTCCATGAAGTCGCTCGCCAGGGTCCTGCTCGGCGCCACGCCGCCGCGCGGCAAGCTCCCGGTGGAAATTCCCCACCTCTATCCGTACGGACATGGCCTGACCTGGAGCACGGCATGAATCGGCGACGACTGCTGGCCGCGGGCGTGGGCCTGTCTCTTATACACAGAGCCCGGGCTGCTCCCCCGCTTCCCGGTGCGGACCGGGATGGACAAGCTCGCCGCCTCCGGGTGGGCCGCCGTCAAGGGCGAGCGCATCGGCGTCGTCGCCAACCCGACCGCGGTGGACCGCGAATATCGCCACCTGGTCGACCGGATGCACGCCGACGGCGTCACCATCTGCGGGATCTTCGGCCCCGAGCACGGGTTCCGCGGATCCGCCCAGGCCGGTGGCAGCGAGGGCACCGGCACCGACGCCCGTACCGGGCTGACCGTCTACGACGCCTACGGCGCCACGCAGGCCAGGTGGGCGGAGATGTTCACCGCCGCCGCGGTGAAGACGGTGGTCTTCGACATCCAGGACGTGGGCGCGCGCTTCTACACCTACATCTACACGTTGTACGACTCGATGGCCGCGGCCGCCCGGCTCGGCCTGCGCTACCTGGTCCTGGATCGTCCGAATCCGATCGGCGGGCGCGCGTACGGCCCGATGATGACCGACGGGTTCACCTCCGGCGTGGGCCGTCTCAAGATCGTCCAGCAACACGGCATGACCGTCGGCGAACTGGCCCGCTTCTACAACGGAGAGCTCCTTCCGGCCGACGCGGGCCGGAAAGTGGACCTGACGGTGATTCCCTGCGCGGGGTGGCACGGACGCCTGTTCGCCGGGGACACCGACGTGCCCTGGGTGCTGCCGAGCCCGAACATGCCGACGCCGGACAGCGCTGTCGTCTATCCCGGCACCGGCATGTTCGAGGGCGTGGCGACGCTCTCCGAAGGACGTGGCACCACCCGGCCGTTCGAGCTGATCGGCGGCCCGGGGTTCGACTACCGCTGGTGTGACCGGGTGGCGGCGCTGAACCTGCCCGGCGTGGAGTTCCGCGAGGCGTACTTCACGCCGACCTTCAACAAGTTCATCAATCAACTGTGTGCGGGGATCGAAGTGAAGGTTTCCAACCAAAGCGTCTTCGACCCGATCCGGACGGCGGTGGCCATGCTCGTCGAGGCCCGGAAGGAGACGTCCTTCGCCTGGCGGGTGGATGGCGCCCGCTACTGGATCGACCTGCTCACCGGCTCGTCCCGGCTGCGCACGATGATCGACGCGGGCGCTCCCGCCGGCGACGTCACCGGCGCCTGGGCCCCCGAGACTGCCGCCTTCGACCAGCGTATGACGGCTGCCGGGCAGGCCGGTGGACGTCACCGGAACGTCGGCGGCCGGCGAAGGACTGCCGGTCAGCCGGGTATGCACCACCGGCGGCACGGGGGCGCCGGTGAACCGGGCCACGGCCAGCACGGCGGCGCCACCCGCGCCGTCACGTGCCGGACGCGGCTCGGCGCCGGTACGCGCCAGGAGACCGGCGCGCACCGCCCGGCTGACCGGTCCGTCGTTGAGCAGCACCGACCCGGCGATCACCGTCTCCGCGGCGGGCGGCGGCTGAACGCTGTCGAAGGTGTGCAGGAGGCGGTCGGCGGCCGCGGCACAGATCCGTACGGCAATCGGGTCCTTCTGCTCCGCGGCGAGACTTATCGCGGGCGCCAGCCGCCCCCGGGCCGCCGGCGGCACGGAGAATCCGGCCTCGAGCAGGGCTTGCGCCGTGTCCTCGCCGGTCATTCCGGGCTCTATGGCGAAGTGCGCGCACGCCGCACCGACCAGGGTGGTCGGCTCGCCGCGGCCGTCGAGCGCGGCCAGGACCGCGCGCAGCCCCCGCACCGCGATCCACACCGCGGAGCCCTCGTCACCCAGCAGCCAGCCGTATCCGTCGCAGCGATGCCGCAGCGCGCCGCCGTCAAAGCGTGCGCCCAGCGCCCCTGTCCCGGACAGCAGGAGCACCCCGTCGGGCGCCGGGGTGCCGGCCGCGTAGGCGACCTCGAGATCGGTCACCGTCACCAACTCGCCGGTCAGTCCCGCGTCCCGCCAGGCGTTTTCCGCCGCCGTACGGAAAAAATCTCTTCCCGCCCCGGACGAGCCGGCGGCGCCGAGGACTCCCTGGACCACCGCGGACCGGTCGACCGCGCGAAGCGCGCCGGTGAGCGCTGTCTCTTATACACATCTCT
>KL571329.1:63247-65899 GCA_000715855.1 Actinoplanes liguriensis
CAGAGATGTGTATAAGAGACAGACCACACACCTCGTGGTCGTGGCCCCCGCGTCGACTCCGATCACCATGGCTGCGCCCATGAGTGAAGAATATTGACCATCGACGTCCAGCAAAGGAAACTTTTCTCCATGACAGGCCGGAGGCTCTTTTCATGACGGGCCGCAAGCGCAGCACCTCCTCCGCACCGCCCACGGCCGGCCCTCCGCAGGCCGAGACGGTGGTCCGGGCGCGGGGTCTGCTGCCGTCCCTGTCCCCCGCCGAGCAACGGGTGGGCCGGGTGATCATCAACGAGTCGGCCACCGCGTCCCGGCTCACCATCACCCAGCTCGCCGCCCGCTCCACCACGAGCGAGACGACGGTGATCCGGTTCTGCCGGGCGCTGGGCTTCCGCGGTTACCCCCAGCTACGCCTGGCTCTCGCCTCCGAAACCGGCCGCGCCGCCGAGGCCGACGAGCCGGTGGGCAGCGACATCAGCCCGGGCGACGACCTCGCCCAGGTGGTGAAGAAAATCGCCTTCGCCGACGCCCGCGCGGTCGAGGACACCGCCTCGCAGATCGACATCGCGGTCCTGGAGCACGTCGTCGAGGTGGTCGCCGACTCCCGGCGGGTCGACATCTACGGGGTGGGCGCGAGCGCCTTCGTGGCCACCGACTTCCAGCAGAAGCTGCACCGCATCGGCCGGGTCTCCTATGCCTGGAGCGACCTGCACCTGGCGCTGACCAGCGCCGCCCTGCTCGACGGGCGGGACGTGGCATTCGGCATCTCGCACACCGGCACGACCACCGACACCATCGAGGCGTTCACCGAGGCGAAACGGCACGGCGCCGTCACCGTCGCGCTGACCAACTTCCCCAAGTCGCCGATCGCCAAGGCCGCCGACCTGGTGCTGACCACCGCGGCCCGGGAGACGACGTTCCGGTCCGGCGCGATGTCCAGCCGGCTCGCCCAGCTCACCGTGATCGACTGCGTGTTCGTCGGCGTCGCCCAGCGCACCTACGAGGAGACCAGGCAGGCGCTGGACGCCACCTACGAGGCGGTCCGGGGCCGGCGCATCGCGCCACCCGCTCGAAGGAAATCACCGACGACCGGCCGCGCCACCCGGGGGCGCGGGTGAGGCCCGTCGACGAGGCGCCGCTGTCGCGTACCGAGCAACGCAACCCGCGCAGCGCCGCGATCGACCGGATGCCCACGTTGGACATGCTCCGCCTGATCAACGCCGAGGACAGCCAGGTCCCGCTCGCGGTCGCGGACGTCCTGCCGGAGCTTTCCGCCGCGGTCGAGCTGGCAGTGACGGCGCTGTCCGCCGGGCACCGGGTGCACTACTTCGGCGCCGGCACCTCCGGGCGGATCGCGGTGCTCGACGCGGCCGAGCTGATCCCGACATTCGGGCTGGACCCGGGCCGGGTCGTCGCGCACATCGCCGGAGGGACGCGGGCGCTGACGAATCCGTCCGAGGACGCGGAAGACGACGAGACCGCGGGCGCTGCGGCCGCCGGCGACGTCGATCCGGGCGACCTCGCGGTCGGGGTCACGGCCAGCGGGCGTACGCCGTATGTCCGCGCGGCGCTGGTGACGGCGCGGGCCCGCGGCGCCCGTACCGTCCTGGTCTCGGCGAACCCCGCGTCACCGATCGCCTCCGGCGTGGACGTGCACGTCGCCCCGGACACCGGTCCCGAGGTGGTCACGGGCTCCACCCGGATGAAGGCGGGCACCGCGCAGAAGCTGGTCCTCAACGCCTTCTCGACGGCGACGATGGTCCGGCTGGGCAGGACGTACTCGAACCTGATGACCGACATGCTGGCCAGCAACGCCAAGCTTCGCGACCGGCAGCTCCGGATCCTGTCCGACGCCACCGGCGCCGACCCGGCCCGGTGCCGCAAGGCTCTGGAAGCCGCGGGCGGGGACGCCAAGATCGCCCTGGTCACGCTCGTCTCCGGCGCCACCGTCGAGGCCGCCGGGCACGCCCTGACCACGACGAACGGCCACGTTCACCAGGCATTGCTCCTGCTGGACCGGCCCCTCACCGGCTAGGACCCGTCCCGCCCACAACCGGTGCCCTGTCCCGGGTGATCGGCAGGCCCTCGGACCGATCCCGGGAAGCCGGCCACAGCCGAGCCGGCCGCTCTGGCTGGCTTCCGGGACACGGCGTAGCACACCGGCGGCGCCACACCCACGGAACAGCTGGACACGCCACCGGCGGGTGCCGATCCACAGTGATTCACCGGCGGGCCGACATGGTGCTGATCATGATCACCAAGCGTCTTCTCGCCACCGTTCTCGCGTTCGGCGCCGCCCTCGCCACATCGGCCTCCACGCCGACCACCGCGACCGCAGCCGCTCCGGCGTGCCCGCCGGTCAAGGACCGGGTCCAGGCCGCGATCGACCACGTCCACCTGGCGCAGATCACGCCGCGGCCGGTGCGGCGCAAGGGCTGCGGAACCCTCTAAGTCGCGTTTCCGGGTGGAATCCGCCGTGGCGCCGACCGCGACGTGCTCCAACGCCCCGATTCGGCCTCAGGGCAGGCCGAGGCGCTGCAGTGCCAGAACCACGAAGCCGCGCAGCGCCCGTTGCCAGCCGGGGACACCGGCCGGAAAGTTGCGGTCGGCCGCCTCGATCAGCGTGGCCGGCGCCGGCTCCGGAAGGTCCGGCCC
>KL571329.1:66067-70419 GCA_000715855.1 Actinoplanes liguriensis
ACCAACCGCCGCAGGTGGTCGTCGACGCGCGGATCGGTCGTCGGCAGATGGGCCGGCGTCAAGTTCGCGGAGGCCACCGCCGGGCTGGCAAGCAGCGCCGACACCGACCCCGGCGTCGGCAGGAACCACGCCAGGATTTCGGCGGCGCGGGCGGCGACCGCCACGTCCGGATCCGTGGCCCAGCCGACGATGGAGCCGAGGTACTCGGCCGTCACCTGACAGGGGTCGAACGCCCACCGTTTGGCCGCCTCGCCGGCCAGGGCGACGGCCTCCTCGTCGTCGGGCGGATCATCCTCGTCGTAGAGCCGGCGGATCACCTCCGCCTCGTCCTCGTCGGTGATCGTGGAAGCTTCCGGCGTGAACGGCAGGTCGGCACGGCTGTAGATGGCCGCCATGGGCCCGGCGAGCTCGGTGTACAGGGACAGGATGACCATCCGTTTGCCGTCGGGAGACACGGCGTTGACGGTGGCGCTGCCGGGAACATCGCCGAGGTGGGCCCAGTGACCACCGCAGCTGTCGGGCATCCACATGATGCCGAGGCCGTAGCGGGAGCCGGGCTGGGTCTGCTGGTCGGTCACGGCCAGGACGGTGGTCTGCAACCCGGCCATCTCGTGGAGATTGAGTAGCTGCCCGTGCCGCGGGGCCTGCCAGAATCGCGCTAGGTCAGACGGTGTCGTGACCAGTGAGCCGACCTAGGCGGCAACCGTGTTGAAGTCGGTGACGTCGGTGAGTGCTCCGTCCGGCTCCCACCGCTGGTAGCCGTGGGCGTGGGGCTGGGGCAGGGTGGCCCGGTCGCCGGGGTCGGTGGTGTGGTCCAGGCCGACGCCGTAGAGCCGGCAGTCCACGATCTACCTCGCGAGCGCGTCCGGCTCAGCCGCTGCTGCCGACCGGCGATGGTGACCCGCGAGCTGACCCCCACCGCTACGAACACGTCCAGACCGGCGACCTGCCTCGGGGACCGCCCATCATCACTCCGGGTGGCTCGTCAGGTATCCGCCCATCGTGCGGAAGTATTCCGGGGCAGCCAGTTCGACGCCGTCGGAGGTGCGCACGCGGGTGACGAGCAGGGCTTTGCTCCTGCCCCGGCGAGCGTCCGCTCCCGCGACCACGGCCACACCGTCGTCCTCGCGGTAGAAGATCCGGCCCGGAGTTCCGCCGTAGACGGCGGCCGACACCCTGGCCTGTACGATCTCCAGCCGCCGGCCCTTGTGGAAGCAGAAGGCTTGCGGATAGGGCGCGGACTGGGCCCGGACGAGCCGATCCAGCTCTTCCGCGGTCCAGCGCCAGTCGATGCGGATGTCCTCCTCGGCACGCTTGTGGAAGAAGCTGGCCTTGGTGCGGTCCTGGGCCACGAAGTCGGTGCGGCCGCTCGCGATCTCGGCCAGCGCGTCCACGGTGATCGGCCCGAAGAGCTCCAGGGTCTTGCCGAAAAGGTCGGCCGTGGTGTCTCGAGGCCCGACCGGGACTGCCCGCTGGAGCACGATCGGCCCGGCGTCGAGGGTTTCGTCCATCATGTGCGCGGTCACTCCGACCTCCTTCTCGTCGTTGAGCAAGGCCCAGATCAAAGGCGAGAATCCCGCGTACGCCGGGAGCAGCGCGTCGTGCACGTTGAGGGTGCCGAACGGCGGCAGCGTGAACACGCGCGGCGGGATCCAGGTGCGCCAGTTCGAGGCGACGATGACGTCCGGGGCGGCTTGCTTGAGCGATGCGAGCAGTTCGTCGTCGTCCGGGCGCTCGCGCAGCAGTACCGGCACGCCGTGTTCGGCGGCGAGATCGGCCACCGAGTCGGACCAGACGCGCTCGTACTCCCCGTCGCCGGTCGGGTGGGTCACCACCAGGACGACTTCGTGTTCGGACGCCAACAGGGCCTGAAGCGTTCGGTGGCCCCACGTCTGGAATCCGAACATCACTACTCGCATGAATCTCCCCCTTTGCCGGGCACCGCTTCATCGCCGCGCCTTGATTAGGTTAGGCTAACCGAAATTAGGATCCAGGTTGGGTCCAGCGATGGTGGTAGGGGCGGTCATGTCTGAACCTGAACTCGACGTCCTGGGGATCGGCTTCGGCCCCTCCAATCTGGCCATGGCGATCGCCGTGACCGAGCACAACGACGCGGGTGGTCCGAACTCCCCGGTCGCGGCCCGGTTCGTCGAACGCCAGACCGGCTTCGGCTGGCATCGGGGGATGCTGCTCGACGACGCGACCATGCAGGTGTCGTTCCTCAAGGACCTGGTCACCCTGCGCAATCCGACCAGCGAGTTCAGCTTCCTGAAGTACCTGCACAGCCAGGGCCGGTTGATCGACTTCATCAACCACAAGAACCTGTTCCCGCTGCGGGTCGAGTTCCACGACTACTTCTCGTGGGCCGCCGCTCAGGTGGCCGGGCTGGTCTCCTACGACTCCGAGGTCCTGTCGGTGACCCCGGTGGCCGACGGCGCCGGCGAGATCCGGGCCCTCGACGTCTCCGCCCGCAGCGGCGGTAAGGTGACCACCTCGCGCGCGCGCAACCTGGTGATCGGCACCGGTCTGCGGCCACGGCTGCCCGAGGGGATCACCACCTCACCGCGGATCTGGCACACCAGCCAGCTGCTGCACAACCTCGCCCTGCGCGGGGAGGCGCCCGACCCCAAGCGAGTCGTGGTGGTCGGGGCCGGGCAGAGCGCGGCCGAGGCGGTGGCCGCCCTGCACAGCGCTTTCCCGGCGGCCGAGGTGAACGCCGTGCTGTCGCGGTACGGCTATTCGCCCGCCGACGACTCGCCGTTCGCCAACCGGATCTTCGACCCGGCCGCGGTGGACGACTTCTACGCGTCGCCGGAGGACTTCAAACAGCAGTTGATGGGCTATCACGCGAACACCAACTACTCGGTGGTCGACATCGACCTGATCGACGACCTTTACCGGCGGATGTACCAGGAGAAGGTGCTCGGCCGTGAACGGCTGCGCATGATGAACGTCTCCCGGGTGACCCGCGTCGAGGACGGCGACGACACCGCCGACGTCTTCGTCCGTTCCCTTGTCACCGGCGAGGTGATCCGGGTGGAGGCCGACATCGTGGTGTTCGCGACGGGCTACCACAACGCCGATCCGTACGCGGTGCTCGGCGACGTCGCGGCCCTGTGCCGCTCCGACGAGCAGGGCCGGCCCCGGGTCGAGCGCGACTACCGGGCGGTCACCGATCCGCGGCTGCACTGCGGCATCTACCTGCAGGGCGGCACCGAGCACACGCACGGCATCACGTCGGCCCTGCTGTCGAACACGGCGATCCGGGTGGGCGAGATCCTGGACTCGGTGCTGCAGCGGCGCACCGCGCCGGCGCTGGTCGCGGCCTGACCCGACAAACAAGATCGCCCGGGTGGACGCTGAAGCGCTCACCCGGGCAAATTTTTGTTCACGCGTAGTCCGCCGGATTGAAGACGCGGTCGGCTAGCGTCAGCGGGACCGGGCAGACTCCGGGCCCGCCCGCGTCGAGCCAGGCAACGACATCCTCGACCAGCTGATCGTCGAGGATGTCGCCGAGGTAGACCAGACGGGCTCCGGCCCGGCGAGCCACCGGGGTGGGGTGCGCCACCACCACGTTGGAGCGCTCACACACCCGCAGGCACTCGCTGACCCGTACGCGATGCCGATCGCCTGCCGCGGCCCGGAGGGTGACCAACTGCGCGTCGTGGTCGACCTCCGGGTGTTTGACCGTGTCGCCGCAGCAGCAGTCCCGGCAGACCGTCAGTGCGCCCATGGGAGCTGATCAGCCGACCAGGTGGCCGGAGATCTGGTCGACCGCGCCGGGAACCGGCTCGCCCGGGTCGGTGCCCAGGTCGACGATCTCGTTGCGGGCGTTGACGTGCACCACGTGCGCCACGTGGTCGGCTCGCTCACGCTCGTCCACCTGGTGGAACGACATGATGATGACCAGGTCGCCGACCGAGATCAACCGAGCTGCGGCGCCGTTGATGCCGATCACGCCGGATCCGGCCGGGCCCTCGATCGCGTAGGTGACCAGGCGGGCGCCGTTGTCGATGTCGACCACCTGGACCTGCTCGCCCTCGACCAGGTCAGCCGCGAGCATCAGGTCTTTGTCGATGGTGATCGAGCCGACGTAGTGCAGGTCGGCCTGAGTCACGGTAGCCCGGTGGATCTTGCCGCCGAGCAGGGTGCGCCGCATGTCTCGATTCCTCCACAAGGTACGGGGGCAGCTTCCCGGATCCCGGAAGCAAAGGTAGCCTAACCTAACTTCAACCCAGGGAATATCGGGAGTCCTTTATGAAACGCCGTTTCGCCGTGCTCGCCGCAGGCCTCCTGCTGGCGTCCCTCGCCGCCTGCGGCTCGACGGATGACGACAGCACGGCCGCCCCGGA
>KL571329.1:70617-72746 GCA_000715855.1 Actinoplanes liguriensis
CTCCGCGTCGGCCGCGGCTGCCGCTTTCCCGGTCACCATCGAGCACAAGTTCGGCTCGACGACCATCGCGAAGAAGCCCGCGAGCATCGTCACGGTCGGCTGGAACGACCAGGATTTCGTGCTGGCCCTCGGGGAGACCCCGGTCAGCACCCGGGAATGGTTCACCGAGTACCCGACCTACCCATGGGTGTCGGCGAAGCTGGCCGGCAAGAAGCTGCCGACCTTCTCCGCTGAGATCAACTTCGAGGCGATCATCAAGCAGAAGCCGGACCTGATCCTGGCCATCTACGAGACGATCAACAAGGAGACGTACGACAAGCTCTCCCAGATCGCCCCCACCGTGGTCCAGTCCTCGCAGTACAAGGACGAGCAGACGCCGTGGGACGTGCAGACGCTGACCACCGGCAAGGCAATCGGCAAGCCGGCCGAGGCGCAGGCCCTGGTCGACAAGGTGAACGCCAAGCTGGACGAGGCGAAGAAGGCCAACCCGCAGTTCGCCGGCAAGACCCTGGTCGAGGACTACGGGCCGGAGAACGGGGCGCACTGGCTGCTCGGCGCCGGTGACCCGCGGCGCGCGGTGTTCGACGCGCTGGGCTTCAAGGCGCAGGAGACCGAGGGCGACCTCAGCGAGGAGCGCCTCGACCTGATCGACAAGGACGTGCTGTTCATCACCGGGGCGACCAAGGCCGACTCGCTCAAGTCCCCGGTGTTCAGCCGGTTGAAGGTCGTCACCGAGGACCGCACCCTGTACACGGCGTTCTCGACGCCGCTGGCCGGCGCGCTGTCCTACAGCGGCCCGGACGCCATCCTGTACGCCCTGGACATCCTGGTGCCGCAGCTGAAGGCCGCAACCGACGGTGACCCGGCGACCAAGGTGACTGACCTGTCCGCCGTCTCCTGATCCCGTCTGCCCGAACGCCCGCCCTCGGTTCTGCCGGGGGCGGGCGTTTTCGTTACTCGGCGCGCAGGCTCTCGGCCAGGATCGGCCCGAGCAGCTCCAGCGTCGACGCGTCGAGCATCTCGGCGTGCGTCACCGGCAGCTTGTGCCGGGTCAGGCCCGGCAGCCCGGGCCAGCCGGACGACGCGTCCGGCGTGGGCTCGGTGGCGTCCACGAACAGCACCGGGCCGTCGTGGTCCGGGTAGTCCGCCGTGGCCATCAGCCGGTCGCTGGTCAGATAGTTCTCCACGACCAGGGCGATCTGCTCGTCGGTGAGCACGCCGATCGGGTCGTCGGAGCCCCGGATCAGCCGTACCGCGTCCGCGACCGTCGCGGTGCCGGGCGGGACCTCGAAGCCCAGTTCGGCCAGCAGCGACGCGATCTCCGTACCGGCCGGGTCGCCGGGGACCGGCGCCGGGCGTCGCGTGTCGAGCATGCCGAGGAAGGCGACCTCCCGGCCGTGGTCCCGCAGCTGCGCGGCGATGCACAGGGCCAGCGCCCCGCCGAAGGACCAGCCGAGCAGGCGTACCGGGCCGTCCGGCTGGAGCGCGACGATCCGGTCGGCGTGCTCACCGGCCAGCGCGGCCAGCGAGGCCGGCTCCGGCAGACCGGAGAGCGTCGGCGACTGGAGCCCGACCAGCGGCACGTCCAGATAGCGCCGCAGCGCCGCGTACTGCCAGGTCAGGCCACTGGCCGGCGGCAGGCAGAACAGTGGTGCGCCGACTCCCCCGGCGTGCAGGGTGAGCACCGGGGCGAGCGGATCACCGGCCGGCGCACCGGTGGCCACCAGCCGCGCCACACCCGCCACGGTCGGCGCACCGAACAGCGAGGCCACCGACACCGTCGCACCGAGCCGCTGCCGCAGTTCGGCCGCGATGCGGACCAGGGTCAGCGAGTGCGCGCCCAGGGCGAAGAAGTCGTCGTGCACACCGATCCCGGCGATCCCGAGCACCGACTCCACGATGCCGCTGATCACGGCCTCGGCCCGGGAGCGTGGCGCGGTGGCGCCGGTCGGCGCGTCGACGTCCGGCAGCGCACCCCGGTCGATCTTGCCGTTCGGGGTCAGCGGCAGCGACGGCAGCACGTGCACGACGCCCGGGACCATGTACGCCGGCAGGTACGCCGCGAAGTCCGGGATGCTCACGTCCGTACCGGCCAGGTACGCGACCAGCCGGTCCCCGCGGGCGACGAC
>KL571329.1:73023-74274 GCA_000715855.1 Actinoplanes liguriensis
CCTCCAGCTCGATCCGGAAGCCGCGCACCTTGACCTGATGGTCGACCCGCCCAAGGAACTCCAGCCGGCCGTCCGCGCGCCATCGGGCCAGGTCGCCGGTCCGGTACATCCGCCCGCCGCTGCCGGTGGCCACGAACCGGGCCGCGGTCAACCCGGGCCGGCCGAGGTAGCCCCGGGTGACCTGGGATCCGGCGAGGTACAGCTCGCCGATCACGCCCGGCGCGACCGGTTCGAGCCGCTCGTCCAGCACGTGCGCGCTCGTCCCGGGCAGCGGCTGCCCGATGGTTCCCGACCACCCAGCGTCCACCTCGTCCCGGGTGGCCCAGACGGTCACCTCGGTCGGGCCGTACAGGTTGGTCACGCTGCGCGTCCGCTCGGTCAGCGCGCGGGCCAGGCTGACCGGCAGCGCCTCCCCGCCGACCAGGGCACGCACGTCGCGCAGGTCAACGTCGGAGGAGAGCAGCGCGGCCCACAGCGAGGGGGTCGCCTGCATGGCGGTGATCCGCTCGTCGCGGACCACCCGGGCCAGCAGCTCCGGATCGCGGACCTGCTCGGGCGAGGCCAGCACGACGGTGCCACCGGCCCGCAGCGGCCCGAGCAGTTCGAGCACCGAGATGTCGAACGACAGGGTGGTCACAGCCAGCAGCCGTTCGCCGGGCTCCAGCGGCACGGCGGCCAGGAACGCCTCCAGGTCGCGGTGGGTGACCACGACGCCCTTCGGGCGGCCGGTCGAGCCGGAGGTGTAGATGACGTACGCGGCCGAGTCCGGTGGCCGGGTGACCACCGGCGCGGCGCCCGGCGCGATCCCGTCGAGATCGCGCAGGACCAGCGCGGGCTTGGCGTCGGCGACCATGAAGTCCAGTCGCGCGGCCGGGAACGACGGGTCGAGGGGCAGGTAGGCGGCGCCCGACCGGAGCACGCCCAGCACCGCCACGACCAGGTCGGCCGAGCGGGGCATGGCGATGCCCACGATGTCCTCGGGCCCGATCCCCCGGGCGGCCAGCATGGCGGCGACCGCGTCGGCGGCCCGGTCCAGCTCGGCGTGGCTCATCCGGACGTCGCCGCAGACCAGCGCCTCACCGGACGCGTCGACCCGCACGGCGGCCGGGCGCGGCAGGCCGGCCGGCGCCGACCACCGGGCGAGTGACTCCCGGTCGGCCGGGGACAGCAGCGCGACGTCGAAGACCGACGCCGACGGCTCGGCGGTGACCGCGGAGAGCAGCACGACGAAGCGGTCCAGCAGCCGTCGCA
>KL571329.1:74435-75050 GCA_000715855.1 Actinoplanes liguriensis
GCCCCAGCACGGAACCGTCGTCGTCCGGCCGCGGGAAGTAGCCGATCATCACCTGGAACAGCGGGTTGCGCCCGGCCACCCGGCGCGGATTCACCAGCTCGACCACCTGCTGGAACGGCAGCGCCGCATGGTCGAAGGCGGCCAGGTCGGCGGTGCGGACCCGGGCCAGCAGATCGGCGAAGCCCGGCTGGCCGGTGAGGTCGGCGCGCAGCACGACGGTGTTGACGAAGAAGCCGATCAGGTCGTCCAGGGCGCCGTCGCCCCGGCCCGAGGTGGGCGAGCCGATCGGCACGTCGGTTCCGGCGCCGTGCCGGGCCAGCAGCACCGCCAGGGCGGCGTGCAGAGCCATGAAGACACTTGCCGATTCGGTACGGGCGAGCGAGCGCACCCGGTCGATCAGTTCGGCCGGCAGGTGGATGTCCTCCTGCCCGGCCGCCCGGGACGCCGATCGGGGACGGTCGGCCGGCAGCACGATCTCGTCCGGCAGGCCGGCCAGGGTGGACAGCCAGAAGGACTCGTCGGCCGGGTTCTCGGTCAGGGTCAGCGCGTAGTCGGCGTACTGCACCGGCAGCGGCGTCCACGACGGCGCGTGACCGGCCAGCCGGGCCTGGTACG
>KL571329.1:75246-75675 GCA_000715855.1 Actinoplanes liguriensis
ATGTGTATAAGAGACAGGGCCTGGTACGCGGTGGTCAGGTCGCGCAGCAGCGGCCGGTCCGACCACTCGTCCATGGCGATGTGATGCAGCACCAGCGCCAGCACCGTCGACCCGTCCTCCGGCACCACGACCGCCCGGATCGGCAGCTCGCGGGCGAGATCGAAGGGCCGGGCCAGCACCTCGTCCAGGTCGTCCACACTGACCGGGACGCTCGCCGGCGGCGGCAGGATCCTCTGATACGGCGACTCGACCACGGTTCGCAGCACCTCGTGCCGGGCCACCACGTCGGCCAGCGCCGACGACAGGGCTGCCCGGTCGAGCTCGCCGCGGACCCGGACCAGCAGCGGGTACGTGTACGCGGTGTTGCCGGGCTCGATCTGGTCGAGCAGCCAGAGCCGCTGCTGGGCCGGCGAGAGCGGCAGGGGGGGC
>KL571329.1:75929-76510 GCA_000715855.1 Actinoplanes liguriensis
GAGATGTGTATAAGAGACAGATCGAAGAGCGTCCGCAGCGTCAGGTCACCACCGAGCGTGGCCCGGATCTGACCGAGCAGCCGCATCGCGCTCAGCGAGTGCCCACCGGCGTCGAAGAAGTCGTCCTCGACACCGAGCTCGTCGACGCCGAGCACCCCGGCGAACAGCTCGCACAGGGTTCGTTCCCGGTCGTCGCGCGGCGGGCGGGAGCCACCGCTGATCGGCGCGGGCGCCGGCAGCGCGGCGACGTCGAGCTTGCCGTTGACGGTCAGCGGCAGCGAGTCGACGACCGCGTACAGGGTCGGCACCATGTAGGACGGCAGCACCCGGGCAACCTCGGCGCGCACCTCGGCGGGTGTCGCCGCGCCGACCAGATAGGCGGCCAGCGCCCCGTCGCGGACCACGACCGCCGAGCGGCGCACGCCGGGCACCGTCGCGACCGCGGTCTCCACCTCGCCCGGCTCGATCCGGTAGCCGCGGATCTTCACCTGGTCGTCGGTGCGGCCGAGGAAGTCCAGGTTGCCGTCCGGCCGCTCGCGCACCAGGTCACCGGTCCGATACATCCGGCCGTGCTCGGTCGC
>KL571329.1:76752-78920 GCA_000715855.1 Actinoplanes liguriensis
TCGCCACGAACCGCGACGCGGTCAGCCCGGCCTGACCCAGATAGCCCCGGGCCAGGCCCGCTCCGGAGATGTACAGCTCACCGGCAACGCCCCGCGGGACCGGCCGCAGCCAGCTGTCGAGCACGTGGCCGGTGGTATTCCAGATCGGCTTTCCGACGGTCGCGGTGACGCTCTCGTCCGTACCGCCGCCCAGGGTGTTGATCGTGTATTCGGTCGGACCGTAGAGGTTGTAACCGAACACACCCTCGGTGTCGCGCAGCACGGTCCAGAGCTTCTCCGGGACCGCCTCACCGCCGAGCAGGACCAGGCTCGGCCGGTGGGCGCCGGCGAGCAGACCCTCGTCCAGCAGCGCCTGGGCGTAGGTCGGGGTCAGGTTGACCACGTCCACCCGGTGGCGTGCGCAGTAGGCGACCAGGGCCCGGCCGTCGCGGCGCAGCTCCTCGTCGGCCACGTGCACATGGTGGCCCTCGACCAGCCAGAGCAGCTCCTCCCACGACATGTCGAAGGAGAACGAGACGGTGTGCGCGATGGTCAGGATCCGCCCACCGGCCGCCTCGATCGCCGGGCCGAAGATCGCCGCCCGGTGGTTGAGCTGCATGTTCGTCAGCCCCAGGTACGGCGTGACCACGCCCTTGGGCCGGCCGGTCGAGCCCGAGGTGTAGATGACGTACGCGGGACGGTCGAGGCGGCCCGGCGTGCCCGGCGCGAAGTCGTCCAGCCAGGGCTCGCCGACCTCCTCGTACAGTCCGTCGAGGCTGGTCAGCACCAGCAGCGGCCCGGCGTCGTCGATCATCGCCTGCCGGCGGTCGGCCGGCAGGTCCAGGTCGAGCGGCAGGTAGGCGGCCCCGGCCCGCAGGACCGCGAACAGCGCGACCACCATGTCGAGGCCGCGTGGCAGCGCCAGGCCGATGACGGTCTCCGGTCGTGCGCCGCGCGAGCGCAGGCCGCGAGCGACCGCGCTGACCCGGCCGTCGAGCTCGGCGTAGCTCAGCGTGGTGCCGTCGTGGGTCAGCGCCGCCGCGGCCGGGGTCCGCGCCGCCTGCTCCGCCAGCATCTCGGCGATCGTCTGGTCGGGGATCTCCCCCACGTGACCGAGCAGCGGCGCCGGCGCGGGCGAGAGGGCCAGGCCGGCCGGCGCGTCGGCGTCCAGGCCGGTCAGGACCGTGCGCAGCCGGTCCAGCAGCGCCTCGGCGGCGGCCGCCGGGACCACGTCGGGCCGGTACTCCAGCCGGATCCGCAGCGCCCGGCCCGGGGTGGCGACCCAGGTCAGCGGGTAGTGGGTGGCGTCGACCGCGGTCACGCCGACGATGCCGTGCTCGGTCTCCAGGTCGGTGAACGTGTCGTCGTCGAGGAAGTTCTGCAACACGTACAGGCTGTCGAAGAGCTGCCCGCGGCCGGCCGCGCGCTGGATGTCGCCCAGGCCGACGTACTCGTGGGCCATCATCTCGACCCGCCCGGCCTGCACCCGGCGCAGCACGTCGCGGATCGGCTCGCCGGCGGTGAGACCGACGCGCTGCGGCACGGTGTTGAGGAAGACGCCGACCACGTCGTCGATGCCGTCCAGCTCGGTCGGACGGCCGGCCACGGTGGTGCCGAAGACCGCCTCGGCGGTGCCCGCGGCGTGCGCGAGGACCAGGCCGAGGGCGGTGCTGAGCACGGCGTTCAGGGTGACGCCGCAGGCCCGTGCCAGGTCGGCCAGCCGGATGGTCTGCTCTCGCGTGAAGTCGGCGGCCAGGCTGGTGGCCAGCACCGGCCGGGTGCCGGCGGCGGCCGGGTAGAGCAGGGTCGGGTCGGCGCCGGCCAGACTGTCGGTCCAGGCCCGCAGCGACGCCTCCTTGTCCTGCCGGGCGACCCAGCCGAGGTAGTCGGTGAAGCTCGCCGTCCGGGCCGGGATCGGCCGGCCGGCGTACGCGCCGAACAGGTCCCGCAGCACCAGCTCGCGCGACCAGCCGTCCCACAGCAGCAGGTGGTAGGTGAGCAGCAGCCGGTCGGTGCCGTCGGCACGCCGGATGACGGTCAGCCGGGCCAGCGGCGGGGCCTGCAGATCGAACGGGCGCACCCGCTCGGCCGCGATCACCGCGTCCAGCGCCGCCGCGTCCAGGCCGGTCGCGTCGACCACCGCGACCACGGCCGGGACGTCGCCGAGGAAGGCGCGGCCGTCGTCGGTG
>KL571329.1:79130-80775 GCA_000715855.1 Actinoplanes liguriensis
ATGTGTATAAGAGACAGGCCGCGAACGCCCGTTCCAGCGCGGGCACGTCCAGCCGGTGGTCGACGTCGAACGCGTTCTGCGCGATGTAGACGTCGGCGTCGCCGGCCAGCTTGGCCTGGAAGAACAGGCCCTCCTGCAGGGGCGACAGCGGCCAGGTGGCAGTCCCGCTCAGCTCCTCGGTCCAGGCCTGCGCGATGCCGAGACCAAGACCTTCATCGGCGTACGTGATGGTCGCGTGAAGCTCGTCGTCCACCAGTGCGACGTTGATCTCCAGCAGGTACGGCGTCGGCAGCCCGTCGCGCACCGCGACGCTCTCCGGGGCGGAGGCCCAGTCCTCGTCGCCGGAGTGGAACCGGCCCAGGTAGTTGAAGAGCACCTGCGGGGTGCCGAGCCGGGACAGCGCCGCGGCGGTGCGCGGGTTGACGTAGCGCAGCAGCCCGAACCCGATCCCGTCGCCGGGCGTCTCCGAGCGCCCGGCCGCGGTGAGGCGCACCGGCGCGATCGCGGTGAACCAGCCCACCGTCCGGGACAGGTCGGCCTCCCCCTCGCGCCCGTGCCGTTCCACCTCGACGACCAGGTCACCGTCGGTGCCCCGCCAGGTGTTGACCGCCCGGTACAACGCGTCGAGCAGGTTCGCGGTCACGTCCCCGGACGCCTGGTAGGGCAGCCGGAGGTGGTGGTCGCGGGTGGCGCCGACGGTGACCACGGACGGGTCCAGCTCGCCCCCGGGCGCCAGGACGGCCGCCCAGTGCGGGAACTCGGCCATCCGCGCCGCGGTGCCGGCCTGCTCGGTCAGTTCCCGGGCATACTCGCGCAGGGACGTGCCGACCGGCGGCAGCACCTCGCCGCGTACGGCGGCGGCCAGGTCCTCGGTGATGACGTTCCAGGACACCGCGTCGACCGCCAGGTGGTGCACGACCAGCAGCAGCCGGCCCTGCTCGGCCGGGCCACGATCGAAGAAGACGGCTTCCACGGTGCGGCCGGTGTCCGGGTCCAGCCGCCCGACCGCGTCCTCGGCGTGTGCGCGCAGCAGCTCCTCGTCGAATCCGGCGACCGTGGTCAGGTGGGCCCGGCCGGTGGCCTGCACGCTCTGCGACCAGAGCATCGGGACCGGCCGGCTCAGCCGCAGCCGCAGCGCGTCATGCCGGTCGACGAGGGCCTGAAGGGCTCGGTCGAGCTGGTCCGCGCGCAACCCGGGCGGGGTCCGCAGCACCTCCGCCTGATGCACCCGGGAGACCGCGGCGTCGTCGCCGTCACCCAGCTCGGCCAGGCGGTGCACGATCGGCAGCAGCGCGATCTCGCCGATCCCGCCGGAGACCGCGGGAGTCGCCGGGGCCGGCAGCGCCGGTGCGGCGAGGGCGTGCAGCGCGGCCGGGGTGCGCTGGGTGAACACGTCGCGCGGGGTGATCCGGATGCCCGACCGCTTGGCCCGGTTGACCAGCTGGATGGCGACGATGCTGTCCCCGCCGAGGGCGAAGAAGTCGTCGTCCTCGCCGACCGCGGGCAGGCGCAGCACCTCGGCGAACAGCTGCGCCAGGGGCGAGGCGAGCTCGGGCCGGGCTGCCGGGGCGACCGGCGCCTGCGGGGCCGGCAGGGCGTCGCGGTCGAGCTTGCCGTTCACCGTCAGCGGCAGCCGGTCCAGGGT
>KL571329.1:80976-83054 GCA_000715855.1 Actinoplanes liguriensis
GATGTGTATAAGAGACAGGGGCAGGACCTCGGCCAGGTACGCGCGGATCGACTCCGGGTCCGGGCGAGTGCCGGCCCTGGCTACCAGATACGCGACGAGCCGGCCGTCGCGGACGACGACCGCGGCGTCGGCGACCCCGCCCAGCCCGAGCAGGGCCGCGGTGATCTCGCCCGGCTCGATGCGGTAGCCGCGCACCTTGACCTGCTGGTCGGAGCGGCCCAGGTAGACCAGCTCGCCGTTCTCCCGGCGGGCCAGGTCGCCCGAGCGGTAGAGCCGGCCACGGCCGTACGGGTTGGCCACGAACCGCGCCGCGGTCAATCCGGCCCGGTTCAGGTAGCCGCGGGCCAGCTGGTCGCCGGCCACGTACATCTCTCCGGTCACGCCGTCCGGCACCGGTTGCAGGTACGCGTCGAGCAGGTGCACGGTCAGCCCGGGCAGCGCCTCGCCGATCACGCTCGGCCGGCCGGTGTCGCCCGGGGTCAGCGCCCGGAACGACACGTGCACGGTGGTCTCGGTGATGCCGTACATGTTGATCAGTTCGGGGGTGGTGTTGCGGGCGTACCAGGCGGTGAGCCGGGACAGGTCGAGGGCCTCGCCGCCGAAGACGACGTAGCGCAACGGCAGCCGGTCCGGGGCCGTCGAGTCCGCCTCGACCAGCGGGTAGAACGCCGACGGGGTCTGGTTGAGCACGGTGACCCGGTCGTCGCGCAGCAGCGCCCGGAAGCGCTGCGGGTCGCGGGCGACGTCGTGCGGGACGACGACCAGCCGGCCGCCGTGCAGCATCGGGCCCCACAGCTCCCACACCGAGAAGTCGAACGCGTACGAGTGGAACATCGTCCACACGTCGTCGGCGGTGAAGGTGAACTCCTCGGCCGCCGCCGCGAACAGCTCCAGCACGTCGCGGTGGGTGACGATCACGCCCTTGGGCGTGCCGGTCGAGCCGGACGTGTAGATCACGTACGCGGCGTTGTCGCCGGTCAGCCGTACCGTCGGACGGGTGTCCGGGTAGCCCGGGGCGGCGACCTCGTCGATCACGCAGACCGGCGCCGCGTCGGCCAGGATGAGCTCGCGCCTGGCGGCCGGGGCGGCCGGGTCGACCGGCACGTAGCAGCCGCCCGCCTTGACCACCGCCAGCAACGCCACGACCAGGTCGACCGAGCGGGGCAGGACCACGGCGACCCGCGACTCCGGCCGCACGCCCCGGGCGATCAGCTGGTGGGCGAGGCGGTTGGACCGTACCTCGATCTCGTGGGCCGACAGCGTCACGCCGTCACAGCTGACCGCCGCGCCGCGCAGCGCGTCGAGCAGCGTGCCGGTGATCGCACGGTCGGTGCCGGGCAGCGCGACCGGCTCGGCGCCGAGGGTCAGCGCGGCCACCGGACGGTCCAGGCCGCGGGCCAGCTGGTCGAGCAGGCCGGCGACGATCGACACCAGGCTCTCGGCGGTGGCCGCGCCGACCGCCGCGTCGTACTTGACCTCCAGGGTGAGCCGCTCGCCGGGGAAGGCGACCAGCGACACCGGGTAGTGCGGCGAGTCGGTGCCGGTGAAACCGCGCACGGTCAGGCCGGCGTCGCTCTCGCGGACCGGCGGGAAGTTCTCCACCACGACCATCGAGTCGAACAGCTCGCGGGCCCCGGCCAGGCGGGTCAGCTCGGCCAGGCCGACCTGCTGCACGTCGAGCACCTCGGTCTGCTGCTCGTGCAGCCGGCGCAGCACGTCGCCGACCGGCTCGTGCGGCTGCCAGGACATCGGCACCGCGATCGTGTTGATCAGCAGGCCGACGACCTCGGCCACGTCGAGCGGGCCGCCACGGCCGGAGACCGTCGAGCCGAAGACCACCCGGTCGCGGCCGAGCAGCCGGCCCAGCAGCAGTCCCCAGGCGGCGTGCACGAACGTGCTGACGGTCAGGCCGTTGTCGCGGGCCGCCGCGGTCAGGCGCGCGGTCTGCTCCGGGCTGAGCCGGGCGAACGCGCTGTCGTGGTGGGACACACCGTCGATCTCCGGATAAAGGATGGTCGTTTCGACGCCGGCCAGCACCGCCGACCAGGTCGCGCGGGCCAGCTCCTGTCTCTTATACA
>KL571329.1:83179-85070 GCA_000715855.1 Actinoplanes liguriensis
GGTACGACCAGCCGTCGGCCAGGATGTGGTGCATCGTCTCGACCAGCCGGTGCTCGGTCTCGCTCAGCGACACCAGCGCGTACCGCAGCACCGGCGGCCGGGCCAGGTCGAACGGCTCGGCCAGCTCGGCCGCGGCCAGCTCGGCGAGGGCCCGCTCGGGGTCGGGCCGGTCACTGAGGTCCAGCTCCCGCCACGGCACCTCGACGTGGGACGCGATGACCTGGACGATCCGGCCGTCGCGCAGCTCCCGGAAACAGGCCCGCAGCGCGTCATGGCGGCGCACGGCCGCGTCGACCGCGCGCCGTAGCCGGGCCGGGTCGACCGGGCCGCTGAGCTCGGCGATCTGCTGTACCACGTAGGTGTCCACCTCGGCGGTGACCGCGTGGAAGTACATGCCCTCCTGCAACGGCAGCAGCGGCAGCACGTCGGCGGCTCCGGCGAACGCGTCGACGTCGTCCTGGCTCATCGTGACCAGAGGGAAGTCCGACGGAGTGTGCCCGGCGACGTCGGTGACGGCCAGCTCACGCAGGACAGTCGTCCAGTGCCCGGCCAGGGCGGTCACCGCGGCCTCGGTCATGATCCCGGCCGGCCAGGACAGCGTCGCGGTGAAGACGCCGTCGACCAGCTCGGCGTTGATCTCCAGGGGCATCGCCGGGTTGGCCGGGTCGACGCCCTCCCGCAGCGGCCCGGACGGGCTCCACGGCCCGGTGTCCCCGGCGGCGAACCGGCCCAGGTAGTTGAACAGGATCTGCGGCGGCGGGCCGAAGTCCTCCCCGGCCAGCCAGCGCAGAGCGCCGTAGCCGAGGCCGTCGCCGGGCACCGCGCGCAACTGCTCCTTGACCGCCCGCGCCGACGCGGCGAGGTCGTCGCCGGAGCCGGGGTCGAGCGAGACCGGGTAGATGGCGGTGAACCAGCCGACGGTACGGGACAGGTCGAGGTCCCCGGAGCGGCCGTGGCTCTCCAGGCTGACCCGGACCGGCCCGTCGTGGCCGCGCCACCGGTTGACCGCGACGGCCAGGCCGGTGAGCAGCACGTCGTTGGCGCCGCCGAACATGGCCGCGGGCACCGTCGAGACCAGTGGCACGGCCACCTCGGCCGGGAGGGTGACGGTGACCGACCGTACCGTCGCGGCGGTGTCCTTCGCCGGGTCCAGCGGGCGCGTGCCGAGCGGCTCCTCCGGCGTGGCGAGGGTCTCCCGCCAGAACGCGGCCTCCTGCTCGTGGCCGGTCTGGGCCGCCGCGAAGCCGCGGAACGAGGCGCCGACCGGGTCCAGCTCGCCGCCGGCGGCGGCCTGGCGCAGGTCGTCGGTGATGATCCGCCAGGAGACGCCGTCGACGACCAGGTGGTGGATGACCAGGGTCAGCTCCCGCCCGTCCCAGACGGCCTGCAGCATCACGCCGGCGGCCGGGTCGAGCCGCGCGATCGCGGTCTCCCGGTCGGGGGCGATCAGGCCGGCGGCGCGCGGGCCGGTCGGCGGGACGGTCAGCGTGCCGTCGAAGCAGGCGCGCAGCAGGTCGTGCCGGTCCAGCAGCTTCTGCAGGATGCTCTCCAGGGCGGGCCTGGTCAGGCCGGCCGGGGTCCGCCACGACATCGACTGGTAGAAACCGGTCAGTGGGGTGGCGGACCGGACCGTCTCGGCGATCATCGGAGTCAGCGCGACCGCGCCCAGCCCGTCGTCCTCCACCTGGGCGACGACGGCCGGAGCGGCCGCGGCCAGGGCGGCCACCGTGCGTCTGCGGAACACGTCGCGCGGGGTCAGGTGCAGTCCGGCCTTGCGAGCGCGGGCGGTCACCACGATCGACGAGATGCTGTCGCCGCCGAGGGTGAAGAAGTCGTCGTCGATGCCGACCTCGGGCAGCTCCAGGACTGTCTCTTATACACATCTCTGAGC
>KL571330.1:0-193 GCA_000715855.1 Actinoplanes liguriensis
GAGATGTGTATAAGAGACAGAGCCGAATCCGCCCGTGCTGCTGGACGTCCGCTGGACGCTCGGGGACCCGGACGGCGAGCGGCACTACCGGGACGGGCATCTGCCCGGCGCCGTCTACGTCGACCTGGACACCGAGCTCGCCGGGCCACACGAGCCCCTCGCCGGGCGGCACCCGCTGCCCACCCCGCGGCAG
>KL571330.1:435-1054 GCA_000715855.1 Actinoplanes liguriensis
TGCCCACCCCGCGGCAGTTGCAGGCGGCGGCCCGGCGGTGGGGCATCAACGCCGGCACCACGGTGGTCGTCTACGACAACAGCGGCGGGCTCGCCGCGGCTCGCGCCTGGTGGCTGCTGCGCTGGGGCGGGGTCGCCGACGTACGCCTGCTCGACGGTGGCCTCGCGGCCTGGCGTGCCGAGGGTTTCGCGGAGGCCTCGGGCTCGGCGCGACCGCGGGCGACCGGCGACGTCGTGCTGGACGGCGGGCACCTGCCGGTGCTGACCGCGGACGAGGCAGCCGCGCTGCCGCGGACCGGGACCCTGCTGGACGCGCGGGCCGGCGAGCGGTACCGCGGCGAGGTCGAGCCGATCGATCCGCGGGCCGGCCACATCCCGGGCGCGGTGAGCCGGCCGACCGGGGAGAACCTGCGCGACGGGATTCCCTATTTCAGAAGCGCGGACGAGCTGCGCGAACGGTTCGCCGGCGTGCGCGGGCCGGTCGGCGTCTACTGCGGATCCGGCGTGACCGCGGCACACCAGATCGCGGCGCTCGCCGTCGCCGGGATCGACGCGGCGCTCTACCCCGGGTCGTGGTCGGCCTGGTCGTCGGATCCGGCCCGTCCGGTCGCCACCGGCGA
>KL571330.1:1281-3263 GCA_000715855.1 Actinoplanes liguriensis
CGTGAGCCTGGAGTGGCTGGCCCGGACCGGGGTGCCGTGGAGCGCCGCGCCGGACGTGATCGCGTCACGGCGGCTCGACCGGTCCGGGCGGGAACCGCCGGGCTCACCCTCGGCCGTCGTGTTCCCGCGTACCGTCGCGGATGTTCAGGCCGTGCTCAAGGGCGCGCAATCGACGCGCACGGCTCTCGTGCCGCGCGGCGCCGGGACAGCGCTGACCGGCGCCAGTGCCGCGGGCGACGGCGCGGTCGTCCTCGATCTGAGCGGGATGAACCGGATCCTGGACATCCGGCCGGCGGACGGGGTGGCCGTCGTCGAGCCGGGCGTGGTCACCGCCGACCTGGATCGGGCCGCGCTCGCGCACGGCCTGCGCTACGCGCCCGACCCCGCCAGCCTGGAGCTCTCCACGATCGGCGGGAACATCGCGACGAACGCGGGCGGGTTGCGGTGCGCCAAGTACGGGGTGACCCGGGACGCCGTGCTCGGCCTGGAGGTCGTCCTGGCCGGTGGCGAGCTGCTCTCCACCGGGCGGGCCACGCTCAAGGGCGTCGCGGGCTACGACCTGACCGGCCTGTTCACCGGCTCGGAGGGCACGCTCGGGGTGATCGTCTCCGCGACGCTGCGACTGCGCCCGCTGCCGGCGGCGACCGCGACGATCGCCGCCTACTACCCGGACGTCGAGGCGGCCGCCGCGGCGTCGGTGGCCCTGGCCGAGGCCCGGATCCAGCCGGTCCTCGCCGAGCTGCTCGACCAGGCGACGCTGGACGCCATCGACCCCGGCCTGCGGTCGGTCGGGTCGGCGCTGCTGATCGTGCAGCTCGACGGCGCTCCCGGGGAAGCGGCCACGGCGGCGGCGCTGCTGGCCGAGAAGGCGGTCTCGATCCGGACCTCGGAAGATCCCGAGCCTTTGCTGTACGCCCGCAGACAGGCCCTGCCGTCGATCGAGCGCCTGGGCCGGCCGCTGATCGAGGACATCGCCGTGCCCCGGTCCCGCCTGGCCGAGGCGGTCCGCCGGATCGGCGTGATCGCCGCCCGTCACGACGTGCCGATCTGCACGCTCGCGCACGCCGGTGACGGCAACCTGCACCCGATCATCGTGGCCGGGTCCCACGGCTCACCGATCCCGGAGGCGGCGCACCGGGCGGCCGACGAGATCTTCTCGCTCGCGCTGGAGCTGGGCGGCACGGTCACCGGCGAGCACGGGGTCGGCGTGCTGAAACGGCGGTGGCTGGCGCGCGAGGCCGGTCCGCTCAGCCACGACCTGCAGCGGCAGCTGAAAGCCGTCTTCGACCCGCTCGGCATCCTCAACCCCGGCAAGGCCCTGTGACATAGTTCCTACTGTACGAGTGATCATCAGTGCGTATCTTTGTCGCCGCCAAGCATCGCCGTGACGCCCTGTGCCGTTTTCCGGGGCGCACTTCAGCATGCCCTCGTCCCGGCGCCGGCAAAAATGTCGTGTCACCATTCCCACTCCGGTGAACCCAGCAATTCCTGAGTTGCTTCGGCAAGCATTAAAGGACCCTTTATCGAATGCGTTAGCGTCCTTTCCATCGGCGGAAAGAAATCCAGAAAGGATCCGTCATGGAGAAAGAGTTACGAGCCGCGGCCACGACGGTTCACCTGTCCGGCGACGACGGTTACGACCGGGCGCGCAGCACCTGGTCCGCGGCCGCGGACCTGCGCCCGGCAGCTGTCGTGTACCCGGAGAGCGCCGACGAGATCAGCGCGGTGATGCGGGCCGCCACCGCGCACGGCCTGCGGGTCACCCCGGTCGGCACGGGCCACAACGCGCATCCGCTGCGCGACCTGAGCCGCACGATCATGCTGCGGACCGACCGGCTGAGGCGCTTCACGGTCGACGAGTCCGCCCGGCGGGCCCGCGCCGAGGCAGGCGTCCCGTGGCTGCCGGTCGTCGAGCGCGCCGCCGGGCACGGGCTCAGCGCGCTGCACGGCTCCGCGCCGGACGTCAGCATCGCCGGGTACAC
>KL571330.1:3471-4739 GCA_000715855.1 Actinoplanes liguriensis
CCAACCACGTGCGCGCCGCCGAGCTGGTCCTGGCCGACGGCAGCCGGGTGCGGGTGGACGCCGAGCACGAGCCCGACCTGTTCTGGGCGGTCCGCGGCGGTGGCGGCAACTTCGGCGTCGTCACCGCGCTCGAGTTCGACCTGCTGCCGTTCGGCACCTCCTACTCCGGCTGGCTCACCTGGGACCTGAGCCGGGCCCCCGAGGTCCTCGCGCGCTGGCTGGAGTGGACCGGCAGCGTGCCGGACGAGGTGACCACGGCGTACCGGCACCTGCGGTTCCCGCCGATCCCGCAGATCCCGGAGCCGTTCCGCGGCCGGGACATCGTCATGATCGACGGCGCGCTGCTGACCGGCGACGACGAGGCCGAGCGGCTGCTGGCGCCGTTGCGCGAGCTCAAGCCGGAGACCGACACGTTCGCCCGGGTCCCCTCGCCCGTCGTGTCCCGCATCCACCTCGACCCGGAGGAGCCCTCCCCCGGCGACGGCACGACCGGCCTGCTCGACGCGCTCCCGCCCGAGGCGGCCGGCAAGCTGCTCGAGGCGGACGCCACCAACCGGCTCTTCTCGACCGAGCTGCGTCACCTCGGCGGCGCGCTGGGCCGGCCGGCCGCCGGCGGTGGCGCGCTGTCCGCACTGGACGGGCAGTTCCTCTTCGCCGTGGTGGGCGTCGTGTTCAGCCCCGAGGGGCAGCCGGCGGTCGTCGCCGAGGCGGACCGGATGATCGGGTCGCTCGGCGAGTACTCCCGCGACCGCATCTACACCAACTTCCAGCAGGCCCCGGGCGACACGTCACGCGCCTTCGACACGGCGTCCTGGCAGCGCCTCCAGGAGATCCGCCGGCGCGTCGACCCGACCGGCGTCCTCCAGTCCAACCACGAGATCCCGGCCTGACGCCTCGTCGCCGGAGCCCGCCCCGCGCTCGCCCGCTCCGGCGAGCGCGGGGCGCCCGCCTGCCCCGGCCAGTACCGTTCGGGCGTAGACGCAGGGCGAGGGAGAGGTGACTTCGGTGCGGTTCGTGGTGATCGGGGCGGGGGCGGTCGGCGCGTCGGTGGCGGCCGAGCTTCATCGGGGCGGCGCCTCGACGGTGCTGGTCGCCCGGGGACGGCAGCTCGCGGCGCTGCGCGAGCGGGGCCTCACCTACCTCCGGCCGGACGGCGCGCACCGGGTGCGGATGCCGATCGCCGCGGGCCCGGAGGACGTGGCGCTCACCGCGGGCGACGTGCTCGTGCTTGCCGTCAAATCTCAGGACACCGATTTCGCCGTACGGGA
>KL571330.1:4865-12299 GCA_000715855.1 Actinoplanes liguriensis
CGGGACCGGTGTGGCCGCCACCGAGCTGCCGATCGTGACGCTGCAGAACGGGATGGCGAACGAGCGGGCCGCACTCCGGTTCTTCGCGCACGTGATCGGCGGTGTGATCTGGATTCCGGCCACCTATGTCGTGCCAGGGGAAGTCGTCAATCATGCCGAGGCGGCGCCCGCGGTGATTCACCTCGGACGGTTCCCGGGCGGCGTCGACGAGACGACCGGAGACGTCGCGGAGGAAATGCGCCGGGGTGGCTTCATTCTGCGCACCGTCGAGCGGATCGCGGACTACAAGGCGGCCAAACTGCGCGGGAACCTCTTCAACACGCTGGATGCGCTCTACCCGGACAGCCCGGCCCGGGACGCGGCGATGAGGACGTTGCAGGCCGAGGCGGACGCCGTCTTCCGGGCCGCCGGGATCGTGCCGGCCGAGCTCGACCTCGGCGGGTTCCGGGAGGGGACGATCGCCGGGCACCCGCGGGCCGGCGCCTCCACCCGGCAGAGCCTGACCAGGGCCGTCACCCCGGAGACCGACTTCCTGGACGGCGAGATCGTGCTGCTCGGGCGCCTGCACGGGGTGCCTGCCCCGGCCACCGCCGCGATCCAGGCCCGGATGCACCGGGCGCTCGCCGAGGGGGTCACCGCGGGGTCCCTCGACGACCGGGACCTGCGGGAGACGCTCGGTGTGAGGTAGTCCCGAGCAGCGGGAAGTCTCCGACGGGCAGAACTAGCATGTCGGTAATGTGCGGGGACCGACCGCCGAGAGATTGTTCTGGGAACCACGTGACGACCGCTGCTGTCTCGACCGACCTCGTCCGGAGTCTGGCCCGGGCCGGGGTGCCCGACGTGCTGACCGACACGGCCCACCGCTCGGCGTATGCCAGCGACGCCTCGCTCTACCGGGTGGTGCCGCAGGCGATCGTGCGGCCACGGCACGACGACGACGTGCTGGCGACGCTGGCGGTCTGCCGGGAGCTCGGCATCCCGATCACCGCGCGCGGCGCCGGCACCTCGGTCGCCGGGAACGCGATCGGCCCGGGCGTGATCCTCGACTTCAGCCGGCACATGAACCGGGTGCTCGAGATCGACGGCGACGCGCGGACGGCACGGGTGCAGGCGGGGACCGTGCAGGCGACCCTGCAGGCGGCGGCACGGCCGTTCGGGCTGCGCTTCGGGCCGGACCCGTCGACGCACACGCGCTGCACGATCGGCGGCATGATCGGGAACAACTCCTGCGGGTCGCGGACCCTGGGCTACGGCCGTACGTCCGATAACGTTCTTGATCTGAAAGCCTTCACCATCGACGGCGAGAGCCTTGCCGAGTCGAAGATCGTCGATTCGCTGCGGGATCTGATCGGGGCGAGCCTCGCGGTCGGGCGGACCGAGTTCGCGACGTTCGGGCGCCAGGTCTCCGGGTACGCGGTCGAGCACCTGCTGCCGGAGAACGGGTTCAACCTCACCGAGTTCCTGGTCGGCAGCGAGGGCACGCTCGCCGTGATCACCGAGGCCACGGTACGTCTGGTCGCCGATCCGAAGCACCGCACGCTGGTGGTGCTCGGCTACCCGGACTTCGGCACGGCCGGTGACGTCATCCCCGCCATCCTGGAGTTCACGCCGACCGCGTGCGAGGGCCTCGACCACCGAATCTGCGACCTGGTGCGCAGCCGCCGCGGGCCGGACGCGGTCCCGCCGCTGCCCGGTGGCACCGCCTGGCTGATGGTCGAGATCGCCGGTGACGACCCCGACGATGTCCGTTCCCGAACAGAGAAGGTCATCGAAGCCGCCCAGGCGATCGACCACCTCGTCGTCGAGGACCCGGCGCTGGCCGCGCCGCTGTGGAAGATCCGGGAGGACGGCGCCGGGCTGGCCGGGCGCGCGCCGAGCGGCCTGCCCGCGCACGCCGGATGGGAGGACTCGGCGGTGCCGCCCGCGAAGATCGGGGCCTACCTGCGCGACTTCGACGCGCTGGGCGCGCGGCACGGGCTGAGCATGATGCCGTACGGGCATCTCGGTGACGGCTGCGTGCACGTCCGGCTCGACTTTCCGCTGGACAAACCGGGCGGGCCGGGCAAATTCCGGGCGTTCCTGGAGGACGCGGCGGATCTCGTGGTCAGCTACGGCGGGTCGCTCTCGGGCGAGCACGGCGACGGGCGGGCGCGCAGCGAACTGCTGAGCCGGATGTACTCGCCCGCGGCAATGAGCCTGTTCCGGCAGATCAAGCACACGTTCGACCCGTCGAACCTGCTGAACCCGGGCAACCTGGTGGATCCCGACCCGGTCGACGCGAACATCCGCGTCTCGCAGGCACGGCCGGTGCGGACCAAACTGGCCCTCGCCTACCACTCCGACGGCGGAGACTTCAACCAGGCCGTGCACCGGTGCACCGGCGTGGGCAAGTGCCGCGCGGACACGACCGTGCTCGGGGGCGTGATGTGCCCCTCGTTCCTGGCGACCAAGGACGAGAAGGACTCGACTCGCGGACGGGCTCGCGTCCTGCAGGAGATGCTCGACGGGGACCTGGCGCCGGACTGGGGCTCACCGGCCGTACACGATGCTCTGGATCTTTGTTTGTCCTGCAAGGGCTGCGCGTCGGACTGTCCGACCGGGATCGACATGGCGGCCTACAAGTCCGAGGTTCTGCACCAGAGTTTCAAGGGGCGGGCTCGGCCGCGGTCGCATTACTCGCTGGGCTGGCTGCCTCGGTGGTCCCGGCTGGCTTCCAAGTTTCCCGCTCTCGCGAACCTGATGACGAGTCTGCCGGGGATCCGGGGGTTGGCGCTCTGGGTCGCCGGAGTGGACTCGCGAAGGTCGATCCCGACATTCGCCCCTCGGACCTTCAAGTCCGACTTCAAGCCGATCAAGACCGGCAAGCCGGTCATTCTGTTCGTGGACAGCTTTACCGACCACTTCGCGCCCTCGATCGCGCAGGCCGCGGTCGATCTGCTGGTCGATGCCGGCTATGCGCCCCAGGTGACCAGCAAGAAGGCTTGCTGCGGACTCACCTGGATCTCCACCGGGCAGCTCGACGCGGCCCGGCGCATCCTCGGCGCCACCGTTGACGAACTGCACCAGGCGGTCAAGAAGGGCATTCCGATCGTTGGCCTCGAACCGTCCTGCACCGGCGTGCTGCGGCAGGACGCGGTCGAGCTCGTCGACAACGAAGCCGCCCGCGAGGTCGCCGCGGCCACCAAGACGGTGGCCGAACTGCTCGCCGCCACGCCCGGCTGGACTCCCCCGTCGCTGTCCGGCGTACGCGTCATCGCGCAGCCGCACTGCCACCACCACGCCGTGATGGGCTGGGAAGCCGACGCCAAGCTGCTGAAACAGACCGGGGCCACGGTGCAGCGGCTCGGCGGATGCTGCGGGCTGGCCGGCAACTTCGGGGTCGAACGCGGGCACTACGAGGTGTCCGTCGCCGTCGCCGAACAGCAACTGCTGCCCGCGTTGGAGAAAGCCGCCGAGGGCGACGTCTTCCTGGCCGACGGGTTCTCCTGCCGGACCCAGGCCGACGACCTCGCCGACGTCCCGGGCGTGCACCTGGTGCAGTTGCTCGCCGACGCGCTGCCCCGCACATGATCCGGGCGTTCCGCTGGGACGACTACGACTCGGTCGCCGCCGTGTGGGTGGCGGCCGGAGCGGACGTCCTCCCCCGCCCCGAACTCGAACAGAAACTCACCCGGGACCCGGAACTGTTCCTGGTCGCCGTCGCCGAATCCGGGATCACCGGCGCAATCCTCGGGACGTGGGACGGGCGGCGCGGCTGGATCTTCCGGCTCGCGGTCGACCCCGCCCACCGCCGCCAAGGCATCGCGACAGACCTGGTCCACGAGCTGGAACAACGCTTCTCGGCACTCGGCTGCCCCCGGATCAACCTGCTCGTGCTGCCCCACAACGAGGCCGGCCTGCGGTTCTGGCAGGAGCTCGGCTATCTCCCGGCCCCAGACATCCTCTGCACCAAGCCCCTCCCACAGCAATCGCCAGTAGCCCACCACAGCCCTGATGAGTCGCACGCCACCGGCCCGCAACGTCGACCACAGTCCTAACCGCTCACACGCCACCACCCGACAACGCCCACCACAACCCCGCAACCGCCACACACCACCACTCCACGGCGCTCACCACAGCCCTGACAGTCACATCCCACCATTCCGTGGCACGTCGCTGCGCCGTTCCGCGGCCGAGCTGCGGTCCGCAGTGTGGCCGGAGCACGGCAGCGCCCGGCATTCGACGACCGGCTTCCCCCGGGCGTGGCGCGCCCATGGTCGAATGGGGCATGCTGCTCGCCCCGTTGCTCGCGGCCGCGATCTCGGCCGGCCCGGTCACAGCCGGCCCGATCTCGGTCGGGCCGGTCTCGATCGGGCCAGTCTCGGCCGGTCCAGTCATGGCCACGGTCGCCGACGGCCGGGTCTGCCGGATCGCCGACCAGCGCCTGGACGAGCTGTCAGGGCTGGTGGCCACCACCGACGGCTACATCGTGGTGAACGACGGCGCCGACAAAGCCTCCCACCGCAAGATCTTCTACCTGTCGAAGAACTGCTCGGTCCGCCGAACCGTGTCCTACCCGTCCCGGCCACGGGACACCGAGGACCTGCAGCTCGGGCGTGACGGCACACTCTGGGTAGCGGACATCGGCGACAACGGCGCGTCCCGGAACACGATCGCGTTGTGGAAGCTCGCTCCGGGCGCGTCGAAACCCTCCCTGTTCCGACTGTCATACCCGGACGGCGCCCGCGACGCGGAGGCCCTGTTGATCGCCCCGGACGGAACGCCGATCATCGTGACGAAGACCGCAGGCTCCGCAGGCATCTACATACCGGCCGAGCCGCTGAAGGCGAAGTCCACAACGACGCTGAAGCTCGCCGGCTCGGTCGCGGTCCCGTTGACCACGACCAGCAACCCGTACTCGTTCGCCGGCCGCCTCGTCATCACCGGCGCGGCGACCAGCCCGGACGGCGCCCGTGTGGTCCTGCGCACTTACGCCGACGCCTTCGAATACGACGTCCCCGACGGTGACGTGGTCAAAGCCCTCACCTCCGGCACTCCGCGCCAGGTCGCCCTCCCCGACGAACCGCAGGGTGAATCGATCGCCTACACCCCCGACGGCACCGCGTTGCTGACCGTCTCCGAGGGTTCCAAGCCCTCCCTCCTGCGCTATCCCCTCCCTTCAGCCCCCTCCCCCGCCGTCCCGTCCACGCCCGGTTCGCCCGGTCCCGGTTCGCCCGATTCCGCATCGTCCGGCTCTGCTCCGCCAGGCTCTGTCTCGTCCGCGCCGCCCGCCCCCGCTCTCGCCGCGGCGCAGACCCCCGCCAAACCGTCCTCCCGTCTCCCTCTCGCCCTGTTCCTGATCGCCGCAACCACGGTCGTCCTCGCCGCCGCGGTCACCCTCCTCCGCCGCCGATCCCGCGGACCTCGATAGGCCGCCCCTACGGTCGACCGGCTCCAACTGCGGCTCGCGCCAAGGCGTTCGACGACACGCCCTCAAGCCCGACCCCGGCACCCCGGCACCCCGGCACCCCGGCAGAGTCTCGGTGACCCGGGCGAGCACCGCCAGGCCACCCACCAGCCGCAACGGGAAGGCGCGCTGCTCACCAGCCGCCGTTGACGAAGGCCTCGAAAGCCGGCTCCGGATCGGCCGCGACGGACGTGTTGGCGACCAGCAGGACGATCATGGCGACGGACAGCAGGGCGGCGACGGCGGTGAACGAACCGATCGTCAAGCGGCTGCGCCGGTCGGACGGGCTGGTCCGCTTGAAGCGGCGCACGGCCAGCACTGTCGCGCCGACGAACACGGCGGTGAGGACTCCGGCGATCACGGCCATCGCCACGTGGTAGCGCGCGAAGTCGTCGACCATCACCGTGACCGCCGCCGGCGGATGCGCGCCCTCGGCCAGCTGCGGGGCGACCTGTGCAAGCTCGTTGCCCGGCAGCATCGGGAGCAGGGAGGCGAACGGCGCGACCGCGCCCTGGACGTTGGCCATCACGGCGGCGAGTGCGACCACGCCGAGCAGCCCGACGGCGACGCCGGCCACGGCGCGACCGGGCCCGCCGGAGCGCAGGAACGCCCTGGTGATCAACGTGCCGAGCGCGATCAGCACCACCAGGAGCAGTGCGGCGATGGCGCCTTTGGCCAGGTGATAGCGGAACCAGTAGTCGACCACCGGCTGCAGGTGGTCACGGTGGTCGCTGCGCCAGAACTCCTCGAACGACAGGCGCAGCGCCGGCCCGAGGCCGCCCGGCAGACTGCCGGCGATCGGCCCCGGAGCCAGCACGAACGCGGCGACCAGGAAGGCGGTGAGAGCGGTGAGAGCGGCGGGGATGCGTTGCGTCATGCGCCCCAGACTGGCCGAGCCGCCCGCCCGGGACCATCACGCCAGCGTGAGTCTTCTTGGTAACGCCAGCACTACCGACAACTCAGGCCACGTCGATGAAGATGGGATTCGCATACAGCCAGGTGTCCAGCCACGGGTCCCCGTCACCCGGGGTGTGGGCGATCGGGCCGTGCGGGTCGATGCGGGCCCCCAGCAGGCCCGCGCCGTGCCGGTTCCCGTCCGAGCCCCGGACGCGGACGTAACCAGAGGAGGTGACCTTGCCCAGTGCGATACGAACCGTGTAACGACCGCTGCGCCGGGAGACGTCCACGGTCTCGACGACGCGGGTGTCCGGCGCGCGCCACGAGTCCGAGTCCGTCGCCGGGCGACCGGTGACCAGGCCATGGATGACATCCAGATGGGCGAGCTTCGGGAGCACGCCGTGGAAGTTCGGCCGCGACGCGCTGTCCACGGTGACGGTCAGCGTGATCCGCTCGCCGCGCCGCACGCGCAACCGGCCACCGAGCGTCGCCGAGCGACCCTGCTGGGAGGACAGTCGCACGTCGAGCCCGTCCACGAGCTGGCCGTGGTCGACCCACACCCGGCCCGCGCGCAGGCCCGCCATCACCTCGCGATATCCGTAACGGGTGACGCCCACGTGCGTCCGGGAGAACTGTCCCGGCCAGAAGTCGCTGCCGGGCTGCTCGACGCCGGTCTCGATCGGGTCCGGCACCTTGCCGAGGCTGTCGAAGGTGGCCCCGGCGGGGTAATCGCCGTTGCGCAGCGTGTCGTGGACGGTCCGGTGGTTGTCCGAGTTGGTGGTGATCGAGAAGAGCCGGCCCTCGGCGAGCAGGGCGTCCCACAGACCGCCGACCGTGGCGGTCATCCAGTCGAAGCCGCCGTAGGTGACGTAGGCCTCGATCGGGTAACCGGGGTGGGACTGGGCGGAGGGCTTGTTCTCGTATTCACCGCGGATGCTGTTCGCGCCACGCAGCCCGGGCAGCGCCGCACCTTGGGCGCCGGGCGCGCCCTCCATCCCGATCATGATGTCGGGCGCCGCGTCCCGCCAGGCGCGCAGCTCGTGCGGGGAGTCGATGCCGAGCCGCGACGGGTGGTTGGCGAGCACCAGCGC
>KL571330.1:12494-15639 GCA_000715855.1 Actinoplanes liguriensis
CTTGATCGCGGCGGCGGCCAGCGCCTCGTTCGCGGCGGTGCCCTCGGTGCGGGCGAGCAGCTTCCCGTCGTAGGTCTGCTCGAACTGCCGCAGCACGTCGACCTCGTGCTCGCCGGGCGGCGTGAACACGGTCGCGTGCTCGGCGCCCGGGATGTACCACTCCAGACCTTGGAAGATCAGCAGCCGCGGGTTCTCGGCGCGGGCGTTGACGATCTCGGCATGCTCCTGAGCGGCGCCGATGTTCTCGTGACCGAAGTTGCTGTGCTCGGTCAGCACCATCCAGTCGAGGCCGAACTGCGCGCCGCGCCGGGCCGCCTGCGACAGCGTGTACTTCGCGTCGTGGCTGAACTGGGTGTGCACGTGGTGGTCCCCGACGAGGTAGACCAGCTCGGGGTCATGATCCGACGAGCTAGAAGCCCCACCCGAGGCCGCGGCCGGCGCGGCGGCGGGCAGCGCGGTGGTGGCGGCGAAGGCCGCGCCGAACAGGCCGGCACGCTTCAGGATGCCACGGCGGCTGAGACCCTGAGGATCAAGATCATTTTCCGGTACGGCGGGGTCGGCCCACTCGGGCAGCGCACTCATGAGGGTGGACCGTAACCACGCCCCTGAAGCCGAGGGCAACTCACACATGTCGAACCGATGATCTGCGCATGGCGTCATTCCTCGCGCACGGGCACCACGAATCGGAGCACCTCCCAGTCCCGTCTCCCGGCGGTCAGGCAGCGGCCGCGGCCAAGTCGGTGTCCCAGCCGGCTAGCAGGGAGAGGCCGGTGTCCGCCTGATAACCGCCGAACCGAGCCGTCCGCAATTTTCGGCTTGGTGTTAACTTCTTGCATCCTCTAGTTGCAGACTTGTAGCGTTCGGTCGTGGATGAATCAACGGCACTGGTCAGCGCACGGGGACTGACCAAGGTCTATGAGGGGCCGCCGGAGCACGTCGCGGTCGGCGGGATCGACTTCGACGTGCTGCGCGGCGAGGCGTTCGGGTTCCTCGGGCCGAACGGCGCGGGCAAGTCGACGACCATGCGGATGATCGGGTGCGTGTCACCACGCAGTGGCGGTGACCTGACCATTCTCGGACACGATGCCGCCCGCGAGCGGCGAGCGATCAAGGCCCGGCTCGGATCGGTCCCGCAGGACGACACCCTCGACACCGAGCTGACCGTCGAGGAGAACATCCTGATCTACGGGCGGTATTTCGGCCTGCCCCGCGCGGTGATCCGCGAGCGCACCGACCGGTTGCTGGAGTTCGCCCGGCTCACCGAGAAGCGGACGGCGCGCGTACAGGATCTGTCCGGTGGCATGCGACGGCGCCTGACCATCGCCCGGTCCCTGGTCAACGAACCCGACCTGCTCCTGCTCGACGAGCCGACGACCGGCCTCGACCCGCAGGCCCGCCACCTGCTGTGGGAGCGGCTGTTCCGCCTCAAGCAGGACGGCGTCACGCTGATCCTGACCACCCACTACATGGACGAGGCGGAGCAGCTCTGCGACCGGATCGCCGTGATGGACGGCGGCCGGATCGTCGCGCACGGCTCGCCGCGGGAGCTGATCGAGCGGTACGTCACGCGCGAGGTCCTGGAGTTGCGTTTCCCGCTCGACCAGCACGAACAGGCCGCGGAGAAGGCACACGGCATCGGCGAGCGCATCGAGATCCTGCCGGACCGGCTGCTCTGCTACACCGGGGACGGCGAGTCCGCGCTGGAGGAGACCCGGCGCCGCGGGCTGGATCCCATCACCGCGCTGGTCCGCCGCGCGGGCCTGGAGGACGTGTTCCTCACGCTGACCGGCCGGACGCTCGTCGAATGAGCCTGCCCGCGTTCCACGAGTTCGGTTACTGGTGGCATCGATATCGGCGGACCTGGCGCGGCACCGCCGTGATCAGCATCGCGAATCCGCTGCTGTTCGTCACCGCGCTCGGCTTCGGCCTGGGCCGCCTCGTCGACGAGCGGAACAGCGCCTACCTGCACGGCGGCTCCTATCTGGCGTTCATCGGCCCCGGCCTGCTCGCCGCCTCGGCCATGCAGATGGGCTTCATCCACGGCTCCGGCCCGGTCTTCCAGTCCGCGCGCACCGGTGGAAACTTTCGCGCGGCGGTGACCACCCCGATGGAACCTTCCGACATCTTCACCGGGCACCTGCTGTTCACCGCGTTCCGCGCCACCCTGGACTCGGCCGCGATCCTGCTGGTCCTGCTCATTTTCCGGGCCGCGTCGCCGGGCGCTCTGGCCGGCGCGGTGCTCACCGCGCTCGCTTTCGCCACCCCGATCTCGGCGTACGCGGTGACGGCCGACCGCCCCGCGAAACTCAGCGCGGTCTTCCGCTTCGTGATCATGCCGCTGTACATGTTCTCCGGCACGTTCTTCCCGGCGGAGCAGCTGCCCGATCCGTTGCGGACATTGGTCTGGCTCAGCCCGCTCTGGCACGGCACCGAGCTCTGCCGCGGCTCCGGCCCGATCCTCGTCCACGTGCTCGTCCTGCTCGCGCTGATCGTGGCCGGTTACCTGGCGGGCCGGCGCGCCTACACCGGGAGGCTGACCGCATGAGCGCCGCCGTGCTCGTCGAGCGCAACCTGATGATCTACAAGCACACCTGGTACGTGCTGCTCGCCGAGATCTTCGAGCCGATCCTCTACCTGCTGAGCATCGGGGTCGGCATCGGTGTCCTGGTCGGCACGGTGACCGACGTGAGCGGTGGCTCGCCGGTGCGCTACGCCGCCTACGTCGCCCCGGCGTTGCTCGCCACCGCGGCCATGAACGGCGCGATGAACGAGACGACGTTCCTGATGTTCGGGAAATTGAAGACCGATCGCACGTACGAGTCGATGCTGGCCACCCCGTTGTCCGAGCGCGACGTCGCGGTGGGCGAGATCGCGTGGGCGGTGCTGCGCGGAACGATCGTGAGCCTGGCGTTCCTGGCGGTCATCACCGCCTCCGGGCTGGTCCGTTCGCCGTGGGCGCTGCTGGTCGTGCCGGGGGCGGCGCTGATCGCCTTCGCGTTCGCCACCGCGGGCGTGGTGGTCGTGACGTTTCTGCGGGACTGGCAGGACATGCAGTACATCCAGTTGGTGATGCTGCCGATGTTCCTGTTCGCGACCACGTTCTACCCGTTGTCGGTCTATCCGCGCCCGGTGCAGCTCGTGGTGC
>KL571330.1:15769-19493 GCA_000715855.1 Actinoplanes liguriensis
CCGTTGTATCAGGCGATCGAGCTGCTGCGGAACCCGGCGCTCGGGGTCCTGTCCCCGAAGATCCTGGTCGCGGCGGTCTATCTGGCGGCGATGGGCGCGCTCTGCCTGGCCTTCGCGGTCCGCCGTCTGGGCCGGACCCTGAGCGGCTAGCCGATGTGGTGAGATTTCGCGATGGCCGACGAGCAGTTCGCGTTCACGTATTCCCTCACCGTGCCGTCCGAGCGGGCCGCGCGCGCGGCCGCCGACGAGCTCGCGCAGCGCGGGCACCGGCTGGTCGCGGTCCGCATCGTCGATCACTTCATCCTCGACCCGGCCAGTTGGTGGTACGGCAAGCCGAGCATGCGCCCCGAGTTCACCGGCTGGTGGGACGTGTTCAGCGTGTTCCTGGATCCGGCCCCGCGTCCGGCGGGCGGTGACGCGGACGAGCTGGCCGCGGTCCGGACGATCGCCCGTGAGCACGGCGGCGTCGCGAACGGCTCGGGCGGCGGCCACAAGTCCACGGTGCTCCGGGCCTTCACCCGCGTCGGCCTCGTCCACGAGCTGACCGACGAGGAGGTCGTCCGCCGCCGGTCCGCGCTGGCCGAGCCGGTCGCGGTCGCGGCACGGCCGGGACCCGCGCCGGCGGCGCCGCTGGCGTTCCGGGACACCCCGGACGAGCAGGCCGAGATGACGGCGATCGCCGAGCAGTTGACCGCCGACGACGACGAGACGGCCGACGATGACCGCGACGGGTGGGACGAGGAGTGGACGGACGCCGGCGAGATGCTCGGCGCCCTCTTCGACGGGGCGATGCATCAGGGCACCTGCTATCCGCACACGGCCCACGCGGTGCCCGGCTTCGTCGCGCTCGCCCTCGACGAGCGCGTCGGTGACCGCTACCGCGCCTGGATCCTCCTGGACCTGTTCATGATCGCCACGGTGGGCCGCCGCGACCTGTCGGTGATGGCCGACCAGCGGCACGCCCTGGGGCAGCAGTCGGCGGAGACGCTCGAGGCCGTCGCGGCGCGGGAGGCCGTGGCCGGTTCGCTCCCCCGGCTCGCCGAGCGCTGGGACGAGTCGTCCGAGCTGGTGAGGTTCTGTCTCGCGGCGCTCGTCGCGGCCTGCCCCGAGGCGGGCGCCGCCCTGCGGCCGGAGGTCAGCCGTCTGCGCCGGGCCGACGCCGGAACCGACCGGGAGGTGACCCTGCGTCTCATGGAGGCGCTGGCCGAGGACGATCCGCGGCTGATCGAGGATGCTCTGCGCGACCTCAGCGCGTGGAAGCCGAAGACCGCCACGGGCAGCGACAGCCCGTATGCCACCGCGGACCAGCGCGGATTCTCCGCCCTGGAGAGCCTGCTCATCGAGGAGCTAGACCGTCAGTAGGGAGCGCAGCGACGAGCGGCCGGCCGCCCACGCGTCGAGCACGGCGGTCGCCCACGCGTTGTCGATCGCCAGCGCGCACTTCGCGCCCCACAGGATCTGCCCGGCCAGCTCCGGCTCCTCACGGGCGAAGGCGCCGCACAGGTCGTGGGCGGCGATCTGCTCGTGGACGGCGTCGGCCTCGACGTGCTCGTCGTAGAAGGCGGTCGCGCTGGCGTCCCCGCCGAGGCGGCGCAGACCGTTGGCGTAGGCGCGGTTCGGCAGGGACGACGTCATCTCGTACGCCGCGAGATGCCCGAGGATCGCGCCGCGGCGGGCGCGGTGCAGACCGAAGTACGACATCAGGTTGTTGACCGCCAGCGTCGCGGCGGGCACGACGCCGACGTGTGCGCCGTACGTCAGGTCGAGGCCGAACCACGTCATCGTCTGCTTGAACAGTTCCTGATGCATCTTGTGGACGGCGCCACCGCCGTACTCGTCAATTTGAATCTCGAGAAGAGCGGCCTTGACCCGCCCGCTCAGCCGGGGGATCGCCCAGCTGTGCGGGTCTGCCTCGCGCAGGTGGTAGACGGAGCGGTGCGTGACGAACTCGCGGAACTGCTCGTGCGTGGCCCGGCCGCGCAGGTAGCCGGAGAGCGACGGCCCGTCGTCGGCGGCGACGATCGCGGCGAGCGCTGCCGGGACGGTGTCCGGGTCGGCGGGCTCCGGGCGGCCCAGCACGGCGGCGAAGCGCTGCTCCAGGTCGGCGCGCAGGCGCAGCAGGTCGGGGTTCCACTCCCAGGCGTCGTCGACGCCGTCCCAGGACCGGTAGGCCAGCTCGTAGCAGACGAACAGGGACAGCTGAAGGTCCTCGTCGTCGTCCGGGGCGATGAATGCGAGCGGTGACGCACCGCCCAGTGCGTTGACCAGGGCGTCCGACAGTGACCCACGTGGGGACGGCAACTTCATGGGCGGGCGGATGCCCGTTTGCGACGCGCCGAAACGGGGATCTCAACGGCATGACATCGATCATCACGCCGTACGAGGATGGCCCGCTCATCGTCCGTGGCGACTTCGAGCTCCGGACCGCCGACGGCGAGCCGATCGATCCGGGACGCGGGACGATCGCGCTGTGCCGGTGCGGGAAGTCCGCGATCAAGCCGTTCTGTGACGGCACGCACAAGACGATCCAGTTCAAGGCGCCCGGCGACGGGTCCCGCAGAGTCCCGGGGTGACGAGTCTCCTACGCCGGGATCCCACGCCGGCTCCTCACGCCGGGTTCTCACGGAGGGGACGAACCGCGGCCGGCACGGGCGCTCCCGCCCGTACATAGGAAGCCTGAAATGTGCCGTTATAACCGAACAGGGGACCGAGTCGGCGATGCGTGACCGCCACCCGGATGGTGAAATGCCCGGCGCGCTCGTCCCACGACTCGCGCACCTCGGCATCCGCGTGGAGAAGGGCCGGGCAGCGGACGCCACCGCGGAAAACCTGCGCGCCGCTGCGGATCCGCAGGCCACCGCGCCCGTCGGTGGTGACGTCGAGATCGACGCCGAGGTGCTGGGTGGTGCCGAGATAGTCGACGATCACGTCGCGGCCGGGGTGGTAGACCATCGTCGCGTCGAATCGGCGGCGCCGGTGCGGGCGGACCTGGAACGTACGCACGAAGGTGAGCGTCGGCCGGCCGTAGGTGTCCCGGTAGGCGTAGTTCTCGATGGTGAACGGGATATTCGTCCCGGTCTCCGGGAACAGGATGTGCCGCACTGTCCCGAAATGCAGGAACGGCGCGGTGAACGCCCCGCCGCGCCAGACCCGGTCCATCGTGCCGGTGCCGATGCAGCCCTGGTCACGCTCGCCGTCGACACCGAAGCGGCGCTGGAGCTGAGGGTGCAGGCGGTCGAAGTCGTCGTGCAACGCCTGCTGGAAAACGGAGTTCGTCATGGCATGTCCTTTCCGGGTCGCCGGCGGCATCGGCGCGCGGCGGGAGTCAGCGGATGCGGGGGCAGGGCGACGGCCGGCGCCGCCAGAACCCACCAGCCGGTCCGGAGCGCGACGGCGATCAAGGCCGCACGCAGCACGAACTCGGCGATGAAGTGCAGTCGAGCGCGCTCGGGCGGGACACCGCGCTCGAGCCAGAGCCGCAGCCGGTCGAACGACCAGGCGGTGGCCCAGCCGAAGAGCGGCCCGAAGACCAGATCGATCAGGCGGCCCAGGCAACCCCAGCGGGGGCGGTAGGCGTACCCGGTGAGGAAGCGCACGCCGCCGCGAACCGGGACATAGCGCCAGTAGCCCGATCCCTCGCGGATCAGCGACCGCACGTCGCCGGAGCCGAACCGCAGCGCCGAGACCGCACTCCCGTCCGCGCGGCGCCGCTCGCCGCTGTGCA
>KL571330.1:19685-20588 GCA_000715855.1 Actinoplanes liguriensis
GATCTCGACGCCGGGCAGCACCCGGGTGGCGTAGGTGAACGCGGCGGGCGCACTGCCGGGCACCGGATCGATGCGCCCGAACCGGACATCCCACCGCGCGTGCTCACGCGAATCCTGGGTCGCCGCCCAGAGACGATCCATCGACGCCGTGACGATCGTCTCCACATAAACCCTGGCCACAACGCACCTCCTACCGTTTGAGCGACTGCTCAAATCTAGCAGTTTTGAGCGATTGCTCAAGAGGTGGGCCGAAATTGATCGGGGTCCGCGCTGAACCTCCGCACGCCGGACACCGGTGTGCCGCTCGCCTTCGGGGCCCTCTGACCCCCCAAGATCAAACCCATTTGCGCGTACGTCGTGAGCCGCCCGCCGACGCTCGCCCCGGCCGCTGAGGGGTATGCGTCGCCGGGCTCGGACGCGTTGCCCATGGCTGAGCCGGGCGGGCGCCGTTCACCCGTACGCGGTCGTCTGATTTGCGGTAAAGGGATCGTTCTTGCGGATTTGCGAGGTGTGGCTTTAGACGTATCGCCTGGTGGCTGCGTTTTATTGGCATGACCGGTCGCCGGGAGCGGCGCCGGGAGCCACGCAGTCAACGGGGGGAAACGTGGACATCTGGGTTTCGCTGATCAGCGCTCTGATCGGCCAGTTGATCAGCCTGACGATGCCCGGGCTCGGCGGCGAGGGTGGAAACCGGAAGCTGACGCGAGCGGCCCGACGTGGCCCGGAGCGGCGCCGACGATCATATGTGGAGGTCCGGGTCACCTGGGGACGGACCACGTGGTGACCTACGCGCCGCCCGACGACGACGGACCCCATCCGGGGGCCCGGCGGGCGGGTTCGGTGCGGACCGACGACGAGGGCGGTTTCGCACGGTTCTACCAGGACACGTACCCGACATTGGTG
>KL571330.1:20760-21732 GCA_000715855.1 Actinoplanes liguriensis
GGGCGATGCTGCAGCCGCAGCCGCCCGAGTGCCGCATGCGGTACGCGGCGGCCGCGCTGGAGAACTCCGTGCAGAACGCCTGGCGGCGGCACGGGCGCGACGCCGACCTGTCCGAACGGCTCAGCTCGTTCGTGCGGTTCGGCGCGGACGACAGCGGGGAGACCGACGCGCTGGACCTGGTCCGCGGGCTCCCGGAACGCCAGCGGGCCGTGGTCCTGCTGCTCGACGAAGGATGGACGGCGAACGAGATCGCCGCGCGCCTGCGCATCGGCGCGACCTCGGTGCGCACCCATCTGCAACACGCCCGGAAGAGCTTGCAGGCGAAACTCCAGGCCAGGAAGGACGGCGACCGTGGATAGGCCGTTGCTGACGCCCGAGGAACGCGGCCTGCTCGCCGAAGCGGAACGGCAGGCGGTGGCCGGGATGACGTTCGACCCGGCGGCCGGGCTCGCCGACCTGCGACGCCGTGCCCGGCAGGCCGGATCGAGCTCCGGGCCGGGGGTCGCGTGCCGGCGGGCGGTTCCCCGGCCCCGCCAGGCCGAACGCGCCAACCCCGGGAACCGGCTGCGGCCCGCGGTGCTGGCCTTCCTGACGGTCGTCGCGGCCATGGTCGTCGGCGCCGGCGGGGTGACCGCGGCATGGCAGAGCGACCACCGGCTCGTGGACGAGATCGCGGCACCGATCGGCGCGCGGAAGTCACCACACCCCACCGCCGACGCCGTGCCGGTCGGGCCCGTCCGCTGGGGCACCGAGGCCGGCGTCGGATCTCCCCCGGCCGGAGTCGGCTCCGCCGGTTCGTCCCCGTCCGGCGGCACACCTGCCGGCTTGTCTCCAGGTCAGGATTCCGGCGGCTCGCCTTCACATCGGACTTCGGATTCCTCCACCTCCGGACAGTCCTCGGGCGCAGCTGCCTCGAACCAGGCTCCTCCTCCCACGCCGCGCCCGACGCTGGACAACGCGCCATCGGCGGGC
>KL571330.1:21998-25316 GCA_000715855.1 Actinoplanes liguriensis
GACCACCGGGAACGCGGCAGGGCCGGGGGCAGCCGGGAACGCGACAGGGCCAGGGGCCGCCGGGAACGCGACGGGCCCGGAGACCGCTGGGGCCACGGTGAGTCCGCGGCCGGCAGGCTCGTTCGACCTGCTCTACCCGGCGACCGAGGTGACCGTGCCGGTCGCCGGACCGCAGAGCCACGCCATCGACCTGGTGCATCCGCTGCAGCACAAGGCCGAGGGCGACGTGCTGATCTCCTCGGTCCACAGCGGCGACCTGTACCTCCACGCCAGGGACAACGTCCGGACCGCAACGGTCGCCAAGAGCTCGGCCACCGCGACCCAGTGCGCGGCCGCGATCCGTGACAACCCGTCCGGTGCAAACGTCGAACTGCACGCGGAGGAGACGTACTGCCTGCTCCTCGCCGACACTCCGGCGCTGCCCGGTCAGGCGCTGGTCCGGCTCAATGTGGAACCGGCCCCGGGCACCGGGGAGGTGACGCTGACGATGGCCGCCTGGGACACCACCTCCTAAACGCCCGCGCGGAAGAACACGTAATGGCCGAGAGCCGTGCGTCCCTTGCCGCGCCCGTCCTCCCGCGGCCCGGTCAGCCCGGCCGCACCCATGGTCTCGACGATCCGAGCCGGGGTGTGGCCGGCCAGCTGCGGATGCTGATGCCTCGAACCCTCGCGCGGAGTGCCGTCGGCGTCGACCACGTGCAGCTCGCCGCCGGGCCGCAACACCCGCCGGGCCTCCCGCATCGCCGCGACCTGCTGCTCCGCGTCGAGATGGTGCAGCATGTACGACGACAGCACCCGGTCGAAGCTCGCGTCCGGGAACGGCAACTCGTCCGCATACGCCTGCTCGAACCGCACCGAGAGCCCTCGCCGCCCGGCTTTGCGGCGAGCCTTGCGCAGCGCCGCCGGGTCCGGGTCGATGCCGGTCAGCTCGGCGCGCGGCTCCCGGCGGCCGAGTGACATCAGCAGGTCGCCGGGCCCGCAGCCGATCTCCAGCACGAGGTGGCCGGGCTGGACTCCGGCCCGGTCCAGCAGCTCGGAATGCACTCGCGGCAGGCCGGCGAACCTCGCGAACGGGTCGTACAGGAACAGCATCCAGTGCCGCCCCATCGCCGGGATGTAGGGCCGGACAGTCTCGGTCATGACGCACTCCCGATGGTGATCAGACGAAATTCGGTCGTACGCTCAGCCTCATGCAGCACGGGAACAGCGACATCCCCGAATCGTCGGACGTGATGCGACATTCTTCGGTGCCGCGTCATGCCCGCCCCACCCGGATGGGACACCGCACGACGCAGGGTGTGCCGGTCGCCGTGTACCGGCGCACGCCCGGCACTCCCCCGGTCGCCGTCGCGCACCTGCCCGACGTGCCGCTCACCCCGCAACCGCTACCGGATCCGCAGACGCACACCCATGACTTCCTGGTCCTCTTCTACGCCCATCGCGCCTCCGGCAGATTTCTCATCGACGACCGGGAATGGTCAGTCACCGACGGCGATCTGTTCGTCATCGCGCCCGGCCAGGTCCTCTCCTTTCCCACGGACACCGCCGAGATCGTCGCCGACGGCTGGGTCGTCTTCTTCCCGGCCGACGTGATCCGCACCGGGGTCTACTCGTCCTGGCGCGCCCACCCGCTGCTGTTCCCGTTCGCCGGTGGCACCGACCGCACCCAGCGCCTGCGCATCCCGCCGGCCGAACGGAACCCCTGGGTGGACCGGCTGGCCGCGCTCGACGCCGAGTTGCAGGCCCGCCGGAACGGACATCACGAGGCCGCGCTCGCCCACCTGACCCTCCTGCTGGTGACCGTCGCCCGGCTCACCACCGACGTCGCCGGCGACCTGCGCTCCGCCGACGAGCCGCTGCTCGCCGCCGTCTTCGATGCCCTCGAGCAGCACTTCCGGGACCCCGTCTCCCTCTCCGACATCGCCGCCGCGGTCGCTCTGACTCCGGGCCATCTGACCACTTTGGTACGCCGCAAGACCGGCCGGACCGTGCAGCAGTGGCTCACCGAGCGCCGCATGCAGGAGGCCCGCCGCCTGCTGACCGAAACCGATCTCACGGTCGCCGCCATCAGCCGCCGCGTCGGCCACCCGGACGTCAGCTACTTCATCAAGCGCTTCCGCACCGAGCACGACGCGACCCCAGCCCAGTGGCGCCAGGGAGCCGGTGGCGTCGGGGAGTAGGCCGCAGTCCCGCCGCCGAGGCCGCCACCGGCACACCGGCCCCGGCCGCCAGGAACCGCACCCACCGATGACACCGCGCCCAGCAGCGCACGACCCGAGGGGGGAGCCTGCGGACGGCAGCTCGTCGGGACTCGTCGTCAAGGGCCGCGCCCAGCAACGGCGCCATGCTCGGGCGACGCGTTGCTCGCGCCGTGGGGCCCGCGGACTCGGCTTCGACGGGCGTGCCGCCGGGCGGGAACAGACGACGGGCGGGAACGAACGGCGGGCGGGAACGGACTGCGGGCGAGCGTGGCGGGAAGGAGTGATTGACGGCATAACGCGGGTGGCCGGACAAGGCCGTAGCCTGTCGGACACACTGTCCGACACAACGTCCGAATGCTTGGTGAAGCAATGACTTTCGTTCTCGTGCCCGGCGCCTGGCACCTGCCCTCGGCCTGGGATCTGCTGCGCGGTGAGCTCGACAAGCTCGGCCGGCCGAGCCTCGCGGTGAAGCTGCCGACCGCTGACCCGGAGCCGCGCGGCGGCCTGCGGGAGGACGCCGCGGCGGTGCGCGCGGCGATCGAGGCGGTCGACGGGCCGGTCACCGTGGTGGCGCACTCGTACGGCGGGATCCCGGTCACCGAGGGCGCGGCCGGCCTGCCGAACGTGCGGAACGTGATCTACGTGTCCGCGTTCGTGCCGGATGTCGACGAGTCGATGTTCACGCTGCTCGGGATCCCGGACCCGGAGACCAAGGAAGGCCTGTTCCCGGTGAACGACGATCCGCGCAAGCAGCTCTACGCCGACGTGCCGGACGACATCGCCGACCTGGCCGTCAGCCGGCTCGTCGACCAGCGCGTCCAGCCGTGGATCGACCGCGTCACGCAGGCTGTCTGGCACACCGTGCCGTCGGCGTACATCGTGACCGAGCAGGATCAGTCGCTCGCGGTCGAGTTCCAGGAGCGGATGGCGGCGCACTCCAAGATCGTGCGGCGTATGCCGACCAGCCACTCGCCGTTCCTGTCCCGCCCGGCCGAGCTGGCCGCCCTGCTCGACGAGCTCGCCACCACGCTGAGCTGACACCAAGCTGAGCGGGCCGCCGACAGCCCGCAGTCCCGGCCGGGTCCACGGGCTGAACGCGCCGCCGACAGCTCACAGC
>KL571330.1:25592-25890 GCA_000715855.1 Actinoplanes liguriensis
GTTCAGGACCTGGCGGGCCAGCACCTCGAAGCCGCCCCAGCAGACGACCTGGGCGACCGCGCGGGCGTCCATGTCCCGCGCGGTCCGGCCGGCGTCCTGCTCGGCGCGGATCCACTTCTCGCCCAGGTCGACGAAACGGTCGAGTTGGGTGTTCCAGAACTCGCGGGCGGCCGCGTCGTACGCCACCACCTCCAGGACCGCGGCGAGCAAATGCCGCCGCTCGCGGTAGTACCGGACGTCGCGCACCATCGCGCCGACGAGGCCGGCCACGCCCTCGGCCGGCGGCGACTCCGAGATC
>KL571330.1:26056-26460 GCA_000715855.1 Actinoplanes liguriensis
GGCGGCGACTCCGAGATCAGGTCGAACGCGCCGGCGGCCAGCCCGTCGGCGAGCCGGATCAGCAGTTCGGCCTTGTCCCGGAAGTGCAGGTAGAACGTCGACCGGGCGACCCCGGCCTCGGCGGCGATCCGCTGCACGCCCAGCTCGGTGAAACCGGCGCCGCCGGCGAGGAGCCGCTCGGTCGCCGCGAGGATCTTCGCCTCGACGGCGGCGCGACGGTCGGCGCCGGTCGAGGAGCGGCGGGTGACGGATGGCATGACGCGATCTTAAAGCCGGGCCGGGCGGGAGCCTTACGCCTCGGTGAGCACGCCGTCCGTCTCGGTGTAGGAGGCGCCGGTCTCCGGGCACACCCAGATGCCGTCGCCCTTCGGGGTCAGCGGCTTCCCCGCCCGGCCGACCCAGCC
>KL571330.1:26698-29472 GCA_000715855.1 Actinoplanes liguriensis
CACGCCCACGACCAGCGCGAAGTCCGGCACGTCCTTGGTGACGACGGCGCCCGCCGCGACGAGCGCCCAGCGGCCGACGGTGACCGGGGCGACACAGACGGCCCGCGCGCCGATCGCCGCGCCCTCACCGATGGTGACGCCGACCGCGGTCCAGTCGTGTCCGTCCTTGAGGCGGCCGTCCGGGGTGACCGAGCGCGGGTACTCGTCGTTGGTCAGCACGGCGGCCGGGCCGATGAACACGCCGTCGGCGAGCCGGGCCGGCTCGTAGACCAGTGCGTGGTTCTGCAGCTTGACGTTGTCGCCGATGGTCACGCCCGGGCCGACGTACGCGCCTCTGCCGATGTTGCAATTGGCGCCGAGCACAGCGCCTTCGCGGATCTGGGCGAGGTGCCAGACCGATCTCGGCGCGGGAGTCCACATCGGCGGTCGCGGCCACCGTCACGTCGGTCATGAAAAGCCTCTCACCTAAGGTCGGCCACAGGGTAGCGGAGGCCGTTCCGGCACTATGTCGGGAAGTCGACGCGTCACCCTGAAGTGGCCGTTGGTCTAACCGGAACGGCCGAACGGATCGGCTTTCGCCGCCGGGAGCGCGGGATTCCGACATGGATCTGGCGTCACTCCTAAGGGGATCGATAGCTTGCCAGGGGTTTGTGAAGCCTGACCCGACCACAGAAACGGGAAGCTGTTGAACGCGTCCGAGCCGATCGGGATCGCCGTCATCGGGGCCGGGTACTGGGGCCCCAACCTCGTCCGCAACTTCCAGGGCAGCACGCAGTTCCGGCTGCGCTGGCTCTGCGACCTCGACGTCGAGCGGGCCCGCCGCGTCCTCGGCGGTTACTCCACCGTCGGAGTCACCGCCGACATCGAGGAGGTGCTCGCCGACCCGTCCGTGCAGGCCGTCGCGATCGCCACCCCGGCCGGCACCCACCTGAAGGTGGCGCTCTCCGCGCTGCGCGCCGGCAAGCACGTGCTGGTCGAGAAGCCGCTCGCGGCCACCTACGAGGAGGGCCTGCAGCTCGTCGAGGAAGCCGACGAGCGCGGCCTGACGCTGATGTGCGACCACACCTACTGCTACACCCCCGCGGTGCTGCGCATCCGTGAGCTGCTGCACTCGGGTGAGCTGGGTGAGCTGCACTTCCTCGACTCGGTGCGGATCAACCTGGGTCTCGTGCAGCGCGACATCGACGTGCTCTGGGACCTCGCCCCGCACGACCTGTCGATCCTGGACTTCGTGCTGCCCAAGGGTGTCACGCCGGTGGCGGTCGCGGCGCACGGCGCGGACGGGATCGGCGCCGGCCGGGCCTGCGTGGCGTACCTGACGCTGCAGCTCAGCAACGGCGCGATCGCGCACATCCACGTGAACTGGCTGTCCCCGGTGAAGATCCGCACCGCCATCTTCGGCGGGTCGAAGCGGACGCTCGTGTGGGACGACCTGAACCCCAGCCAGCGGCTGGCCATCTACGACCGGGGCGTCGACGTGGCGTCCACCGACGAGCTCGGCGACGAGCAGCGGCGGGACATCCTGATCTCGTACCGCTCCGGCGACATGGTGGCTCCGGCGCTGACCGAGCGGGAGGCGCTGCGCACCATGGTCGACGAATACGCACGGGCGATCACCACGAAGACGCCCGCGCTCACCGACGGCCGTTGCGGGCTGCGGGTGCTGGAGCTGCTGCAGGCGGCCTCCCGTAGCCTCACCGAGGGCGGCACGATGATCAAGCTCAACGAAGGGCACATGGCGTGACGGCTGTATCGATCGAGGGCGCGCGCGCCCTGGTCACCGGCGGGGCGGGCACCATCGGTTCGCACGTGGTCGACGAGCTCGTCCGGGGCGGGGCCGCGGAGATCGTGGTCCTGGACAACTTCGTCCGCGGCCGCCGCGAGAACCTGGCCTGGGCGCTGGAGAACGGGCCGGTCACGCTCGTCGAGGGCGACATCCGCGACGTGGAGCTGGTGCGCGAGGTGACCGCCGGCAAGGACCTGGTGTTCCACCTGGCCGCGATCCGGATCACGCAGTGCGCCGAGGAGCCGCGCCTGGCCAACGAGGTGCTGGTCGACGGCACGTTCAACGTGATCGAGGCGGCGGCGGAGGCCGGCGTCAAGAAGGTCATCGCGTCGTCGTCGGCGTCGGTCTACGGCCTCGCGGAGGAGTTCCCGACGACCGAGCGTCATCACCCGTACAACAACGACACGTTCTACGGCGCGGCGAAGGCGTTCAACGAGGCCACGCTGCGCAGCTTCAAGGCCATGAAGGACCTGGACTACGTAGCGCTGCGGTACTTCAACGTGTACGGCCCGCGGATGGACATCTTCGGTCTCTACACCGAGGTGCTGATCCGCTGGATGGAGCGCATCGAGTCGGGCACTCCCCCGCTGATTCTCGGCGACGGCCTGCAGACCATGGACTTCGTGCACGTCGCCGACATCGCCCGGGCCAACATCCTGGCGGCGCAGGCGGACGTCACCGACGAGGTGTTCAACATCGCCAGCGGCGAGGAGACCAGCCTCAAGGAGCTGGCGGCCGCGCTGTCCGCGGCGATGAAGTCGGATCTCACGCCGGAGCACGGCCCGGCCCGCGCGGTCAACGGCGTCACCCGCCGCCTCGCCGAGACCGAGCACACCGCGCAGACCATCGGCTTCCGCGCCGAGATCGGTCTCACCGAGGGCCTGGAGGGCCTCGTCGACTGGTGGCGGTCGTCCAAGTGAGCGACACCGTCCGCAAGATCCCGGTCATGATACCGATGCTGGGCGAGGAGGAGGCCGAGGCGGCCGCC
>KL571330.1:29667-30748 GCA_000715855.1 Actinoplanes liguriensis
ACCCCGTCCGCTCCGGCTGGGTCGCCCAGGGTCCGCGGGTCGCCCGGTTCGAGCAGGAGTTCGCGGCCACGGTCGGCGCCGGTCACGGTGTCGCGGTCAGCTCCTGCACGACCGCGCTGCACCTCGCGATGGTCGTCAACGACCTCGGGCCGGGCGACGAGGTCATCGTGCCGTCGCTGTCGTTCATCGCGACGGCGAACGCGGTCCGCTACGTCGGCGCCACGCCGATCTTCGCGGATGTCGACCTCGCCACCGGCAACCTGACGGTCGAGACGGTCGACGCGGTCCGCACCCCGCGCACCCGGGCGATCATCGCGGTCCACCAGGGCGGCGTGCCGTTCGACACGGTGGGGCTGCGCAAGGCCGCCGAGGGCTGGGGTGTCGCGCTGGTCGAGGATGCCGCCTGCGCCGCCGGTTCGACCGCTTATGGGCAGCCGGCCGGCACCGGCGCCGCGATCGCCGCGTGGTCGTTCCATCCGCGCAAGGTGCTCACCACCGGTGAGGGCGGCATGGTCACGGTCGATGACCCGACGCTGGCGGCGCGCCTGCGCCGGCTCCGCGAGCACGGCATGAACGTGTCCGCCGCTGATCGGCACGCCAGCGCGCAGCCGGTGCTGGAGGCGTACCTCGAGACCGCCTACAACTACCGGATGACCGATATTCAGGCCGCGGTCGGCCTGGTGCAGCTGGGCCGGCTCGCCGGTCTGGTCACGCAGCGTCGCGAACTGGCCGCGAACTACCAGCGGCTGCTGTCCGGCATCGACGGGCTGGTCCCGGTCAAGGACCCGGCCCACGGCCAGACGAACTACCAGTCCTTCTGGGTGCTGATCAACCCGGAGTACCGGACCGGTCGCGACGACGTCCTCGCTGAGCTGGCGAAACGCGGCGTCTCGGCACGGCGTGGCATCATGGCGTCCCACCTGGAGCCGGCCTACGCCGACGTCACACCCGGCCCGCTGCCGGTCACCGACCGGATCACGCGCGACTCGCTGATCCTCCCGCTGCACCACAAGGTGACCGAAGACGATCAGCGCTACATCGTCAACATCCTGCGCGAGCTCGCCTGACCATTTGCGGCGGG
>KL571330.1:31051-31189 GCA_000715855.1 Actinoplanes liguriensis
GAGTCGGATGGTTCCCGCCGCAATTCCGAAAACCTCGGATCAAATTCTTTATTGCCCATCTTCGCTGTGGTCCAGATCGTCGCTCCCGCGGGGACCCTTCCGACCTTTGCAGGGCCGTGGCCGGCCCAGAACGCAAAG
>KL571331.1:0-1024 GCA_000715855.1 Actinoplanes liguriensis
GGCAATGAAGATCTTGAATTTCGCTTTTGCTCTCTTTCCTTAGGTGTCACTTATATAAGTCAAGTCTGATAGGGTGTTGCTTGTGCACGCGTTCGATGTGCTCGGCGACCCGGTGCGGCGCCGCATCCTGGAGCTGCTCGCCGATGGTGAGCAGACCTCCGGCGCCGTCACCGCGGTGATCCGTGCCGAGTTCGGCATCTCTCAACCGGCGGTGTCACAGCATCTGAAAGTGCTGCGTGACAACGGTTTTGCCACCGTCCGACCGGCCGGCGCCCGCCGGCTCTACGCGGTCGACGACACCGCGCTGCGCGAGGCGGACGAGTGGCTGAGCCGGTTCCGGCGGTTCTGGACGCCGCACCTCACCGCGATGGCCACCGAGGTCGCCCGCGGCAGACGACTGCGGCGACTGGCCGCGCCCGACGACTTCGAGGAGCACCGATGATTGACGTGACCGAGCAGATCAACGCCGTCCGGCGCACGCTCGCCGACCGGACCCTGGAGGCCGGTGAGGCCCGGGTGCTGACCATCAGCCAGGTCTACGACACCGACATCGACGACATGTGGGACGTCGTGACCGTCGCCGAGCGCATCGAGCGCTGGTTCCTGCCGGTCTCCGGCGAGCTGCGCGAGGGCGGGAAGTACCAGTTCGAGGGGAATGCCGGCGGCACGATCACCGCCTGCGACAAGCCGCGGTCGTTCGCCGCGACGTGGGAGTTCGGCGGCGGCGTCAGCTGGATCGAGGTGCGGCTCACCCCGGAGGGCGACGGGCGCACCCGATTCTCCCTGGAGCACATCGCGCACGTCGACGACCACTGGGACCAGTTCGGCCCGGGCGCCGTCGGCGTCGGGTGGGACTCCGGCTTCCTCGGCCTGGCGATGCACCTCGCCGCGCCCGATGCGCCCCGCGACAACGAGGCGATCATGGCGTGGATGGGGTCCGACGAGGGAAAACGCTTCATGAAGCTGAGCAGCGACGCGTGGGCGGCGGCGGACATCGCGGCCGGCACCGACCCGGCGGACGCCG
>KL571331.1:1247-2737 GCA_000715855.1 Actinoplanes liguriensis
GATGTGTATAAGAGACAGGTTGCCACCGGCGGCTCGATGCCGTAAGCCCTGCGGTATGGACGGGGAAAAATTGCGGCGGCACTGCCTGGAGAAGCCCGGGGCCTGGCAGGACGAGCCCTGGGAGGGCGACGTCGTGGTCAAGGTCGGCCCGAAGATCTTCGCGTTCCTCGGCAGCACGGGCACGACCGTCGGCGTGAAGTGCGGCAAGGGGCGCGACCTGGCCGACGAGTGGCTGGCGCGGTATCCGGAGGACGCCTCGGCCAGCGCCTACATCGGGCGCCACGGCTGGAACACGCTGCGGTTGCAGGGCGCGATCCCGGAGGACGAGATCCTCGAGGCGGTCGACGCCTCCTACGACGCGATCGTGGCCGCGCTGCCGAGGAAGGACAGGCCCTAAGTCCAGGAGCGTGGGGTTGCCGACATCGGGCCGCCTTTCGTTGCCGCGTCCCTCTCGATCAGCATAGGGTCGGATTCCTAGACAATCGTCGTCTAGGAAGTGGGGTTCAAGGATGGCATCGGTGACCCGTGCGGCCGACGACGCGATCGTCGTGACCGGTGTCGCGCAGCGTGAGGCCTGGGCGGCGCGCGTGCTGCCGCCGGTGGAGCGGCTGGCCGGCGGGATCTGGTCGGTGCCGGTGCCGATTCCGCACAACCCGCTGCGCTACACGTTGTCCTATCTCGTTCCGGGCGACGACGGGCTGGTCGTGGTCGACCCGGGGTGGGACAGCGACGAGGGCTGGGCCGCGCTGGAGCAGGGGCTGCGGGCGGCCGGCGCGACCGCGGACGACGTGCGGGGCGTCGTCGTCACGCACGTGCACTCGGATCATCACGGGCTCTCGGCACGGCTGCAGCAGCACGGCGCCTGGCTGCGCGCCCATCACGTGCCGGAGGACGAGATCGCCGTGCTCGCCGGGACCATCGGGCGCCATCGGCTGGCCGCGCCCGCCCAGCCGGATGTGCTGCTCGACGACGGTGACACGGTTCCGGTCAAGGGGCGCACGCTGACCGTGGTGTGGACGCCGGGGCACACGCCGGGGCACATCTGCCTGCTCGACGCCGACGCGGGCGTGCTGCTCACCGGGGATCATCTGCTGCCTCGGATCAGTCCGAACATCGGCCTGCAGCGGCCCGGCTCGTCACCGCTCGAGTCGTTCCTGGAGTCGCTGGTGAAGGTCGCCGCGCACGACGAGGTGGAGGCGCTGCCCGCCCATGAGTACCGGTTCCGCGGCATCGCCACGCGCGCCCGGCAACTGCGAGCGCACCACGAGCAGCGCTGTGACGAGATCGTGGCCACGGTCGAGCGGCTCGGGGCGCCGGGGATCTGGGCGCTGGCGTCGCGGCTGACCTGGTCGCGGCCGTGGGAGGAGATCGGGCCGATGCGGGTCGGCGCGGTCGCGGAGACCATGGCGCACGTGCGCTACCTGGCCGACCGGGGCGCGCTGCGCTGGACCGGCGACGTGGTGACCCGGCCGGTGTGACGGCAACCGCCC
>KL571331.1:2976-6683 GCA_000715855.1 Actinoplanes liguriensis
CCGGCGGCGGTCCGAAGACGGTCAGGCGAGCTTCTTGGACTTCTTGATCGCGGCGGTGATGGCCTCGACCAGCGGCGCGGCGCCGTTCCAGGAGTAGATCGGGACAGCCTGCCACGGGAAGACCTGGTTGGCCTTGACGGCGGGCAGCGCGTTCCAGGCCGGCTTGGCGGTCAGGTCCTTCGGCTGCAGCGTGCCGGTGCGGGCGTCCAGGAAGATGATGTCCGCCTGGTACTTGTCGGCGTTCTCCCAGCTCAGCGACTCGTAGTAATCCTGGCCCTTGACCTCGGGCATGATCAGGTCGACGCCGAGCTGCTTGAAGTACATCAGGTCGGAGCTGACGGCCGCGCTGGAGACGTAGAAGATGTCCGCGGCGCCGGATCCGAACAGGACCTTGATGCCGCCGGACGCCTTCGCGGCGGCGGTCAGGTCCTGCGCGGCCTTCTCGAAGCGAGCCTTGGCCGCGGTGACGGCCGGCGCGTTCAGGTCGGCGCCGAGCGACTTCGCCAGCTCGGCGTAGCGCTCGATCGGCTTGTTCAGCGGGACCCGGCCGACGGTGATCAGGGCGTTGTTCGGGGAGACGGCGAGGATCTTGTCCTTCGACTCGTCCGGCACATACCACCACGCGCCGGCGTCGAACTGGTGGGTGACCAGCAGGTCGGGGGTGAGCGCGGCGTACTTCTCGACGGAGAACTCGCCCCACGCGTTGCCGACGATCTGGACCTTGTTGATGTCCAGGGAGCCGGCCTGCGCCTCGGCGGTGCCGTCGGCCTTCTTGGTCTCGCCGAAGACGCCGACGATCTTGTCCTGGAGGCCCAGGTCGACCAGGGCGGCGGCGGTGCCGGTGAACGCGACGATCTTGGACGGCGCCTTGTCCGCCTTCAGCTCCTTGGGCTGGTCGTCGGTGAAGCTCCACGGGCCGGACGCCGCCGCGGCGCCCGAGGCGGCCGGCGCGGACGTGTCGTCATCCTTACCGCCACATGCGCTCAGCATCGCGCCGGCGACGGCGGCGCCACCGGCGGCGAGCAGGCCACGACGGGACAGGGGCAGGGAGGAAGAAGACATGCTCACATCTTTCGCAGGGCAGCAGACCGGTCACTCGACCGGCTGAATGGTTAGGCTAACCTAACGAACCTGACGCGCGTCAACAGGATCCGCCGCAAGTGAACGGGAGCCCACCACTGTCCACCATCGACACCGTCCCTGAGCAGCGGGTACGCCGCGCTGCGGGGCTCCTTGTCGCGCTGGCGGCGCTGGTCGCCGTCCTGGTGCTCGGCATCGGCTTCGGGGCGCGCTTCCTCACTCCCGGTGAGGTCTGGGCCGGGCTGGTCGACCCCGATTCGCCGTACTACCGGATCGTCCACGAGATGCGGCTCCCCCGGACCCTGCTGGGCCTGCTCGTCGGCCTGGCACTGGGCCTGGCCGGGGCGATCATGCAGGCGCTGACCCGCAATCCGCTCGCCGACCCGGGGCTGCTCGGGATCAACGCCGGGGCGTCGGCCGCCGTTGCCACGTCCGCCGCGTTCCTCGGCGTCGCGACATTCTCCGGGTACGTGTGGTTCGCGCTGGCCGGCGCGGCCGCGGTCACCGCCCTGGTCTACGCCGTCGGCGGCGGTCGCGCGGCCACCCCGGCGCGGCTCGCACTGGCGGGGGCGGCGTTGAATGCGGCGCTCTACTCGTACGTCAGCGCTGTTCTGCTGGGAAACACCGCATCGATCCAGAAGGTACGGTTCTGGACCGTTGGATCCCTGGCCAGCGCGGACTTCGACACGCTGAAGCGGCTGACCCCGTTCGTCGTGGCGGGCGTGATCATCGCGCTGCTGGCGGCCCGCCCGCTGAACGCGCTGGCGCTCGGTGACGACGCGGCCCGTGCGCTCGGCGCCCGCCCCGGCCTGATCCGCGCCATGGTGATCGTCGCGGTCACCCTGCTCTGCGGCTCGGCGACCGCCGCCTGCGGCCCGATCATCTTCGTCGGGTTGCTGATCCCGCACCTGGTCCGCCCGATCACCGGGCCGGACCTGCGCTGGATGCTCCCCTACACCGCGGTGCTCGCCCCGGTGCTGCTGGTCGGCGCGGACGTGCTCGGCCGGGTTTTGGGCAGTCCCGGCGAGCTGCAGGTCGGCGTGGTCACCGCGGTGCTCGGCGGCCCCCTCTTCCTCTACCTGGTGCGAGTCGCGAAATGATGATCATCCGTTCCCGCTCGGTGGTGATCGGCGCCGGCGCGCTGCTCGCCATGGCCGCGGTGGCCGTGCTCACGCTGGGCACCGGCGACTACCCGATCGCGCCCGCCGACGTGGTGAAGACCCTCGCCGGCCAGGGCAACGCGGCGCAGGCGTTCATCATCAACGAGCTGCGCCTGCCCCGCGTGATCACCGCGGTCCTGGTCGGGATGGCGCTGGCGGCCGGTGGCGCCATCTTCCAGTCGATCACCCGCAACCCGCTGGGCAGCCCGGACATCCTCGGCATCACCAATGGCGCGGGCACGGCGGCGCTCGCCGTGGTGATCCTCGGCGGCAGCAGCACCCAGCTCTCCCTGGCCGCGGTGGCCGGCGGCATCGCGACCGCCCTGATCATCCAGCTGATCGGCGGCCGTCGCGGCCTGCAGGGCTACCGGTTCATCCTGATCGGCGTCGGCATGACCGCGATCCTCAACGGGATCATGGGCTGGCTGCTGACCAAGGGTGTGCAGATGGAGAACGCGCGGGCCCTGCTCTGGCTCACCGGCAGCTTCGACGGCCGGGGCTGGGAGGAGGCGCTGCCGCTGCTCGGCGTGCTGATCGTCGCCATCCCGGTCCTGGCGATCGCCTGCGGGCCGGGCCTGCGGATGCTGGAGATGGGCGACGACATCGCGGCCGGTCTCGGCGTTCCCGTCAAGCGGCTGCGCAACGGCGCGCTGCTTCTCGCGTCGCTGGTCGTGTCGTGCGCCGCGGCGGCGGCCGGGCCGGTCGCGTTCGTCGCGCTGATCGCGCCGAACATCGCCCGGCGGGTCACCCGCGCCCCGGGCCCGAACCTGCTGCCGTCGATGGCGATCGGCGCGCTGCTCACGGTCGCCGCGGACTGGCTGGCCATGCACTCGGGCTATCCGCTGCCGGTCGGTGTCGTCACCGGCGCGCTGGGCGGCGGCTACCTGGTCTGGCTGCTGATCAGCGAGCGCAAGGCCGGACGGATCTGATCCATGATCAACACGGGAGTACGAGAATGAGCCGACTGAGCGGCAAGGGAATGACCCTGGCGTACGACAAGCGGGTCATCGCCGAAGAGCTGAGCGTCGAGATCCCGGACGGCTCGTTCACCGTCGTCATCGGCCCGAACGCGTGCGGCAAGTCCACCCTGCTGCGAGCGCTGTCCCGCCTGCTCAAGCCGACCGCCGGAACGGTCCTGCTGGACGGCAGCGACGTGCACTCGCTGCCCACCCGGACCGTCGCCAGGACGCTCGGCCTGCTGCCGCAGTCGTCGACCGCCCCGGACGGGATCACCGTCGCCGAGCTGGTCGCCCGGGGCCGCTACCCGCACCAGAGCCTGCTGCGCCGCTGGTCGGCCGAGGACGAGCAGGTCGTCACGGAGTCGATGGCCGCCACCGGGGTCGGCGACCTGGCCGACCGCAACGTCGACGAGCTCTCCGGCGGGCAGCGCCAGCGCGTGTGGATCGCCATGGCCCTCGCCCAGCAGACCCCGCTGCTGCTGCTCGACGAGCCGACCACGTACCTGGA
>KL571331.1:6912-8449 GCA_000715855.1 Actinoplanes liguriensis
CGTACCTGGACATCGCGCACCAGATCGAGGTCCTCGACCTCTGCGCCGAGCTGCACGAGCGGCAGGGCCGGACCCTGGTCGCGGTGCTGCACGACCTGAACCACGCGGCGCGCTACGCCACCCACCTGATCGCCATGCGCGACGGCCGGATCGCCAAGGCCGGGCCGCCCGGCGAGGTGCTCACCGCGGCGCTGGTCGAGGACGTCTTCGGACTGCCCTGCCGGGTGATCGACGACCCGGAGACCGGCACCCCGCTCGTCGTACCGGCCGCCCGGAGGAAAACCTCAGCCGCCGCTGAAGTCTGACGAAAGGGGTATTACACCCTCCTCGCTCGGACCCGGGAGTTCACCGATGTCCTCCGCCGAAACCGCACAGACCGGCAACGTCCTGGCCCGCTGGTTCACCGACCTCCGGGTCCGGACCAAGATCCTCGCATCCGTGCTGCTCATCGCCATCGTCGTCACCTGCGCCTGCATCCTGGCGATCGTGCGGATGGGCGACATGGACGAGCAGATGTCGACCGTTCGCAGCCAGAACATGACGAACATCGACCTGCTCGGCAAGATCCGGGGCGCGCAGGCCGAAATCGCCCATTACGCCGCGATGTCCGGATCCGCCGCCACCGACGCCGAACGCGCCACCGCCGGGCAGGGCACCGCCAAGGCCGTGCAGACGCTCGACGAGTTGCTCAAGCAGTACCAGACCCAGCCGAAGAGCAGCGCGGCCGCCGCCGAGACCGAGAAGCTCACCGCGTTCGTGACCACGTTCGAGCAGGCACTCAGTGACGTGCAGTCCGGCAAGCCGGTCCAGTCGTCGGTCTTCAACACCTCCGTCGGCGGCATGTCGGAAGCGGTCAGCGAACTCGCCCGCATCGAGACGGAGGGCGCGACCGCGGCGCTGGGCCGGGCGCACGCCAACTACGTGTCGGCCCGCCGCGACGTGATCGTCACGCTCAGCGTGGCGCTGCTCGCCGGCATCGGGTTCGCGCTGCTCATCGCCGGTTCCATCACGCGCCGCCTGCACCCGGTCGCCGAGGCGATGGAAGCCATGGCAACCGGCAACCTCAACCTGACCGTGCCCGCATCCGGCCGCGACGAGATCGGCGCGATGGCCCGGTCCGTCAACAAGGCCACCGCCTCCGTACGGGAAACGGTCACCGCGCTCGCCGAGGGCGCGCAACTGCTCGCCCACAGCTCCCGGGAGCTGACCCGCATCAACGACCAGACGGTCTCCGGCTCACGGGCGGTCACCGACCAGGCCGAAGCCGCGAACGGCTCGGCCGCCGAGGTGTCGTTCAACCTGCAGACCGTCGCCACCGGCGCGGACGAGATGGCGATGGCCATCCAGGAGATCTCGCAGAGCGCCACGGCCAGCGCGGGCGTGACCATGGAGGCGGTCTCGGTCGTCGCGCAGACCACCGAGACGGTCAGCAAACTCGGCGCCAGCTCCCAGGAGATCGGCGCCGTCGTCAAGACGATCACCTCGATCGCCGAACAGACGAACCTCCTGGCCCTCAACGCGACGATCGAGGCCGCCC
>KL571331.1:8730-8950 GCA_000715855.1 Actinoplanes liguriensis
CCGCGCGGGCGAATCCGGCAAGGGCTTCGCCGTCGTCGCCGGCGAGGTCAAGGAACTCGCGCAGGAGACCGCGAAGGCGACCGAGGACATCTCCCAGCGGGTCCAGGCCATCCAGGCCGACACCGAGAGCGCGGTCGCCGCGATCGTCCGCATCGGCGAGGTCATCGAGAAGATCAACCAGTTCCAGACGACGATCGCGTCGGCCGTCGAGGAGCAGACC
>KL571331.1:9184-15611 GCA_000715855.1 Actinoplanes liguriensis
TCGCGTCGGCCGTCGAGGAGCAGACCGCGACGACCGCCGAGATGAACCGCAACGTGGCGACCGCCGCGGCCGGGGCGTCCGAGATCGCCCGCAACATCAACGGGGTGTCCGGTGCGGCCGAGCAGAGCACCATGACGGTTGCTGCCGGTCAGCAGGCGGCTTCCGAGTTGGCGGCGCTCGCGGAGGATCTCACGCAGCTGGTGAGCCGTTTCAGCTACCGCTAGGGCAGGGGGCGGCGCGCGGCTGCGGCCGGCGCAAGGGGGAACGTGGAGAAGGAACGCTCGGGCTGCGCGGTCCGGGCGTTCCTTTTCGTCCTGGCTGCGGCGGGTCGGGGGGCGGCCGAACCTGTGGGGCGACCGCGCGCAAACCCCGCCCAGAGGGGGGCGCCGTACCCACCAAACATTGTCGCGCGGAACGGCGCCCGCCCGCTGGTGGGCTGTGGACAACCCGCCAGTGTGGATAACGTGACTCAGGCGGTGGCGGGCAGGGCGACGCCGAGCTTCTCGGCCGCTACCTGCAGTTCTGCCCAGACCTTGGCCGCCACCGGGATGCCTTTGGCCGCCCGGGACTCGGCGACCCCGGCGCTGTTCTCGCCCGGGTAGCGGATCTCCTCGTCGTCGGAGGCGCGGGTCAGGCCCTTGAGTGTGTCCAGGGTCGCGCCGACGGCCGGGCCGAAGTCGTCGCCGGAGCCGAAGGCGGCCGGGTCCAGGGCGATGATCAGGGCATTCTGGCGGTGCACCCGGCCCTGCGGGTCGTCCGAGTGGAAGGAGCTGAGGATCGGGGCGCCGACCAGCACGCTGGTGAGCAGTTCGAAGACCAGGGACATGCCGGCGCCCTTGACGCCGCCGAGCGGGAGCGGGAGCTTGGCGAGGTTCGGGTCGGTGGTGGGTACGCCGTCAGCGGTCGCGGCCGTCCCCGCCGGGAGCTCTTTACCGGCGTTGCGGTACTGGGCGATCTTGCCGAGCGCGATGCCCGCGGTGGCCATGTCGAGCAGGGCCGGTGCGTGGCCGGGCGCCGGGACGGCGATCGACAGCGGGCTGGTGGCAACCGCGGCGCCTTTCACGCCGGGGTACGCCATGTTCGGCATCCCGGCGACGAACGCGATCCCGACGAGCCCCCGCGCCGCGATCGCCGAGGTGTAGTAGCCGATCGCTCCGGTGTGGACGGTCTGCCGGACGCCGACGATGCCGGCGCCGTTGGTGCGGGCGCGGGCGACCGCCTCGTTCGCGGCCGCGCTCAGGGCGACCGGGCCGGGCGCACGGTCGGCGTCGAGGACGGCGACCGCGGGGGTGGTCGACGCGAAGCTGAGCGACGGCGCGCGGTTGGCCTCGCCGGAGTCGAGCAGTTCGAGGTAGCGGGGCACCCGGGACGCGCCGTGCGAGTCGACCCCGCGCAGGCTGGCCCAGGTCAGGACGTCGCTGATCACGGCGGCGTGCTCCGCGCCGACGCCGGCCGCGGTGAACAGGGCCGTGGCGAGGGAACGAAGGTCGTCCGCGGGGACGATCACCTTGGGTGCGGGCATCGGAGGGTTCCTATCGGGAGACGCGGATGTTGACGATCGCGGTGGTTCCTCCGCGTACGGCCTTGAGCGCCCGTTCCAGCGCGGGCCGCACCTCGTCCGGCCGGGTGACGGTCTCGCCGTGCATGCCGAACGGTTCCGCGAACGCGGCCAGGTCGGGCTGGCCGGCGAGGTCGTTGCCGAGGAACTCGCCGGTTTCGACGGCCGCGCCCTGCGGGTAGAAGCGCAGGTGGTTCATCTTCATCGACCGGTATTCGGTGTTGTTGAAGACCACGATCAGCAGCGGCAGCCCGTTGGCGCGGGCGGCCTGCAGGGACTGGACGATCGGGTTGTAGAGGAACGCCCCGTCGCCGATGGTCAGCGCGACCAGGGAAGAAGGGGCGGCCAGCTTCACGCCGAGCGCGACGGCCATCCCCTGACCGAGGCCGCCCTGCACGTAGAAGTACGAATCCGGCCGGGTCGCCTGCAGGTGGCGCTGCACGACACGGCTGTGCGTGATCGTCTCGTCGACCACGATCCCGTCGGCGCCGACCAGGGAACGGAGCGTGGCGGCCACGAGAACCGGGTCGATCGACGTCGACGACGCGGCACGCTCCTCAGCGGCGGCAACGGACGCGAGCTCTTCGTCGTGCCGGGTCGCGTCCCATGTCCGTACGGGAAATCCTTGCTCTTTGAATCTGACCGCCAGCTCACGCAACGTGGCCGCGACGCCGCCTTCGAGATAGAGATCGGCGTTGAGGACCTGGTAGACGACGTGCGGGCGCTGCGGCTGCTCGTCGATCACCACGATCTTGGCGAGGGCCGGCTCGCGCGACGGCGGGTAGAACGGCGCGCGGCAGTTGAGCAGCACGATCACGTCGGCGGTGTCCACGAAGGACTCGATCTCGCCGCCGGCGTGCAGCTCGTGGTCGCGGGGGAAGTTCGCGCAGACCGCGGAGGCCGGCTCGACGACCGGGATGCGCAGCGCCTCGGCGAACTCGACGAGCGCCTCGAAACCGCCCGGCTCACGGCCGGTGGTCTCGGTGATGATCACCGGGTTCGACGCCGCCGCCAGCAGCTCCAGAACGGCCTGGATGTCCTCGGCGGTGCTGACCGTGTTGCCGTGCGGGGCGACCGATTTCAGCGGAACGGGCTCCCACGGGTCGAGCAGCACTTCGAGGGGAATGTTCAGGTAGACCGGGCCGGCCGGGGACTTCGCGGCCAGCTCGGCGCCGCGCGTGATCATGGTGGGCAGCGTGTGCACGCTCGCGGCCTGCGACGACCACTTGGTGAACGGCGCGGCCATCATGTGCGGGCCGCCGACCACCGACAGGTTGCGGTACCACTGGCCGCCCGGGTCGGGGCCCGGCCCGTCGCCGTAGGTGATCGACTCGGAGGAGGCGACCACCATCGGCGCGCCGGCGAGCAGCGCGCCGTGCACCGCCATCGAGCCCTGGAGCAGGCCCGGTCCGGCGTGCAGGAGCACACCCTGGGTGCGGCGGGTGACCAGGGCGTACCCGGTGGCCATGCCGACCGCCACGGTCTCGTGCAGCAGGTCCAGGTAGCGCGGGCAGGGCAGTCCGTCCCGGTGGCGGCGGGCCAGCGACTCCCACACCGGGGCCCATTCGGACCCCGGTGAGGAGAAGATCCAGTCCGCCCCGGCCGCGTTGAACGCGCTGATGACCGCGTCGCCGCCATCGGAGTGCGAAGCCATGTCAGTTCCCGGTCGAGGTCGGCGTGATCGGCCAGCCGAGAACCTCGCAGATGCCCCGGCCCATGATCCACTCAAGCTCTTCGGCGGTGAAGTCGTAGTGCTTGGTGAACTGCTCGATGGTCTCCACGTAGCTCAGGCCGTGACCCAGCAGGCGGGTGATGTCGGTGCCCCAGAAGCAGCGCTGCGGGCCCATCTTGTCCACCATCTCACGGACGTACTTCTCGATGTTCAGGTTCGGGAACGGCTGCGTCGAGTAACCGGGCAGCGCCGACACCTTCACGTAGATGTTCGGGTGCTTGGCCAGGTCGGCGGTCTCCGAGACCCAGTAGCCGATGGCGTCGTCGACGCAGCGGGCCATGATGCCCATGTGGTCGATGATGATCTTCAGGCCGGGGTGCTTCCCTGCGATCGCGCCCAGCTCGGCCTTCCAGATCGGCGCGTGCACCATGGTCGGGATGCTCAGCTCCTCGGCGAGCGGCCAGTACCAGTCGTTGGTGCCGTCGATCATCCAGTTGCGGTCGATCGGGCGGTGGAAGGTCAGGCGGGTGCCCTTGATGTACGGGTTCTGCGCGAAGTCCCGCAGCATCGCCGCACCCTCGGCCGGCTTGTTCTGCGGGATCCGGGCCATGATGCCGAACCGGTCGGGGTGGGCCTCGCACGCCTCGAGCGCGTAGTCGATGCGGTCGCCCTCCCAGGACGGCGGCAGGATCAGGGCCCGGTTGACGCCGGCCTCGTCCATCAGCGCCAGGCACTCCTCGTACGAGAAGGGGTCCTCCCGGTGACCGTTCAGCCGGATCCGCTCGCGAGCACCCGGAACCCAGGGGCGGTCCGGGGTCTCTTCCTTCCAGATGTGCACCTGGGAGTCGACGACGAACATATGGTTTTCCTTTCGAGCCGGGGTGAGAACCGAGCCGGTTGTGAAAGACGCTATGGGGGATTTCCGGCGGTGCGGAGTCCGTAGCGTGCAATCGGTTCTTGCACGAATGCGTTAGTCGAAAACAGCGGTCACCACGTGCTCGGCGATCGCCAGGGATGACGTCGCCGCAGGTGACGGCGCATTGCGAACAGCGGTTACCGCGCCGAGACGGTGAATACGGAAGTCGTCGACGAGACTGCCGTCGCGATCCAGGGCCTGAGCGCGCACTCCCGCGCCGGAACGGACCACGTCGGCGGCGCCGATCTCCGGGACGTACTGCATCGCCTCGGCCATGTAACGGCTCTTGGAGAGCGAACCGCGTACCTCCTTGACGCCGGTCCGCCAGTGCTGTTTCGCCATCTTCCAGGAGCCCGGCCAGGCAGCGAGCGCAGCCAGATCCGGAACGGAGAGGTTCGAGCGTTTGTAGCCCTCTTTCGCGGTCGCGAGCACCGCGTTCGGGCCGACCTCCACGACACCTGTCACGCGGCGGGTGAAGTGCACGCCGAGGAACGGGTACCGCGGGTCGGGAACGGGGTAGATCATGCCCCGGACCATGTCCGCCTTCGCATCGGACACCCGCATGTATTCACCGCGGAACGGAATGATGATCGGCTCTTGCTGATCACCGGCCAGCCTGGCGACCCGATCCGAATGGATCCCGGCGCAGACGATCAACCGGTCGACGACCAGCCGGTTCTCCCCCGAGGTGACCTCAGTGCGGCCGGCCTGAACGCTGATCCCGTCGACCGGCCAGTTGAAGCGGACCTCTCCCCCGGCGGCGACGATGTCGTCGGCGAAGGCCCGCGCGATTCCCGGGAAATCGGTGATCGCGGTTTCCGGGGAATGCAGCGCGGCGAGGCCGGCGGCGTGCGGCTCGATCTCGCGGATCCCGGCCGGATCGACCCGGCGCAATCCGGGCACGTTGTTCTCCCGCGCCCGTTTCTCCAGGTTGTCGAGCCGCCCGAGCTCGTCGGCCCGGACCGCGACGACCAGTTTGCCGCACTCGTCGTAGGCGATCTTCCGCTCCCGGCAGTACTCCTTGAGCAGCAGGCGCCCGCGCGTGCACAGCTCGGCCTTCAGGCTGCCCGGCGTGTAGTAGATGCCGGCGTGCACCACCCCGGAGTTGTGGCCGGTCTGGTGCAGCGCCAGGTCGTGCTCCTTCTCCAGCACCACGACCTTGACGCCCGGCCGCCGGAGGGTGATCTCCCGGCCGATCGCCAGGCCGACGATGCCGGCCCCGACGATCCCGATGGTCTCGTCAGCCATCAATGTTCCGCCTCTTTCATAGGTCGTTGCGTTCAGCCGAAGTGGACGGCGAACGTCTTGACCTTGGTATAGAACCGCAACGCCTCGGCGCCCTGCTCCTTGAAAGCCGAGCCGGAGTCGCGAAAGCCACCGAACGGCTGATGCACGTCCCAGCCGCTCGTCGTGGTGTTGACGGCGATCTGTCCACAGTCGGCCTCGGCGATGAAGCGGTTCGCCGCCGCGAGGCTGTCCGTGAAGACGGCCGCGGCGAGCCCGAACCGTGAGTCGTTGACCGCCTCGATCGCCTCATCAAGACCATCGATTTCCCGTACGGCGATGACCGGCCCGAAGACCTCCTCGCGCCACACGTCCATCTCGGGGGTGACGTCCAGCAGGATCGTCGGCTCGACGCCGCAGCCGAACCCCGGCGCCTCCCCGCCGCCCAGCTCGATCCGGGCGCCCTGCTTGACCGCGCCGGCGATGTGCCCGAGCACGCTGCCCTGGTGCGATTTGCTGACCAGTTGGCCGGTCGTCAGCGCGGCGACCTTCGCCCGCAGCAGCGGCAGGAACTCCGAGTAGACCGCGCGGTCGACGAGCACCCGGCTGGTCGCCGTGCAGCGCTGCCCGGACTGGCCGAACGACGCCGCGACGACGCCGGTGGCGGCCTGCTCCAGGTTGGCGTCCGCCAGCACGACCGACGCGTTCTTGCCGCCGAGCTCGGACTGGAAGCGCACGCCGCGCGCCGCGAGCCGCACCCGTAGCGCCTCGCCGACCTCGTTGCCGCCGGTGAACGTGACCGCCGCGATCCGCGGGTCGTCGAGCAGCGCGTCGGAGATCTCCGCCGTACGGCCGGTGACGACGTTGACCACGCCGGCCGGGACGCCCGCGTCGTGCAGCGCCCGGGCGAGGTGCAACGCCGAGGTGGGCGTCTCGCCGGCCGGTTTGAGCACAACCGCGTTGCCGGCCGCGAGAGCCGGGGCGAGCTTGCGGGCCGGGGTGATCATCGGGTCGTTCCAGGGGGCGATCGCGAGGACCACGCCGAGCGGCTCCCGCC
>KL571331.1:15762-19689 GCA_000715855.1 Actinoplanes liguriensis
GACCACGCCGAGCGGCTCCCGCTGGTAGCCGGCCCGGGTGTCCGGACGCGCGTCGTGGATCAGCGAGCCGTACTCCTCACGGCCGGCCGCCGCGTAGTACTCGAAGAAGTCGGCGACCTTCTCGGCCTCGCCGCGCGCCTCGGCGAGGGTCTTGCCGTTCTCCCGGGTGATCGCCTCGGCGATCTCGGCGGCCCGCACCCGCAGCAGCACCGACGCCTTGGCGAGGATCTTCGACCGCTCGATCGCGGAGGTGGCCCGCCACACCGTGAAGCCCGCCCGGGCCGCCGCGTAGATCTCGGTGACCTGCTCGGCGGTGAGCGCCGGGACCCGGACGAAGGGCTCCCGCACGTCGCTCGGGTCGAAGACGTCGACCCAGCTCCCGGCGCCGACCCAGCGGCCCCCGGCCAAGGTCTCCATCGTGCGAACGGACATCTCCACCCCTCCAGAGCGCTTCGGATATCGCGAATGGTAGGAACCGCCGAATGGGCGGGACCATGCGTTGCGGCGGATACATTGGTTGCGCCCCGCGCACCCATTTCTTTGCTGGAATCTCCGCAGTGACAACCGTGTGGAGGAAGTCGTGGCATTTGCCGTCATCGCGCACTACCGGTGCGCGCCCCAGGACACCGAACTGGTCCGGGACTCACTGCTGAAGATGCGTGAGCACACCCGGGAGGAGCCCGGGAACCTCGAGTACGTGGTGCACAGCACCGACGGCGGATTCGTGCTCTACGAGGTCTACGTGGATCGCGCCGGATTCGACGCGCACGCGGCGAGCGACCATTTCGCCGAGTACATCGTGAGGATCGTGCGGCCGGTGCTGACCGACCGCACGGTCACATTCGCCGAGGTCATCTGAGAAAGGGGGCCGCTCGGCCCCTTTTCACTAGAGCTCGTTGCCCCAGCACATCCGGGCGATGGTCTCCACGTGAGTCAGCTTGCGCCACTGGTCCTCCACGCCGATCGCGTTGCCGCCGGCCGTCGGGGAGAAGCCGGCGCTCGGGCTGACCGCCACGTCCTCCAGGTCGCGGATGCCGCCGACGACGTCCATCCGGTCCATGATCGTGTCGATCTCCTCGAGCCGGGCGGTCGTGGGGTCGACGATGCCGAGGCAGACGTCCTTCTCCGCGGGGACGGCCCGGAGCAGGGTGGCCTCCGCGTTCGTGCCCTTGTCGAACGGCAGGATCCAGCGGTCGACGGGCACGCTCGCGAAAAGCTTCTCCGCGACGGCGGCGTCGGCTTCCGCTGCGGAGAAGAGGGGACAGATCCCGATGCGCACGTTGAACGGCTTGTCGTCCAGCGTCACCGCGAGCGAGTCGATCTCGATAGCCTCATCGAGATCAAGGGCGCTGCCCGCACCGGTCAGCAGGCCCGCGTACCCGGGGTTGTCGATCTGGATATAGCGGACCCCGCGCGCGATGATCGCCGCGATCTCATCCCGCACGATCGCCGCGAGCGCCAGCCCCAGCTCACGGGAACTCCCCCAGGCCCCGCCCGGCTCGAAGAGCTGCGCCGCGAGGTAGGCCGGCGACGGCAGGGTCGCCTTCACCGGGATCTGGGTCAGCGTGGTCAGCGCCGCCACGTCGTCGGCGACCAGCGTCCGGTCGGTGGTCAGCTTCCCGTCGGCGAGCCCGTGCACCGCGTCGAGCACCGCGCTGCGGAAGTCGGCCCGGCGGAACTCGCCGTCGGTGACCACGGTAAGGCTGAGCCTGCGCTGGCGGCGGACCGCCTCCGCGATCGCCGCGTCCTCGATCGCCCGCAGGTCCGGGTCGCCGGACGCGCGGGCCGCGAGCAGCTCGGCCGGGCGGACCAGGCTGCCGTGGTGGTCGATCCGGAACTTGAAGGTGTCAGCCACGGCTCTTCCCCTCGCCACTTCGGCCCCAGGCCGCGAAGGTCATCTCGTAGCCGAGCTCGGTCAGCACTTCCTCGCAGGCCGTCTGGTCCTCGGCGGGGGTGCCGCCGGAGACGCCGAGACCGCCGAGGATCTCCCCGTCCCGCTTGATCGTCACGCCGCCCTCGGTCGCCACGATCGGGTGCGACGCCATGGTCGAGAGCTGGGCGAAGAAGCCGGGGTTGCTGTTCGCCCAGTCGTAGAGCATGTTCGTGGGCCGTTCCATGATCGCCGAGCTGTACGCCTTGGCGATCGCGATGCTCGGGGTCAGCGCGCGGGCGCCGTCGGAGCGCTTGACGGAGATCAGGTGGCCGCCGGCGTCGACGACCGCGACGCTGAGCGCCTTGCCCAGCTCCGCGCCGCGCGCAAGGGTGCCGGCCAGGATCTCCTCGGCCTCCGCGAGGGTCAACTTACTCAAGACAGTGCCTCTCGGATCTCCGCCACGGCGGCGTTGTAGAGGTCGGGCGACTCCCAGTACATCGAGTGCGGGGCGCCCGGCACGACCGACAGATGCGAGCCCTTGACCAGCTCGTGCGCGCGCTTCACCGTCGCGACGCTGAGCACCGCGTCGGTCTCCCCGGCGAGGAACCAGATCTGCACGCCGGAGGCGACGATCTCCTCGATGGTCGGCCCGCCGGTCGACAGGTTCCGCAGGTCGGCCATCTTGGCCACGTTGAACGTGCCCATCTGCTGGAACAGGAAGGTCTTCGCGGGTTCCTCCGCCTGGAATCGCTTGCTCATCAGCCGGTCGATGACGGGCAGTTTGACCGCCTCGGCCCGGTCGGCCGCGACCAGCTCGGAGAGCTCCGGGTGGTCGAGCCCGCCGAGCGAGTGGCCGAGCGCGACGCCGGCCACCCGGTCGGGGCGCTGGAGAGCGGCGCGCAGGGCGGCGACCGAGCCGATCGACTGGCCGACCAGCAGCACGTCGCGCAGGTCCTCGGCGTCCAGGACGGCGATCAGGTCACCGGGAAAGTCCTGGCCGTCGAACTCCGGCATCGAGGAGTCGGACCGGCCGAAGCCGCGGAGGTCGACGGTGACCACGGTGTAACGGTCCCGCAGCGCGGTGACCTGCTGCCACCAGGCCGCGTGGTGACCGCCGGAGCCGTGTACGAAGAGGATCGCCGGCCCCTCGCCGTGACGCTCGTAATAGATCTTGGCGCCGTCGAATGAGTTCACCAATGGCATCAGGCGGGCCGCTTTCCGTGGTAGACGAGTTCGATCATGGTGTGGTCGGGGTCGTGGATGTAGCAGAACTTCGACTGGTTCTCCGGCCGCTCGACCGGCCGGGTGTGCCGGATGCCGAGCTCGGAGAGGTGCGCCAGGAACTCGTCCCAGTCCTCCACCTCGATGGCGAAGTGGTACGGCGCCATCCGGTCCATCTCCTCGACCGGCGTGAAGTGCAGATCGAAGTTGCCCCGGGTCATCAGGACCACCTTGGTGTTGCTCTTCGGCGTGATCGCCTTGAGCCCGAAGACCTTGGAGTACCACTCCTTGGTCCGCTCGGGGTCGGTGGTCGGGAAGTTCACGTGGTGGATGTACTTCGGAGCGTTGCTCATCTTTCCTCCAGGACGGGGTTCGACAACGTGCCGATGCCGCTGATCTCGATCTCCACGGTGCGGCCCGGTTCAAGCTGGACGTTGCTGTCGGCGCCCATCCAGAGCACGTCGCCGGGGTGCATGGTCAGGTACTTCGTGGTCTCGACGATGAAGTCGAACGGGTCGAAGATCATGTCGCCGGTGGCGAACTCGGCCCGCACGTCGCCGTCGATCCGAACCGTCGTCGTCTGCGCCAGGGGGTCGACGTCCGTCTCGATCCACGGGCCCATCGGCTTGAACGTGTCGCTGTTCTTGCTGCGCCAGAACGTGCGGTCGGCGTGCTGCCACTCGCGGGCGGAGACGTCGTTGCCGATCGTCCAGCCGAAGATCGACTCCCGTGCCTCGTCCCTGCTCGCGCGTCGCAGGGTCCGCCCGATCACCGCGACGACCTCGCCCTCGGCCTCGAACCGGCCCGTCACGTCGCTGTCTCTTATACACATC
>KL571331.1:19935-20053 GCA_000715855.1 Actinoplanes liguriensis
GCCGGTCAGGGCGTTGTTCGCGCGGTAGCCGACCTCGGGGCGTTCCGGGGCCTTCGCGCCGTAGTGCTCGACATGGCTGCGGTAGTTGAAGCCGACCGCGTAGAAGACGCCGGGGAGG
>KL571331.1:20367-21827 GCA_000715855.1 Actinoplanes liguriensis
GCCGCTGATCGAGGCGGTGCGGCTCCGCTTCGAGGGGCGATCTGTCCACCACGTGCGCCAGGCCGTCGGCGATCTCGGCCCAGACCGGGCGCCCGCCGAGCTGGATGCGGCTGTACCTCATGATCAGTCCACCAGCAGGTGCGAGACGCGCTTGGTGACCAGGTACGCCTCCAGGCCCTCGGGTCCGCCCTCACGGCCGTACCCGCTGGACTTCACCCCGCCGGAGGGCGCCTCGTGGACCGACCCGCCACAGTGGTTGATCGAGAGGATGCCCGCTTCGAAACCGCGGATCATCGTCTCGGCGGTCTTCGACGACCGGGTGAAGCCGTAGGCCGCGAGCCCGTACGGCAGCGAGTTCGCGATCCGCAGCGCCTCGTCGAGGTCGTCGAACCCGACGATCGGCGCGATCGGGCCGAACGGCTCCTCGACCATCACGCGCGCGTCCGCCGGGACGTCGGTGAGAACGGTCGGCGCGAAGAAGAAACCGGGCCGGTCCAGCCGCTCACCGCCCCTGCGCAGTGCGGCACCGCGGCTGACGGCATCGGCGACGAGCTCCTCCATCGCCTTGAGCCGGCGCGGGTTCGCGAGCGGGCCCATGGTCACGCCCTCGTCGAGCCCGTCGCCGACGACCACGCGATCGGTGGCGGCCAGGAAAGCGTCGACGAACGCGTCGTACAGCGAGGAGTGGACCAGGAAGCGGCTCGGCGACGTGCACACCTGACCGGCGTTGACGAACTTGGCGAACGCGGCCTTCTGCGCGGCCCGCACCGGGTCGGCGTCCGCGGCGACGATCACCGGGGCGTGGCCGCCGAGCTCCATCAGGGACGGTTTCATCGCGGCGCCGGCCTGCGCGGCGAGCAGCTTGCCGACCGGGACCGAGCCGGTGAAGGCGACCAGGCGGATCCGGTCGTCCGCGATCAGGTGCGACGACACCTCGGCCGGGTCGCCGAAGACCAGGTTGAGCACGCCGGCCGGCAGCCCCGCGTCGGCGAAGCACTTGACCAGCTCGACGGCGGTGCCCGGGGTCTCCTCGGACGCCTTGATGACGATCGAGCAGCCGGCCGAGAGGGCTCCGGCGATCTTGCGCATCGGCGAGCCGGCCGGGAAGTTCCACGGGGTGAACGCGGCGACCGGGCCGACCGGCTCCTGCCGCACGCTCAGCACCGTGTCGCCGGCGGAGGGGATGATCCGGCCGTACGCCCGGCGGGCGTCCTCGGCGTCCCAGCGCAGCGCACCGGCGACGCGCAGCACCTCGCCGCGCGCCTCCGGGAACGGTTTGCCCTGTTCCCGCGTCATGACCCGGCCGACGTGATCGGCGCGCTCGGTGAGCAGGGCGGCAGCCTTGAGCAGGATTGCGGTGCGCTCGGCGATCGGGGTGGACCTCCACACCGTGAAGCCTTTGTCCGCCGCCGCGAGCGCCCGGTCGAGATCGTGGGTGCTCGCGAGCGGCAGGGGGGCGA
>KL571331.1:22079-23255 GCA_000715855.1 Actinoplanes liguriensis
GTTGGCCGATGACCTCCTCGGTCGCCGGGTTCAGCACCGGCGTCGTCCGCTCGGTCGTCGCGAACGCACCGTCGATATACAGGGACAAATCCGTCATGAGCTCTCCCGGGAGCTGCGCAGGGTCCAGATGTGGTGCGGCGGCGTGGTCTCGTGCACGCGCGTGCCGTACGTGTCGTCGACCCGGTCCATGTCGGCGGCCAGCTCGACGCGGCCGCCGCAGGGGGCGTGGACGAACCGGAAGACGTTCGAGCCGACCGTGTGCCGGCCGAGCTTGCGGGCCTCCTGCCAGCCCTGCTCGATCATCCAGTTGCCGCCCTCGATCACGTCGTCGAAGCCGGCCACCTCGTACGAGACGTGGTTGATCCCGGCCCGGTCCGGCCGGTGACAGAGCAGGAAGTTGTGCTGGTCGGTGTCGCCCTCGACGCGCATGAACGTGCCCATCGGCTTGACCACGTCGGTGGGGATGAACTCCAGCCCGTCGACGTAGAACGCGACGGCCTCCTCCTGGCCGGCCTTGGGGATGTTCAGTGCCACGTGGCACATCCGGATCGGGCGGACCCGGCCGACGGAGCTGAGCGCCTGGTTGACGCGGTTGACCGCGCCCGTGGTGTTCGCGGGCCGAGGCGCAGATGGGACATATGACGAAATGTCGGCGAGCGACAGTCCGACACCGAAGCCGGTTCTGTCGACCGTGCGGAAGACCCCGTCCTCGCTCCGGGAAGCCCCGACCCTGGCCGCCAGCCGAGCGAGCTCAGCCGGGGTGTCGACGCCCCAGATGATCTCCCGCACCGTCGGGCCCTGCTCCAGGGCCGGCGGCAGATCGGGCCGGTCGTGCGTTTCGAGTCGCAGTGACTGGCCGATCCGGGTGCGGAACACCGCGGTCATGTCGTCGGCCCATTCCAGGCTCAGGCCGAAATCGTCAAAGAATCGAATGTTCGTGGCGAGATCGTCGACGGTGTAAATCACCGACTCGATGCGCTGTACTCCCACCGTCGCCTGCCTTTCCGATCAGTCGTTTCCGATCCTAGGATCGTGTTCCGCCGCCCGACCCCACGAAATTCGCAACCCTTCATTGCTCGAATACCGGGAGCGGATTCTCGGCGAACCATTTCGTCAGGAAACCCAGGAAGACCTCGACCTTGCGGGGCACCTGTGCGGACGGGCCGTAGATCGCGT
>KL571331.1:23496-25550 GCA_000715855.1 Actinoplanes liguriensis
GCAGCACCCGCAGCCGGCCGTCGACCAGCTCGTCGTAGGCGGAGCGGCTCGGCAGCAGGGCGATGCCCCGCCCGTGCACGGCCGCTTTCAGCAGCGCGATGTACGAGTTGGACTGGAACGCGATGTTCCGGATCTTGTGCAGCGTGCTGGCGTGGCCGTGGCCGATCCGCCAGACCGGGTCGTTCACGTGCACCAGGCAGTCGTGGTCGCCCAGGTCGTTCGGGTCGGTGAGCAAGCCGTGCTCCTCGACGTAACCGGGTGACGCGCAGAGCACGAACGGCAGCGACGCGATGCGCTTGAGCCGGACGCTGGAGTCGCGCAGGTCGCGGGTGTGGAACGCGACGTCGAAGCCGGAGTCGAGGAAGTCGTACGTGCGGTCGGACATCCCGCCGAGCTCGTACCGCACGGCGATCCTCGGGTGGCTGACCGCGAACTCGGCGATGGCGTCACCGAGGTCCATGCCGCCGATCCACTTGGGACAGATGATCGAGAGCGGGCCCTCGGGGCGGTCGTGCGCCTCGGCGATCCTGGCGTCCTCCGCGTCGATCTCGTCGAGGATCCGCTGCGCGAACTCGCTGTACCGGACGCCCGGCTCGGTCAGGCTGACCGACCGCGCGGTGCGGTTGACCAGGTGGACGCCGAGCTGCTTCTCCAGGTCGGCGACGTGCCGGGAGATGAGCGAGCCCGACGTGCCGAGCTGCTTGGCGGCGCCGCTGAAGCTGCCGACCTTGGCGACCGTCACGAAACTGCGCATGACCAGAATGCGATCCATGGATCCTCCAGCGAAATCCGTGGAGGAACGGGGCCCCGCCCCTCCACGACCGGTGCGACGTCAGCCCTTCAGGCAGTACTGCGGAGCCTCATCCAGGTTGTCCTTGGTGATGAGCTCGAAGGGCACGTTCGCGATTTTCTGCGTGGACGCGTCCGACTTCAGCAGGGCGAGCGTGTTCTTCACGGCGAGCTGCCCCATGTCGTTGGCCGAGTTGGCGACGGTCGCCGCGAACTTGCCGTCCTTGACCGCGGCCAGGCCGTCGTCGGTGCCGTTGACGGTCACGATCTTGACGCTCTTGCCGGCCGCCTGGAACGCCTGGTAGGCGCCGAACGCCATGTCCTCGTTCGCGACGAAGACGTACTTGAGGTTCGGGTGCGCCTGGATCATGTTGTCGGCGACGTCCTGGGCCTTCTGCCGGTTGAACATGCCCGGCTGGTTGCCCACCACCGTGACGGTCGCCGGCAGCGCGTCCTTGAAACCGCCGACCAGCAGGTCGGAGGCCGCACCCGGGGCGCCCGCGATGATGCCGGCCTCGGCCGGCGTGGTGCCGGCGTCCTTGGCGACCCAGTCCGCGTCCAGCTTGCCGACGCCCTTGAGGTCGATCACCGCCGCCCCCAGGATGCTGCTGGTGTCGTCGGTGATCACCGAGGTCAGGAAGATCGGGATGTTCGCCGCCTTGGCCTTGGCGACGTCGTTCTTCAGCGCGTCTGAGTTCACCGTCTGCACGATCATGGCGCTGACGTTGCGCGAGATCATGTCCTCGATGTTGCTGAGCTCGGCCGCCGGGTCCTGCTTCGAGTTGGCGGAGACGACCTTGGCGCCGGCCGTGGCGGCCGCGTTGTTGATCGCCTTCTCCAGGCAGGTGTGGAACTCGGTGGTCGCGCCGTTGACGAAGCCGAGGGTCAAGGACTTGGTGTCACCGCCGCTCGTCCCGTCCGCCTTGTCGCAGGCGGCCAGGGAGAGGACGCAGAGCGCTGCTATCGCCGTACGGGAAATCCGGTTTTTCATCTTATATCTCCATCCGAAGGGTGCGAAATTCACGGAGATGAACGGGGGATCTCAGTGCCGTCGTCGCTGGAGCAGGTTCGCGATCGCCGCGATCAGGAGCACCGCGCCGACCGAGATCTGCTGGTAGTACGACGAGATCTGGAGCAGGTTCAGAACGTTGGCGACCACGCCGAGCAGCAGGACGCCGAGCACCGTGCCGCCGACCGTGCCGCGCCCGCCGGCCAGCGACGTGCCGCCGATGACGACCGCGGCGACCGCCGTGAGCTGCAGTTGC
>KL571331.1:25778-27153 GCA_000715855.1 Actinoplanes liguriensis
GTTGCAGGCCACCGGTGCCGGGGCTGCTGGCGGCCAGCCGGGAGAGGAGCATGATCCCGGCGAGCCCGGAGAGCGCACCGGCGAGACCATAGAGAACAAGCTTGTCGCGTACGACGTTGATCCCGCTCAACCGGGCCACGTCCTCGTTGCCGCCGATCGCGAACGCATCCCGCCCGAACGTGGTGTAGCGCATCACCAGCGCGGTCAGGACCAGCACCAGCGCCGCCACGAAGACCAGGTTGGGCAGGCCGAACGTCCGGCCGTTGCCGAGCGCGAACAGGTGATCGCCGATCGAGACGCTCATCCCGTTGATCACGAGCAGGGCGACGCCGTCCAGCAGGGTCGCCGTCGCCAGCGTCGCGACGAACGGCGCCACGCTCGTGAACGTCACCACAACGCCGTTGACCAGGCCGATCACGATCGCCAGAGCGATCGAGGCGACGATCGTGAGCCAGGCCGGCTGACCGTGGGCGAGCATCTGCGCGGCGACCGCGGTGGTCACCGCGACGTTGCCGCCCATCGAGAAGTCCATCCCGCCGGCCGTCATCAGCAGGGTCAGCCCGGCGGCGATCACCGCGACGACACTGACCTGGCGGAGCACGTTCAGCAGGTTGTTCGAGCTGAGGAACGAGTCGGTCTGGACACTGGCGTAGACGACGATCAGCGCCAGGACCACCAGCAGGCCGGCGTGCTGCGTCCCACGGATCTTGGAGACTTTGGTCGCCGCCGGGCGGTCGAGGGTCGAGGTGGTCACAGTGCGCCTCCCAGCGTGGCGGCGATCAGGTCGTCCCGGGTGATGCGGCCGACCTCGTACTCGGCGATGCGGCGCCCGTCGCGGACCACCACGACCCGGTCGGCGAGGCGCATCACCTCCTCGGCGGACGAGGAGGCGAGCAGCACGGCGACACCCTGCGCCGCGAGTCCGTCGACCAGGGTGTGGATCTCGGCCATGGCGGCGACGTCGACGCCGTTCGTCGGTCCTCCAGCAGGACCGCGGCCGGGGCGGTGCCCAGCCACTTGGCGAGCAGCACCTTCTGCTGGTTGCCGCCGGAAAGCTGCTCGACGGGCGGGTTGCGGACCAGCGAGACGACGCGGTAGTTGTCGCGCAGTGGCGCGGCGCGTTTCGCCAGCAGGCCCCAGCGGTGCATCCGGCGGCGGTCCAGCCGGTCCTGGGCGAGCAGCAGGTTCTCGTCGATGGTCAGGCCGGGGATCAGGCCCAGCCTTCGCCGGTCTCCGGTCACGCAGCGGAGACCGCTCCGGATGCTCTGTCCAATTTTCCCGGACTTGACGTCTTTTCCTGCCACCGTGATAGTGCCGGCGGCCGGTCGGCGGCGGCCGGACAGCAGGTCGAACAGCCGGGACTGCGCGTCGCCGG
>KL571331.1:27329-29814 GCA_000715855.1 Actinoplanes liguriensis
CAGCAGGTCGAACAGCCGGGACTGCGCGTCGCCGGCCGGGCCGAGAACCGCGACGATCTCGCCCCGCTTCACCTCGATGCCGAAGTCCTGCAGGAAGCGCCCGTCACACAGACCCTTGAGATCAAGACCGATTTCCGACGGTACGGCGTTTCGCTGCGGCCGCGTCGACACCACGTCCCGCCCCACCATGTCCCGCACGAGCCCCCGCTCGTCGGTCTCCTTGCCCAGTCCGGTCCAGGTGACCCGCCCGTCGCGCAGCACGGTGATCCGGTCGGCGAGCGCCAGCACCTCGGAGATGTGGTGTGAGATGAACACGACCGCCACCCCGCTGTCCCGCAGCCGGTTGACCAGATCACGGATCTGCTGGGCCGCCTCCGGGCCGAGACACGCGGTCGGCTCGTCCAGGATCAGCACCCGGCCGCCGCGACGCACCTCACGGGCCACCTCGACCATGGTCTGCTCGGCCACGGTCAGGTCGCCGGCGACCGCGTCGACGTCGATGTCCAGCCCGAGCCCGTGCAACGCCCGCCGCGCGGTCTCCCGGATCGTCCCCCAGCGCACCACCGACCCGCTGGCCGGCAGGTCCCCGAGCATGATGTTCTCCGCCACGGTCAGCGTCATGACCAGCTCGCGGCGCTGCGGGACGATCGAGACACCGAGCTTGCGGGCCTGCCGTGGGTTCAGGTGCTTCGCGGCGTGACCGCCGATCACCAGCTCGCCGCCGTCGGGGTTCAGGACGCCGCAGATGATCTGGACGAGTGTGGACTTGCCGGCGCCGTTCATGCCCATCAGGGCGTGCACCTCGCCGGGGAGGAACTCGGCCGAGACGCCCTTCAGGGCCGCGGCGCCGCCGAAGCTCTTCGTGACGTCACGGACGGTGAGGACCGGGGTGGTCATGCCTCTACCCGGGCGTATCCGCGGATGTCCGGGAACGGCGGCTCGCGGTCGGCCTGCAGGTCCACCTCGAAGGCGTTCAGGCACATCGCGAGCATGCTGAAGTTGCCGAGCGAGCCGACCGTGTCGACCAGTCCCTGGTCGCCGAAGAAACCCTGCGCTTTCTCGTACGTCTCCGGGGAGACGAAGTGGTTGCGCAGCAACTCCGTGCAGAACGCGTAGAACGCGGAGTCCTCCTCGCGGTCGAACTCCGGCTCGCGGCACTCGGCGATCGCGCGGACCGCCGCGTACGGGATGCCCTCGCTGACCGCCTTCTCGAAGTGCGCGTTCCAGGAGTACTGCGCGTCGAAGTGCCGGGCGGCGATCAGCCTGTCTCTTATACACATAAGAGACAGAGTCGAACCGGAGGAACGCGCCGAGCGACTCCACCCGGTCACAGAGCTCGGGGCTCTGCAACCACACACGGAACGGACCCCGCACGGCGCCCCGGCGGCCGGAGATGCGCTCGGCCACCTCCCGCTGCCGCGGGGACATCTCATCCGGAGAAATAACGGGAAGTCTCATCGACGACTAACCCCTCTGTTGCTTGTGATCCCGAGCACTCGGGTTGGGTGTTTCGCAAGAACGTAACAACGTGGTGTTACTGCCTCACATGTCGTCGAGTGCAAGGTAAGGCTGCATCTCGCGTGGCCCTCGCGGGCCTACAGTCGGCCCATGACCGTGATCATCAAGTCCTCGCTCGTGCCGGTGCTCGACCGTGGTGGCGCCGTCGCCACCACGCCGCTGATCACCACGACGTCGGCCGGCGGCGAGAACCGGATCACCAGCGGGATCAGCGTCTACCCGGTCGGGACCGGGGCGCCGATGCACTCGCACAACTGCGACGAGCACGTGACGATCCTGGACGGGTTCGCGGAGGTTCTGGTGGACGGGGTGGCGACGCCGCTCGGCCGGTACGACACGACGTACATCCCGTCGCCGATCCCCCACCTGTTCCGCAACGTGGGGGACGTGCCGCTGCGGATCCTGTGGGTCTACGCGTCGGGGCACGTGACCCGGACGTTCACGGAGACCGGGGTCACGGTGGAGCACCTGTCCCCGCAGGACCAGATGGTCAAGGACTGACCGTCCCCCACCGCCCGCCGCGGCGCGGGTCGCGAGCGCATGATCAGGCTGCATCCCCGGATCCTCACTTCCGCCCGGCGGCCCCACGGCAGCGCCGAAGGGTCGCGACGATCCAGATGTGGCCCGGCCGGGGTGCCGTCCGACGGGCGTAACCGGCACGTTACGAATGGTCGTCATTAATGTCAACAAAATCGGCGACACATTTCGGCTCACGCCATGACCTGCACCTTTCACCCAGATTTGCCGTCCACCGAGCCCAGCCCCACGGCCCTACCGCGGCCGTCAGCACCGCTCCGGCCACCGCGTCGCAGCGCCGGTTGCGGTTCCCGGCTGGCCCTCACCGTTGTTATCCGGCCCTCATAACAACGGTGAGCACCAGCCGGGGACAGTGAGCGGCGGGCGGGCCGGCCCACGGGCGTGGCTTCGGGTTTTGGGGTAAGCGTGCCCACCCACGGACGTCGCCCTT
>KL571331.1:30062-32133 GCA_000715855.1 Actinoplanes liguriensis
CCCCGCGGGAGCGACGGTCTGTACCCCGGCGGAGACAGGCAATGAAGAATTTGATCTTTCAGATGAACGCGTGACCTTCGAGCAGCAATCGCGCGGTCGTCACCACCGCCGACCGGCTCATCCGGACCGCGCCCGCCTTGCCGGTGACCTCGGCCTGGACGTCGAGAAACCCGCTCGGATGCTCCAGCCGCAGCACGTCCCGTGGCACGCCGGGCGCGGCCGGCCTGCGCGACCGCACCGCCACGCCGCCGAGCAGCCCCGCCGCGGCCGCCAGGCTCATCGCCGAGAACGCGTCGATCGACGGGTGCACCCTGCCCGGGCCGAAGACCCGCACGCACAGCCCGCCGCCCGCGGCCGGGGTAGCCACCAGGCACATCTGCGGCGCGGACCGATCGGACACGTCGCCCAGCCCGAGAATCGCGCCGGCCTTCATCCGCAGTCCTTCGACGCGGGCGCGCAGCCGGTGGTCGTATTCCAGGCGAGCCGGCGTCTCGTATCCGCTCACGCCGAGCGCCGCGGCCGCGACCACCACGACCGGAGCGCCGTTGCCGATCAGCGTCGCCGGGACGCCGCACAGGTCGTCGACGGCGCGACCGGTCGGCAGCAGGACCGAATCCGCACCATGCGCGAACTCGATCAGAACCCGCGCCCCGGTCCCCGCAACGCCGCTGATCGCGGTGTCACCGGTGTACTCGGGCCGCCCGCCACGGGCCGGCACCCGGACGGTCGCGACCACGCCGTCCGGCATCCGCGCGCGCACCGGGACGACGCTCGTCCGAGCCGGCACCAGGCGCCGCTCCACCGCGAACGCCCCCACCCCCGCGAGCAGCTCCACCGGGCCGGGCGCACCCTGCACGACCAGGCAGTCCACGTCCGCGGCCGGGTCTTCCGCATGATCGACCACCACCGCCGGGCAGGACGGACCGAGGAGCGCGGTGACGGTTTCCGCCCGTTCCCGCGGATCCGACGGCAGATCAGCGGCCAGGAAGTACGCACACTTCGCCGCCCCGCCGCGCACCACCAGCACCGGGATCCCGGACGCGATCAGCATGTCGTCTCCCCCTCCGACCAGGTAACCCCCGCAGTGTTACCCGAAGAGGTGATTGTTGACAATCTTGTAAGCGCTGGGAAGACTTCCGGACATCGATCCACCCCGGAGCTGCGAGAACTGGTGCCGCTCAGGCATGATGAGTGGTCCGGAAGCGGCATCGACAGGAAGACGACGAGTACAGATGGCGTCTGAGCACGACACCGATCGGCGAGCGGCGCGCGTGTCCGCCCCCAGCACGGCGGCCCAGGCCCGCGACACGCTGCGCGACGCCATTCTTCGTGGTGAATATCTGCCCGGCGAGCGCCTGGTCGAGGCGCAGCTCTGCGAGCGGTTGCAGGCGAGCCGCTTCAACGTCCGCGCGGCCCTGCAGGACCTGTCCGCGGAGGGCCTGGTCGAGGTCCAGCGCAACCGGGGCGCGCAGGTCCGCAAGGTGTCGATGGCCGAGGCCGTCGAGATCACCGAGGTCCGCATGGTCGTCGAGGGCCTGATCGCCGCCCGTGCCGCCGAGCGCGTCGCCCCCGAGCAGGCCACCGAGCTCGACGAGATCGGCGTCCTGATGCGCCGCGCCGTCGAGGCCGGCGAGCACCGCCGCTACAGCGACCTCAACGTCCGCCTGCACGCGCTGGTCCGCAGCATCGCCGGCCACCAGACCGCGGACCGCATCGTCGAGACGCTCCGCGGCCAGCTCGTCCGCCACCAGTACATGCTGTCGCTGCTCCCCGGCCGCCCGCAGACGTCCCTGCCCCAGCACGAGCGCATCATCGCCGCCATCCGCGACCGCGACCCCAAGGCCGCCGAAGCCGCCATGCGCGACCACATCTCCAGCGTCATCGACGCCCTGCGCTCCATGGACTACCTCGGCCCGGCCTAGCCCCCAGCCGACTCCGGCGCGGCCCGGCCGACCAACCCGGAACGGCGAGGCCCGGCGCGTTTCGTCCCTGGCCGCACACCCGGCGAACCAAGATCCAATTCAAGATCCTCATGTCCTGTCTCCGCTGTGGTCCAGGCCGCCGCTCCCGC
>KL571331.1:32397-37281 GCA_000715855.1 Actinoplanes liguriensis
ATGTGTATAAGAGACAGGCCGGCAGTTGGTGCTGGGCGGGTGGGCTGCTCAGATCGGCAGGCGGATGGTCATCAGCGTGCCGGTGGTGGGGGCGGGGACGGCCGTGACCGTGCCGCCGTGCTGGGTGGCGGTCTGCGCCACGATCGCCAGCCCCAACCCCGACCCCGGCATCGACCGAGCCGCCGCAGCCCGATAGAACCGGTCGAAAACGTGCGGCCGATCCTCCTCCGCGATCCCCGGCCCGCTGTCCGCGACGGTGAGTTGTGCCCACCCCGGCTCCGGCGTGGTCAGCCGCACCTCGACGGTGCCGCCCGGCGGGCTCCACTTCGCGGCGTTGTCCAGCACGTTCACCACCATCCGCTCCAGTTCGCCGGGCCGCCCGGACACGGTCACCGGTGCGAGCGCCGTGTCGTAGATCAGCCCGGGCGCCCGGATCCGCACCCGGTCCAGCGCCGCCGACACCACGTCGGAGAAGTCCATCGGCTCGATCGCCTCCCGGGTCGCTTCTTCCCGGGCCAGCTCGACCAGTTCGGTGGTGAGTGTCGCCAGCTCCTGCACCTGGGCGTCGAGGTCGGCGAGGAGTTTGGCGCGTTCCTCGGGTGGCAGCCGGTGTGCCAGTTCGGGGCGGCGCTCCAGTTCGAGCAGCAGTTCCACGTTGGTCCGGATGCTGGTCAACGGCGTACGCAATTCGTGCCCCGCGTCCTCCACCAGGGTGCGTTGCGCGCGGCGGGACCCGTCGATCGCCGCGAGCATCGCGTTGACCGAGCGCCCCAGCCGTGCGATCTCGTCGTCCCCCTGCACTTCGATCGGATGGTCGAGGTCCTGGGTGACGGCGACGTCCTCGACGGACGACGTGAGCCGTTCGACGGGGGCCAGCCCGGCGCGCGCGACTGTCCGCCCGAGGAAGGCGGCGCCCGCGATCCCGGCCGCGCAGCCGAGCGCGAGCAGCGCCGCGAACGCGGTGAGCACCCGGGAGCTGGCGTCCTCGTCCATGCCGACCTGGACGGCGCCGCCCCCGGTCAGGGGGAGGGTGAGCATCACGTACGAGTCCGGGCCGAGCGTGACCTTCTCCTGCACCGCCTCCTGAACGGTCCCGGCCGCGATGTCCTTGGCGGTGTCGGTGATCGGCAGGGTGGTCCGGCTGCCACCGGCCGCGGCCCCGGTCGCGTCGAGGATCTGCCAGCACGGCCCGATCTCCCGTGCGCGATGGCCCGGCCCGCCCTTGCCCCACACCGGGTGGTCCCCGGCGTCGCGGGTGCGCGACGACTCGGTGGCCAGCCACTGGTCGGGGTTGGCCGCGATCGACGCGGCGTCACTGCTCAGCTCGAGTGTCACCTGGTGCTGCTGGATCTCGCGCACCGCGATCCACGCGCCGGTCGCCACGAGCAGCACCGCCGCCCCGACCGCGCCGGTGACCAGCAGTGACAGCCGGGCGTGCAGGGTGCGCGCCCGCCACCAGCGGCCCGGTAGCAGCTTCACAACGGCTCCTCGCGCAGCACGAACCCGACCCCGCGCACGGTGTGCAGCAGCCGCGGCTCGCCCTCCGACTCCAGTTTGCGGCGCAGATATCCCAGGTAGACGTGCAGGCTGTTCGACTGCTCACCGAAGTCGTAGCCCCAGACCTGCTCGAACAGGGCCGCCCGGGTCAGCACCTGCCGGGGGTGCCGCAGGAACGCTTCGAGGATGTCGAACTCCGTACGCGTCAATTTCAGCGGCCGCCCGCCGCGCTGGACCTCGCGGGTGCGGGGGTTGAGACGTACATCGGAGAAATTGATCCATTCGGTTTCCAGGGGAGCCGAAGCGCCGGGCGGCGCCACAAGTGCCGACCGGCGCAGCAACGCACGGATGCGCGCCAGCAGCTCCTGCAGGGCGAACGGCTTGATCAGGTAGTCGTCGGCGCCCGCGTCGAGCCCGGCGACCCGATCGCCGACGCTGTCCCGGGCGGTGAGCATCAGCACCGGCAGCAGCACCCCGTCGGCGCGCAGCCGTCGGCAGGCCTCCAGCCCGTCCATCCGCGGCATGCTGACGTCGAGGATCAGCGCGTCGGGCTCACCGGCCCGGACCGCGTCGAGGGCCTGGAGCCCGTCGCCGGCGATCTCCACCTGATATCCCTCGAAGCGCAGCGTGCGCGCGAGCGAGTCACGCACCGCCGCGTCGTCCTCCACCACCAGGATCCGCATACCCTCCACCCTGCCAGCACCCCCTGACAATCAGGACAGGTGGGCGGCGTCGAGCGCGGACTGCAGCGATTCGAGGTAGCCGTCGCTGGTCACGGTCGCGCCGGAGACGGTGTCGATCTTCGCGCTCTGCGCGGCCAGGGTCTCCTGCACGAGCTGCGGGATCGCGGTCGCGTTGATCTCCCGGTCCCGGCCGTTCTCGCTGGGGTAGACGGGCACCGTGACCGCGGTGATCTTCCCGTCGGCGACGGTGATCCGGACCTGCACGTCGCCCCACCGGGTCGACGCGGTGTCGCCGGTGTAGGACGTGCCGTCACCGGTGGTGACCACCGAGGTCGTGGCCGCCGTGGCCGCGCTGTTAGTGCTGGTCCGGTAGCTGAACAGCAGCACCAGCGCGGCGACGGTGGAGAGCATCCACAAAGTGATGCGACGCATCGGAAAAACCTTTCACCAGGAGAAGAGTTCGGTGTGCAGCCGGTCGGCGCCGACCCCGGCGGCCAGCGCCGCGGCGCGTGCCGACTCGGTCCAGGCCTCGGGCCCGCAGACGTACACGTGGGCGCCGGTGATCTCCGGAACGATCCGCGGGAGCGCGTCGGTGTGCCCGGCAAGGTTCCCGGGCAGCCAGGAGGCCTGTGGTCCGCGCGGCCCGAGCAGCGTCACGATCCGCACCCCGCGGTGCGTGGCGAACCATTCCAGCTCCTCGCGGAACGCCAGCTCGCTCTCGGTCCGGGCGCGGTAGATCAACGTCGCCTCACCCGGCGCGTACGCGAGCTCGCCCAGCAACGACAGCAGCGGCGTGACACCGATCCCGCAGGCCAGCAGCACGACCGGCCCGCCGGTGTAGGTCTCCCCGGTCAGCTTCCCGTACGGCCCCTCGACCAGCACCTTCGTCCCCGGTTGCAGCCGGGCGACCCGTGAGCTGCCGTCGCCCAGGTCCTTCACGGTGATCCGGAGCTGATCGCCGTTCGGCGTCGCCGACAGCGAGTACGGGTTGGCCCGCGTCCACCCCGCCCCGTCCAGGAACCGCCACTGGAAGAACTGCCCGGCCCGCGCCGGCAGCTCGCCGAGGCGCTGCCCGGTCAGGTAGACCGAGGTCAGCCCCGGCCCCTCGGGCACCACCCGGGTGACGACCAGGCGGTGCCGCCAGTTGCGCCAGGCCGGGAGCCCGATCCGGTACACCAGCACCGCCCCCGCCGAGACCAGGTAGAGCGTCCACCAGTAGGCCCGCGACGCCGCCGAGCCGACGAAGTCCGTGCCGGTCCAGATCTGGTGCGGCAGGGCGAGCCCGACCCCGAGGTACGCGTAGAGGTGCAGCAGGTGCCACGACTCGTACCGGAGTTTGCGCCGCGCCGCCCGGATCGACGTCACCACGACCAGGACCAGCAGCAACGTCCCCGCCGTGGCGAGCAGCATGCCGGGGTACGTCCAGATCATGTCCCACAGCTCACCGAAGACGTTGGCGTTCGCCGCCGCCGCGTAGCCCAGCGTGATCGTCACGATGTGCACGACCATCAGCCAGAACGAGCTGAACCCGGTCCACCGGTGCCAGCGGGCCAGCCGGTCCTGCCCGAACGCGCGCTCGACCAGCGGAATCCGGGCCATCAGCAGCACCTGGAGCAGCAGCAGGTCGGACGCGATCAGCCCGGTGAGCCGGCCCAGCGACGTCATGCCGAAGTCCTGCAGGCCACGGTTGCCGACCCAGAGCGCCACCACGACCAGCATGCTCGACGCGGCCAGGACGCCGCCCGCGTCGGCGTACCAGCGTGGGGTCGCCGGCCGGGGCGGAGCGGTCTGCAGGGGCACGGATGTCGCGGTCATGACGACCACATTCGGTTCCGCTCCTAAGACCAGGACCAGGTGAAACGTAAGGAATCCCTAAGAACGCCGATCTCCCAGACCCAGGACAGAGATCGCACAGCTCGCACTCAGGCTCACCGTCCTCAATGGGAAACACCACGTGAACACAGCCTGAAGGAAACCTTGTGAACGCACTTCTCGCCGCAGCCGCGGATCTGCTCGCGATCGCCGTGCTGATCTTCGGCGTCTACTTCCCCCGGCACCACCGCCGCGACCTGGTCGCCGCGTTCCTCGGCGTGAACATCGGCGTCCTCGCGGTGTCCACGGTGCTCGGCTCGGAGAACGTCGGCGCCGGCCTCGGGCTGGGCCTCTTCGGCGTGCTGTCGATCATCCGGTTGCGGTCCGACGAGATCGCCCAGCACGAGGTCGCCTACTACTTCGCGGCGCTCGCGCTCGGCCTGATCACCGGGCTCGGCGGCCTCGACGGGATCACCGGAGCGCTGATGGCGCTGATCATCGGGGCGCTCTGGCTCGGCGACCACCCGGGCCTGTTCAAGCGCTACCGTCACCAGGTCGTCCGGCTCGACACCGCGCACACCGACGAGACCACGGTGCGGGCGCACCTCGAGCGGCTGCTCGGCGGGACCGTCGTGAACCTGTCGATCAAGCAGGTCGACATGGTCAACGACAGCACACTGGTCGAGGTCAGGTATCTCGCGCCGGCCGCCGGGACGCCCGCGCCGCAGGCCGCGCCGGGCGATCGGGTGACGGCCGGATGAGCACGCCGGTCGTGGACCATCGGATGATCGCGCCGATCTCGTTGGACCAGCTGGTCGCGTCGGCGGAGCTGCTCACCCGCGTCGACCGCAAGTACCTGCTGCCGGCGTCGCTGCTGCCGGCCCTCCTGGAC
>KL571331.1:37480-37845 GCA_000715855.1 Actinoplanes liguriensis
CTGCCGGCGTCGCTGCTGCCGGCCCTCCTGGACCGGCTCCCGGCGGACACCCGGGCGCTCGAGATCGGCGGGCGGCGCGAGTTCGCGTACCGCTCGGTCTATCTCGACACCGACCGCCTCGACTGCTTTCTCGGCGCGGCACATCGGCGACGCCGCCGGTTCAAGGTGCGAATCCGCACCTACCTGGACTCGGAGACGCACTTCGTCGAGGTGAAGACCCGCGGTTCCCGCGGGCAGACCATCAAGACCCGATTGCCGTACGACGGAGCCGGCCCCGTCCTGGCGAACCTGACCGAGGTCCTGGCCACCGCCGGCGTCGCCACCGAGCCGAGCGCCTTCCGTCCGGTCCTGTCGACCGTCTACCG
>KL571331.1:38099-38440 GCA_000715855.1 Actinoplanes liguriensis
CCTGCCGTCGTCGAACAGCCGCGTCACCATCGACAGCGACCTGCACTGGTCGCTTCCGGACGGCCCGTCCACGCAGCTGTCCGGCCATCTGATCGTCGAGACGAAGTCCGCGGGCTCCGCCTCCGAGATGGACCGCCTCCTGTGGCGGCAGCACCACCGTCCGGCGTCGATCTCGAAATACGCCACCGGCCTGGCCGCCCTGGACCCGAGCCTCCCGGCGAACCGCTGGCACCCCGTTCTCCGCCGCCACTTCCCCTCCCCGAGGAGCTCCCATGAGACTGCGTAAGAGATTCGTCGCGGCCGTGAGCTCGGCCGCCCTGGCCCTGTCTCTTATACACATC
>KL571331.1:38661-40769 GCA_000715855.1 Actinoplanes liguriensis
CTGCTCCGGCTCGGACGACACCGCCGCCGACGCCACTGCCGCCACGACGGTCGCCGCGACCTCGGTCGACGGCACCCAGGACGCGAAGACCGTCCTCGCCGCGAACAAGAGCGTCGACACCGTCACCGCTGACACCGGTGACGCCGTCACCATCACGCTCTCCGGGACCTCGGCGAGCACGGACGCGGACGGCGTGACCGTGGACGGGTCGACGATCACCATCACGAAGGCCGGGACGTACCGGATCACCGGCACGCTCACCGACGGCCAGATCGTCGTCAACGCCCCGGACGCGACCGTCACGCTGATCCTGGACAACGCCTCGATCACCAGCTCGACGACCGCCGCGATCGCCGCCACCGCGGTGGACTCCCTGGTCGTGGACCTGGCCGACGGGACCACGAACACGCTCGCCGACACCGGCAGCTACGCCGAGGACGCGGACGTGAACGCGGCCCTGTTCAGCGCCGGGGACCTGACCGTCACCGGGGCCGGGGCGCTGACCGTGAAGGGCAACGGCAACGACGGCATCACCAGCAAGGACGGCCTGGTCGTCCAGTCCGGCACGGTCACGGTGACCGCCGAGGACGACGGGATCCGCGGCAAGGACTACATCGTCGTCAACGGCGGCAGCATCACCGTCACCAGCGGCGGCGACGGGCTCAAGGCCGACAACGACGAGGACGCCGACTCCGGGTACGTGGAGATCACCGCCGGCACGATCGCGCTGACCACGACCGGGGACGGTGTCGACGCGGCCACCGACATCGTCGTCACCGGCGGCGACCTCGTGGTGAAGGCGGGCGCCGGCCACACCGTCCAGCCCTCCGGTGACACCTCGGCGAAGGGCCTGAAGTCCGGCGTGATCACCGTCCTGGAGGGCGGCACCGCGACGGTCGACGCCTCCGACGACGCGATCCACAGCGACGGCGCGGTCCACCTCAACGGCGCGACGGTGAGCGTGGCCAGCGGCGACGACGGCGTGCACGCTGAGGGCCAGCAGGTCATCGACGGCGGAAAGCTCGACGTCACGTCGTCGAACGAGGGCCTGGAGGCGGCCGACTTCGTGCTGAACGACGGCACCGTGCACGTGGTCTCCAGCGACGACGGCATCAACGGCGCCGGCGGCTCCTCCACCGACTCCCAGCAGGGCGGTAGTGGCGGCTTCGGCGGAGGCGGTGGAGGCGGCGATCAGGTCGGGCCGTACCAGCTCACGATCAACGGGGGGACGCTGATCGTCGACGCCGGCGGCGACGGGCTCGACTCCAACGGGACCGCGTCGATCACCGGCGGGACCGTGGTCGTCAACGGCCCGGAGGGCAACGGGAACGGCGCGCTCGACGTCAACGGCTCGTTCACGATCAGCGGTGGGACGCTCCTCGCGGCCGGTAGCGCGGGCATGGTCGTCTCCCCCGGCAGCGACTCCGCGCAGGGCTGGCTCTCGGCGACGCTGACCAGCGCGGTGGCGGCCGGGACCACGATCCAGATCACCGACAGCGACGGGACCGTCGTGGCCACGTACGTGACCAGCAAGTCCATCCAGAACGTGGTCTTCTCCAGCTCGAAGATCAAGAGCGGGGAGACGTACACGATCTACACCGGCGGCACGGCGAGCGGGACCAGCACCGGCGGGCTCGCGGCGTCCGGCTCGCTCGGCTCGGCCACCGAGGTCGCCACGGTCACCGCGGACCAGGCCGCGGCCGGTGGCGGCGGGTTCGGCCCCCGCTGACCGGCCGGAACCCGGCGTGGTCAGCGGTCGACGCTGACCACGCCGGGGTTCGCCCGCAGGTACGCCGCGACCCGGTCCTGGCCGACCGCCGCGAAGAACGGACCGACCGTACCCGGAAGCTGTTCGCCCTGGTAAAGACCGCCCTCGAAGAGCGCCGAGCCGGGCAGTCCGACGCCGGTCATGTCCTTGATCCGCAGGACCTTGAGCGCCTGCGCCCAGTCCGCGATGCCACGGCCGCCGCCGACGAACGTCAGCGAGTCGCCGACCGCGCCGGTGACCCGCAGCAGCTTGGCCGGATCGCCGATCACCGTCCGCTTCAGCTTCTTCGCGAGCGCCGCGACGAACTGCCGCTGGTGGCGCTGCCGGTCGTAGTCGGAGC
>KL571331.1:40970-48403 GCA_000715855.1 Actinoplanes liguriensis
ACGCGGCAGCCCATACCGCTGACGGCAGAAGTCGAGCGCCTCCCAGCCCTTGAAGTGCACCGGCGCGGCGCTCTTCGGGTAGGTCTTCTGCACCCCGATGTACGGCCGGTGGCAGTTGTCGTGCCCCGGGCAGGCCGGCATCCGGTCGCGGCCGCTGCCGTCCGGCTTGAGGTGCTCGGAGACGACGTCCTGGTCGACCGGGACGCTGATGCCGCCGACCGCGTCGACCAGTTTCGTGAACCCGCCGAAGTTGATCACCGCGCCGGCGTCGAACCGCCGGATGCCCGTCACGCTCCCCACCGTCCGCGCGAGCAGCTCGAAGCCCTGCGCCGGGCTGTACCTGCGCTCACCGATCCGGCTGCCCAGCGCCATCGCAGCGTTGATCTTCGCGCGCTGTGCCGGGCTGCCGGACGCGGCGAACGCCGGGATCTGCACGACCAGGTCGCGCGGGACGGAGAACAGATAGGCGCCGCTGCGGTCCGCCGGGATGTGCGCCACGATGATCGAGTCCGCGAGCGGGGCCGTGTGGTCGTTGCGCGGGTCGATCCCGACCAGCAGCAGGTTCAGCGGCCCGGTGATCGCGGTGGCGGCGACCGCCAGGGTGCTCGGCGCCGCCAGCAGCAGTCCGAGAACCACCGCGAGCCATGTCCATGCTCGTCGCCCCATCAGCCCGGCCTTCCGTTTCGCCCCGATATGCCGCTTGTCGAAGGTACGCGGCGAATCGGATCCGGTGGGGGCTTTTACGGGATGACGACCACCGGCCAGCGTCCGCTCCGGACCAGCCCGGTCGCCACCGAACCGCCCAGCCAGCGGCGGAACTGCTGGGAGGCGCCGACCACGACCAGATCGGCGTGCAGTTCGTCGGCGAGGTCCGCCAGGCCGCGCGACGGGTCACCGACCCGGCCGACGAAGCTGACCGGCACCGCGCCGCCCTCGATCATCCGCTCGATCTCGGCCCTGACCATCTCGGTCGCCTCGTCCGCGCAGCGCTGCAGGGTTCCCCCGGCGCCGGGCATGGCCCAGAGCCAGCTCCCGGCCGAGAAGACGTAGGCGATCACCAACCGGCAGTCCTCCCGGCGGGCCAGACCGAGCGCGTACGTCGCGGCGCGCAACGACGTCGTCGATCCGTCCACGCCGGCCAGGACGACACGCCGCCCGCGCCCATCACGAGGCCGTCCTGCGCCCATGGTCGTGCCACTTCCCGCCGGGAAAGTTTGCTCAATGCGCAGCAATTTATCAGCCGGCGGAGCACCTGTCCACGCTCAGCCGTCGAGGGCGGCGCGCTCCGCTGCGATCGTGGTGTCCGCGCCGTGGCCGGTGTGCACGACCGTCCCGGCGGGGAGCGGGAACAGCTTGGCGCGGATCGACGCGACGATCAGATCCGCGTCCGAATACGACCGGCCGGTCGCGCCCGGACCGCCCTGGAAAAGCGTGTCGCCGGTGAAGACGCTGGTCAGGTCGGGTGCGTACAGGCAGACCGCGCCCGGCGCGTGACCCGGGGTGTGCAGGACGGTCAGCGCGGTGCCGGCGACCTCGACGCGGTCGCCGTCGGCGAGATCGGTGTCCCAGGTGACGGTCGTGCCGTGGGTCAGCTCCCAGAGCGGGCGCTCGGCCGGGTGCAGCAGGATCGGCGCGCCGGTGCGCTCACGCAGGGCCGGGGCGACGCGGACGTGGTCGTCGTGGGCGTGCGTGCAGACGATCGCGGTGACCCGCCGGTCGCCGACGATCGCCAGGATCGCGTCGACGTCGTGCGGCGCGTCGATCACCACGCACTCGGCGTCGTCGCCGACCACCCAGACGTTGTTGTCGACGTCGAAGGTCTGCCCGTCGAGGCTGAACGTCCCACTGACCACACCATGATCGATTCGCGCCCGCTGCATGCCCCGATTCTGCCCTCCCTCGATCCACCGGGTCCGGCCGGGACCGGGTCCTTCTTCAGCCGCGGACTTTTGCCAACCCCACCGGGGCCGGGTCCTTCTTCAGCCCCGGACTTCTGCCAACCCCACCGGGGCCGGGAAGGATCCGGCTCGGCCGGCCACTGGGGTGGACCGGCCGAGCCGGGACGGCCGGACCGGGGGCAGGTCGGGCCGGGTCGGTGCGGGTCAGCCGGCGCAGGCGGTCGTGAGCTCCTTGACCGCGGCGTCCAGCTTCGCCGTGCTCGGCGCCTTCTTCGGGTTGGCGTTCCACGCCTTGTCCAGCTCACCCATCGCGTCGCCGACCTTCTTGGCCGCGGCGCTCACCGGCTCACTGGCTCCGATCGAGTAGGCGATCATCCCGGTCTGACCGGCGATGTACGCGGTCGAGGCCGCGAGATAGCCGGCCGGCGGGCCGGTCTTCTCGGCCTTCGCGGCCTGCTTGGTCGTGTCCTTCACGGACTTCAACAGCTCGGTGCACGCCTTCTTGGTGGCGGCATCATCGGCCGGGGCGACGGTGGCCCCGGTGGTAGCGGCCGCCGCCGGAGCGGACGCCGCGGAGGTCGCGGTCGACGCGGCCTCGGGCTCGGTGGCCGGGTCACACGCCGCGAGGGCGGTCACGACCAGAACGGATGACAGAACTACCCCGTAAATGCTTCGCACTGCATTCCTCACGCTCAATACGTCGTTGTGCCGGGCGACCGTAACAGCGCGTGGATCTTCGTTACATACCGCTTTCGTGCCAACAGACCATCGACGGCCGCGGCACAGAACCGGAACAGGAATCGCGTCTTCACTCGCGGAGTGACCAGTGAGAACGCAGCAAGACGCAAGCTCTCCCGGCGCGGATTCCTGGCCGGTGGCCTGGGCGTGCTGGCCGCGGCCGGTGGGGCGAGCGCATGGGCCCTCGACCGCTATGTGATCGACCACGTCGAGGTCTCCGGCGCCTCCGATCTGGCCGCGGCGAACATCGTCGCCGCCCAGGCCGCGAGCGACGGAACCGCGACCTCGACCTCCTACACCAGCGACACCGCCACGATCGCCATCGAGACCGTGACCACCGGCTCGGGCAGCGACAAGATCACCTACTTCGTCGCGGACGTCCAGGTGACCGACGCGACGATCGTGCGGTCGGCGTTCGCGAACGACCAGTTCGGCGAGAACATCACGGCGAATCCGTCGACGATCGCGAAAAGCGCCGGCGCGGTGCTGGCGATCAACGGCGACTACTACGGTTTCCGGGACACCGGAATCGTCATCCGCAACGGCGTGAAGTTCCGGGACTCCGGCGCACGACAGGGCCTCGCCTTCTATGCCGACGGAACCGCGAAACTCTACGACGAGACGAAGACCGGCGCGGACGAGCTGATCGCGGCGGGCGTCTGGAACACGCTGTCGTTCGGGCCCGGACTCGTCGAGAACGGCACGGTTCTCACCGGCATCGATCAGGTGGAAGTCGACACGAACTTCGGCAACCATTCCATCCAGGGCGATCAGCCGCGTACGGGCGTCGGCCTGATCGCCGCGAACCACCTGCTCTGGATCGTGGCGGACGGGCGCTCCAGCGGATACAGCCGCGGCGTCACGATGACCGAGTTCGCCCAGATCTTCGCGGACCGGGGCGCGCAACTCGCGTACAACATCGACGGCGGCGGCTCCTCCGCGATGGTCTTCCAGGACCGGCTCGTGAACAACCCGCTCGGCAAGGGCGAGGAACGCGGGACCAGCGACATCCTCTACGTGGCGGGCTGAGCCGTGCTCGTGCTGATCCCCGCCTACCAGCCCGATCACCGCCTCACCGCGCTGGTCCGGGCGCTCGACCACCATCACGTGCTCGTGGTCGACGACGGGAGCGGACCCGCGTACGCGGAGATCTTCGACGACGCCCGGATGGCCGGCGCCGAGGTGATCAACCTGGACCGCAACCGCGGCAAGGGATTCGCCCTGCGCACCGGGTTTGCGCACGCCCGGGCCCGGTACCCGGGACACGACGTGGTCTGTGCGGACAGCGACGGGCAGCACCGGCCGGTCGACATCGAGGCGGTCGCCGCGCGGGTCGGGGTCAGCGACGCCACGATGGTGCTCGGCGTGCGGCGGTTCACCGGCCCGGTGCCGGCCCGCAGCCGCTTCGGCAACACCGCGACACGAGTGCTGTTCCGCCTGGTCACCGGCCTCTCGGTGACCGACACGCAGACCGGGCTGCGCGGCTACCCGGCCCGGATGCTGGACTTCCTGACGACCGTGCCCGGCGACCGGTTCGAATACGAGCTGCGACTGCTGCTGCGGGCGGCACGCCTGCGGATGCCGGTCGAGGAGGTCGGCATCGCGACGGTCTACCTCGACGGGAACCGGTCGTCGCACTTCCGGCCGCTGCGCGACTCCGCCCGGATCTACGGCCCGCTGCTCGCGTTCGCCGCGTCGTCACTGCTCGCGTTCGCCGTCGACGCGGGACTGCTCGCCCTGCTGATGACCGTTACCGGTCATCTGGCACTGTCCGCGGTGCTGGCCCGGACCGTCAGCGCGACACTGAACTACTCGGTCAACCGGGCGGTGGTCTTCGAGCGCGTCCCGCACCGGCGCGCGGCGCCGCGCTATGCCGGACTGGCATTGCTGTCACTGAGCGCGAACGTCCTTCTGCTGACCTGGCTGAGCGGACTGTTCGGCTCGATGGTCACCGGGAAACTGGTGACCGAGTTGACGTTGTTCGCGGCCGGCTTCGCGATCCAACGCGCTTTCGTCTTCGGCCGCCGGCGGGTGGTCACGGCTCCGGCCACGGCTTTCGGTTCAGGCAAAGACGCTTCGCTTTCGCGTACGTCGTGAAGCCGCACTCCGCATCCGTCCACCCGCCAACGGCACTCACGTCGTGCGGTCGCGCCCCGGCCCTCTTTGGTTCCGACGGCGACGCTTCCCAGCCGTGCTCCCCGGCCTGTCCCGCTCCGGCGGCGACGCTTTCACGGGTGCGCGCCCATGTCCGTACGCGCGAAATGGGGGTAAGCGTGAGCTTGCGGCGGACCTCGGGCGATGCGGCCGGCGCTTGGCCGCCGGCCGCATCGAATCCCGGAAGGGATGACCGTACCTACTTCTGACGGTTCCCCGAAATCGGCGCCGCACACCGGCGCCCGTGCGATTACTCCGGAAGAGCCGCGTCGGCCGTCGCCGAGTGCTTCGGGATGACCAGGGCCAGCACCGCGGCGAGGACCGCGGCGCCCGCGCAGAGCCCGAAGAGCAGCTGGTAGGCGCCGAGCGTCGGCAGCTCGTGACCGCCGAGGTTCAGCGTCTTCGCGGCGAGGATCGCACCACCGAGCGCGCTCGCCAGGGAACTGCCGACGCTGCGGAACAGCGCGTTCAGGCCGTTCGCTGCGGCGAGCTCGGAGAGCGGCGTGGCGTGCGAGATCAGGCCGGGCATCGCGGCGTAGGCGATACCGGTGCCGGCGCCCGCGATCGTCGCGCCCAGGATGACCTCGAACAGGCTGCCGGTGAGGAAGATCCGGGACGCGAAGCCGGCCGCGATGATCAGCGAGCCGATGATCAGGGCGGTGCGCGGGGCGAGCTTCGCGGAGACCGGCGAGAGCACCAGCATGATCAGGCCGCCGGGCAGCATGCAGAGCCCGCCGACCAGGATCGACTTGCCGAAACCGTACCCGGTGACCGTCGGCATCTGCACGTAGGTCGCGGTGCCGATCAGCGTCGCGAACAGCGCGAAGCCGACGAAGAGCGACGCGATGTTGGTCAGCAGCAGCGCCGGGCGGGCGGTCGTGCGCACGTCCACCAGCGGGGACTTGCGCTTCAGCTCGACCAGGACGAAGACCACCAGCAGCACCGCCGCGGCGACCAGCAGCCCGATCGTCAGCGGGTCGGTCCAGCCCCACTTCGAGCCCTGCGCGAGCGGGAGCAGCAGCGACAGCATCGCCCCGCCGAGCAGGATCGTGCCGACGATGTCCATGCTGCCCTTGCCGGCGCGCGGCGGGTTCGGCACCAGCGCGACGATGCCGGGGATCGCCAGGATGCCGCCGACCACGCAGATCCAGAACAGGACGTGGTAGTCCGCATACTCCGCGATCAGGCCGGAGAGCGGCAGGCCGAGCGCGCCGCCGACGCCCAGCATGGCGCTGATCAGGGCGATGCCCGCGCCGGAGTGCTGGCGGGGCAGGGTCACGCCGACCAGGCTGATGCTCAGCGGGACGGTCGCGACGGAGAGGCCGACGATCGCCCGGCCGACGATCATCGGGGTCAGCGAGTCGGACAGCGCACAGACGAGCGAGCCGATCACCAGGGCGCCGAGCGAGACCAGCACCATCAGCTTCGTGCCGTAGAGGTCGCCGAGGCGGCCGAAGGCGGGCACCGCGACCGCGCCGACCAGGAGGGTGGAGGTGAGCAGCCAGGCGATGCCGTCGCTGCTGGCGTTGAGGTCCACGCCCAGCTCGGACATCACCGGGACGAGCAGGGACTGGGTGAGCGACACCATCAGTGCGGCGGTGCCGATCACCAGCAGGACGATGATCTGCTTACCGGTCCAGGAGGATTTCGGCGTGGCGCCGGTCTCCTCGGACTGCGCCACAGCAGCGGCTTGGGACATGAGAGGCTCCTTCAACTTCGTGGCAGACTGTGCCACGAGGCAGAGCGTGCCACGAGTTGGTTGCCTTTGGGCAACGCGGGAGAATGCGTGAGATGGGGATCACTAGCCTGCGGGACCGTAAGCGTGAACAGAACCGGATCGCGACCGTGCGGGCGGCCTGGGAACTGTTCATCGAGCGCGGCTACGACCACGTGACGGTCAGCGACATCTGCGCGAAGGCGGACATCGCGCCACGGACGTTCCACCGGTACTTCGCCAGCAAGGAGGACGTGGTCGCGGAACCCGTCCGGCAGATGACCGCGATCACCACCGAATACATCGCCGGGGCGCCGCCGGAGGACGACGACCGCACCGTGATGCGGGGAGCGATGACCCAGGTCGCGCGGTTCGTCGTCGAGCGCCGGGAACTGCTCACCGCGCTGCGGACGGTCGCCCACCAGTCCAGCCACCTGAAGGTCTCCCAGGTGGTGGTCCGCACCGACTCGGACCCGAACATCGCCGCGCTGCTCGCCGCCCGGCACCCGGACACCGACCCGGACGACTGGCGCCGCCGGGTGCTGGTCGGCTGCGCCACCGCGGCCTTCCGCGTCTGGTACGAGGACTGCCTACGCGGCGGCCTCCCGGACCCCCTCGCCCACCTGGAGTCGATCATGGACGCGGCCGGCACCTGACCCCCGGTCCGGCGTGCCGCGCGCCGCGCCCACACACCGCAACCCGCGACCGTGCGCCGCGACCACACGCCGCGACCACACATCGCGACCGCACGCTGCGGCCCGCGACCGTGCGCCGCGACCAGCAACCGCGCGCCGCAACCACACGCGGCGGCCCGCGACCGCACACTGCAACCACACGCTGCGCGGAGTTCGCGCGAGGTCCGCCGTGGCGCCGGGTTGTCGCGCGGAGTCCGCTCTTCGGGCTGGTGCTCACGGTGGTTATTCGTGCCT
>KL571332.1:0-1296 GCA_000715855.1 Actinoplanes liguriensis
CCCGTGGATCGCTGGCCGCCGTGAGGACCCCGCCGGAGAGCCGCGCCACCTGCACATGCCCGGCATCGTCGTGCCGCTCCGGAGCGGTCTCCGCCACCAGGTCCAGCCCGGCCGCCGTGGACGCCAGCTGATCCGCGTCCGGGGTACCCGGCTCCAGCAGCAACGTCGGCACGTCCCGATCGATCTCCCGCGCCCCGATGATCCATCTCGGTCGCGCCAGCAGCGCGTCCAGATCGGCCGACTCGAGCACGTCCGCTGCCACCTGTGCCAGGATCCACGGCTGGGACCGCCCGCCCTGGCAGCCCAGCGCCACCACGGTGTCCCCGCTCACTGCCAGGGTCGGGCACAGCGTGTGCGGCGGCCGCGCTCCGGGTGCGAGCCGTCCCGGGTGATCCGGTTCGAGGCTGAACGAGGAGCCCCGGTTGTGCAGCACGATCCCGGTGTCCGGCTCCAGCAGCCCGGACCCGAAGCTCTGGAACACGCTCTGGATCAGCGTGACCGCCGACCCGTCCGAGTCGACCGCGGTGACCGCGACAGTGTCCCCGGCCGGTTTCGGCCCGTCGCCCTCAGCGCCGGTCCCCGGCGGGCGGAATGAAAGGCCGGCCGATCCCGCCATCGGCGTACGCAGCAGCAGCCCGTCGAGGTCGATCGCCCCGACCCGCGGGTCACCGAGCAGCGCGTCCCGGGCCAGTTGCGCCCGCCGCGCATCGCTGAGCAGCGACCGCGACCCGTTGATCGCGAGGAACGTGGCCCCTTGCACGGGCGGCGGCGCGGCGTGCCAGGTCACCGCACCGGCCTGCTGGATCAGCGGCGCGGTCAGCTCGGCGCCGTGCGCCGCGAAGTCGGCCAGCGACAGTGGACTGCCGAGCTTGTTGAGTCCGGCGACGAGCCGAGCGCCCAGCGACCCGGTGTAGAACGACCGCCAGTTCCCGGCCAGCTCGTCGAAGGTCGCGGCGAGAGCGGGTTGCGCCAGCGCGGTGACCGGTTTCCCGTCGGCGTCGAGCAGCAGCGCGGCCAGGCCCGGGTCGGCCCGGATGTCGTCGAGGCGGCCCAGGATCGCCCGGTGCAGCCCGGGGCTGACCGGCACGCCCCCGGCGGCGAGGGCGCGGGCCGGGGCGAGCAGTTCGGCCAGCGGCAGGCGCGCGCCGAGCCCGGCGATCGCCGCCCACCCGGCGATCACGCCCGGCACGGTGACGGTCTGCGGCCCGCCGAACGGCATGCGCGGCCCGGCCGCGCGCAGCGCCGCGACGTCGACCGTGGTGGCGGCCGCGCCGATGGACAGGACGGCCCGGGGTG
>KL571332.1:1460-5090 GCA_000715855.1 Actinoplanes liguriensis
GGGTGTGCCGCCGGCGGGCCGGACGACGGCGACCAGGTCACCGCCGATCGAGCACTGGTGGGGGTACGCCACGGTCAGCGCCGCCGCGGCCGCCAGCGCCGCGTCGAACGCGTTGCCCCCGGCGCTCACCACGGCACGGGCCGCGTCGACGGCGGCGGGGTGGGGTGCGGCGACCGCGACGGCCATCAGTGGTCCCGCTTGATCAGGATGGCGCGGGCGAACGACCCGTCGGCGTCGACCAGTTTGGCCGGCAGGCACACCAGCTCGTACGGACCGGGCGGCACGCCGTCGAGGTCCGCGTTCTCCAGGATGATCATTCCGGCGCCCAGCAGCACATGGTGAGCATCCCACGTCTCGGTGCGGGTGTGACTCTCGATGGTCAGGTAGTCGATGCCGATCAGCTCGACGCCCTGGTCGATCAGCCACCGCGCGGCCTCGGGGGACAGGCCGACCCAGGACGGCGCACGCTCGGGTTCCTTGAGCGCCCCGGCCGAGTTGGACGTCTTGAGCAGCACCCGCTTCTGCCCGGCGATGCCGGCCGCGACGAGGTCGTCGACGCCGATGTCGCCGGTGACCGCGGTCAGGTCGGCGACCACGGCCGGGCCGACCAGCGAGTGCAGGTCGAGCTTGTCGACCGGGGTGGCGCCGTCGACGAAGTGGGCGGGCGCGTCGACGTGGGTGCCGGTGTGTGCGCCGAGCCGCCAGCGGGTCACGTTGGACGCGTCACCGCCGGCCAGCGACTCGACGATCTCCACTTCGGGTTTGCGGCCCCAGTGCAGCATCTGCGGGTGGATCGGGAGGGTGATGTCGAAGATCTCCACGAGTGGAACCTTTCGCGTGAGGCGTGGGCGCCGAAGACGTCAGTTCGGGCGGTGTGCGGAGGACGGCCAGGGTTCGCGGACGGCGGTGGCGACGGCCTCGGCGGTGGTGAGCACGCAGCGTTCGAACTCGGCTTTGCCGTGCTCGGGGTTGGCGTCGGCGACCTCCCGGCCCCACACGCCGGTCTCGCTGACCTGGTCCATCCGGTAGTCCCAGAACGAGTCGACGTCGACGTGCGAGGTGGCCCGGTCCATCCGGACCAGGTCGGGGCGCAGGTGCAGCATCACCGAGGTCTCGAAGAAGTTGGCGTGCATCAGGCCGCGGCCGAACTGCACGCGCCCGTTGACCTCGGGCCCGGGGTACATCGTCACGTAACCGATGGCGCGGATCCGGGAGTCCTTGTGGCGTACCCGCAGCTTCTCGGCCGAGACGTCGAGCGCGCCGTTGTTCCAGATGTGCCCGTTGAGCAGCACGAACTGCCGGACGCCGGAGGCGTGCAGCGAGTCGATCACGTCCTCCATGGTGGCGATCAGCGTCTCCGGCCGCAGCGCGATCGTGCCGGCGAAGTCGCCGTGCGAGCCGGACACGCCGTAGCCGATCGGGGGGATCACCGGCACCCCGGTCAGCGCCGACACCTCCTCGGCGACGGCCTGGCAGATCACCGTGTCCACGTTGAGCGGCAGGTGCGGCCCGTGCTGTTCGATCGCGCCGACCGGGATGATCACCGCATCGGTCCGGGCGGCTGTCTCTCCCGCCTCGGGCCAGGTCAGCTCGTCCCAGCGGACCGGGCGGCCGTTGCCTCCGAGATCCCGCATCACATTCTCCTTGTCGTTGTTCACCAGATCCGCCGCGACTTCTCCGGCAGCAGGTCCAGGGCCGGGACCGCGATGACGGCGTCGGTGGCGGGCGAGGTCAGCCAGACCGTCGCCGCGGGGCTGTAGTCGCTGATCAGTTCCCGGCACACCCCGCACGGCGCGATGATCCGGAAGCGATCGGTGGGTTTGACCTGCACGGACACCACGCTTGTCACCTCGGTGAGGGCGATTCCCGCCGCGCGGGCGGCACCGAGCGCGACCCCTTCGGCGCAGATCGAGCTGCGACGGCAGGAACCTTCGACGTGTACGCCGGTGTGGACCGACCCGTCCGCGGCGCGCAGTGCCGTTGCCACCTCGTGGCGTCCGTCGGCCCGTACCCGGCCGAGCAGTTCCTCGGCCCGCCGCAGCAGTTCGACGTCGTCCGGGGGCATGGTGTCCGGCGCGGTCACCGGGATGATCATGCGGGCAGCCCCAGGATCCTGGCCATGTTGCCGCCCTCGACGAGCGCGCGGTCGGCCTCGTCCGGGATGGCCTTGGCGATCTTGAAGCGCTCCAGGTCGAAGTCCGAGCCGGGCCACTCGCTGCCGAGCAGGATCTGCTCCGGGCCGAGCCGGGCGTACGCCCGGCGCACGTCGCTCATCAGCGTCGCCGAGGTCTCCAGGAAGATGTGCGGGTTGCGTTCGGCCACGATGATCGCCTCGGGCACGTTCCAGACCGCGCCCATGTGCGCGATGATCGTCGGCACGCCGGGGAAGTTCCGGGCGATCTCCTCGATGGCCAGGGGCGCGCAGAACGCGTCGTCGAGCGCGTTGATCAGCACCGGCATGCCGAGCTCGGCGCACTTGGCGAACACCGGGTCGAGCAGCCCGTGGTCGGCGACGTGGTAACCGTGCAGCGACGGGTGCAGTTTGAGCCCGGCCAGGCCGAGGTCGCGCATCCGCTGGATCTCGTCGAGCGCGTCGTCGGCCTGCGGCATCACCTGGCCGAAGCCGAAGAGCCGGTCCGGGTGGGCCTTGACCAGGCCGGCGATGAAGTCGTTCTCGATGCGCTGGGCGAGCGAGCAGACCATCGCCATGTCGACGCCGGCGGCGTCCATCCGGTCCAGGATCCGCTTCGGGTCGAACGGCGTGTACGGCGGTGGTGCCTGCCCCGGCCGGGCGCCGGTCAGGTAGTCCGAGCGTCCCCGGACGTCCTGGGTGGTGTTGTAGGCGTCGATGATCATGCGGGGCCTTCCGGGGAGAGCGGGATGAGGGGCAGGTGGCAGCGGACCTCGCGGCCGTCGCCGAGGGGGCGGAGCTCGGGCGCCGAGGTGCGGCACCGCTCGACCGCGTACCGGCAGCGGGTGTGGAACGTGCACCCGGCCGGTGGCGACGCCGGGTCGGGAAGCTCGCCGGTGAGCTCGATCCGTTCCCGCGCCGGTGGTTGCGCGGAGAGCGCCGGCACGCTGGAGAGCAGGGCCTCGCCGTACGGGTGGGCGGGGCGTGCGAAGAAGTCGTCGCGCGGCGCGACCTCGATGATCTGACCCAGGTACATCACCGCGACCCGGTCCGCGATGTGCCGGACCACGCCCAGGTCGTGGGAGATGAACAGCATGGTCAGGCCGCGTTCGCGGATCAGGTCGGCGAGCAGGTTGATCACCTGCGCCTGGATGGACACGTCGAGCGCGGAGACCGGCTCGTCGGCGACCACGAACCGCGGCGACGGGGCCAGCGCGCGGGCGATCCCGATCCGCTGGCGCTGCCCGCCGGAGAACTCGTGCGGGCGCCGACCACCGGCGTCGCGGCCCAGCCCGACCTGGTCGAGCAGGTCGTCGACGATCGCGCGGGCCTCGGCCTTGGCGACGCCGCGGGCGCGCAGCAGCGGCTCGGCGACGATGTCGGCGATCCTGCGGCGCGGGTTGAGCGAGCCGAACGGGTCCTGGAACACCATCTGCAGCTCGGCCCGGATCTGCCGGAAGTGCGCGCCGTGCAGTTTGGTGACTGTCTCTTATACACAT
>KL571332.1:5424-6495 GCA_000715855.1 Actinoplanes liguriensis
CGGACTCGCCGACCAGGCCGAGCGTCTCGCCCTCGTAGATGGTCAGGTCGACGTCGCGGACGGCGCGCACCTTGCGGCCGGCCGAGCCGCCGAAGTCGACGCGCAGCTTCTCCAGCTCGATCAGCGGGGTCGGTTTCACGAGGCGGTCACCTCCAGGGCGCCACGGGCGCGGTCCCGGCCGGCCGCGTCGAGAACGCACCGGTCGAGGTGCGCTTCCACGCCGTACCGCCGAACAAGCTCTGGCATCGCGGAGCGGCAGGGACCGTGAGCGAACGCGCAGCGTGGCGCGAAAGCGCAGCCCGCAGGGCGCGTGACGCCGGTGAGTGGGCTGCCGGTGATCGCGGGAAGACGGGCGACGGCCGGTCCGTCGACGCGCGGGACCGAGCCGAGCAGGCCCATCGTGTACGGATGTTGCGGGCGGAACAGCACCTCGTCGCGGGTGCCCTGCTCGATGATGCGCCCGGCATACATGACCGCGACCCGGTCGGCGACCTCGGCCACCACCCCCAGGTCGTGGGTGATCAGCACGATCGCGGTGCCGTGCTCGGACTGCAGCCGCTTGAGCAGTCGCAACACCTGCGCCTGGATGGTGACGTCGAGCGCGGTGGTCGGCTCGTCGGCGATCAGCACCGCGGGGTCGTTGGCGAGCCCGATCGCGATCATCACGCGCTGCCGCATGCCGCCGGAGAGCTGGTGCGGGTAGGCGCGGGCGGCCTGTTCCGGGTTGGCGATGCCGACCTCGCCCAGCAGTTGCCGAGCCCGCTGCCGCGCCTGTTTCGTGGACACCTTGCGGTGCGTGCGGATCATCTCGGCGACCTGGTCACCGACCTTCTGGGTCGGGTTGAGTGCAGCGAGGGCGTCCTGGAAGACCACCGCGATGTCCTTGCCGCGCACGCCGCGCAGGTCCTTCTCGTCCGCGGTGACCAGGTCGCGCCCGCCGAAGCGGACCTCGCCGCCGATGTGCGCGCGAGGGCCGCGGTTGAGCCCGACCAGGCTCATCGACAGCGCGGACTTGCCCGAGCCGGACTCGCCGACCAGGGCCAGGATCTCGCCGCGGCGCAGGTCCAGGTC
>KL571332.1:6697-8469 GCA_000715855.1 Actinoplanes liguriensis
TATAAGAGACAGGTCGAACTCCACGGTCAGCCCGCGGATCTGCAACAGGGCCTCGCTCACAGCGCGTCCAGGGCCCGGTTGATGACGGCGAGCACGTCGGCGGGGCGCACACGCGGGGTGAAGTGGCTGCCCGGCACCTCGCTGGTGTGCGCGCCGGCCCGGGCGGCCATGTCCCGCTGGATCACCGTGGGCAGGGTCTTGTCCTGCGCCGCGACCAGGTACCAGGCCGGCTTGCTACGCCAGGCGGGCACGCCGGTCGGCTGGCTGAAGATCCGGTTGTCGCTCTGCCGGGACTCACTGTCCCAGATGTGACGCTGGCCGACCGGCACGTCCCAGCCGATCTCGGTCCAGTACTCCTCGGTGTGCTCGGACTTCCACTCGCCGTTCGGGCCGCGGCGCATGTACTTGGAGACCTCGGCCGGTGGGTAGCGCTCGACGATGCCGTTCACCGTCTCGCCCTCGTCGGGCGCGAACGCCGCCACGTACACCAGGCCCTTGACCTGCTCGGACCGGCCCACATTGGTGATCACCGCGCCGCCGTAGGAGTGCCCGACCAGCAGCACCGGGCCGCCGACGGCCTCGACCACGCCCAGGGTGTGCGCGACGTCGTCGTCGAGTGACGTCATCGGGTTGGTGACCAGGGTGTGCGGGCGGTCGCCGAGCAGCGGGACCAGCTCCGACCAGGTGGTGGGGGTGCCGCCGGCGCCGTGGACGAGGACGATGTGCATGAGGGTCAGGCCTTTCGCAGACGGGGGTCGAGCGCCAGGTAGAGCAGGTCCACGACGACGTTGACCAGGGTGAACAGCAGAGCGATGGCGAGCGCCGCGCCCTGCACGATCGGGTAGTCGCGCTGCAGGATCGCCTTCACCAGCAGGCTGCCCACGCCGGGATAGGAGAAGACGGTCTCGGTGATCACCGACCCGCCGAGCAGCGAGCCGAACTGCAGGCCGAGAACGGTGACGATGGGCAGCGACGCGTTGCGCAGCACGTGCTTGCGCAGGATCGCGCCGGGGGCCAGGCCCTTCATCCGGGCGGTGCGCACGAAGTCGTCGCCGAGTACCTCCAGCACCGACGCGCGCACGATGCGGGTGATGAAACCGGCCATCGACAGGGCGAGGGTGGTGGCCGGCAGGATCAGGTGCTGCAGCCAGGGACCGATCAACTCGGGCCGGTCCTGCAGGATCGCGTCGAGCAGCACGAAGTTGGTCAGCGGGTGGTAGTCGAGCGCGTTCGGCAGCCGTCCGATCACCGGCAGCCAGCGCAACCACACCCCGAAAACCACGATTGCCAGTACGCCCAGCGCGAACCACGGCAGCGAGAAACTGACCGTGCCGACGGTGCGGGTGGCGGTGTCCACCCAGGTGTCACGGCGCAGTGCGGCCACGACGCCGGTGACCATGCCGAGCAGCACCGCGATCAGCATCGCCGCGACGGTCAGCTCGATGGTGGCCGGCAGCGAGTCGCCGAGCAGGCCGGTGATGCTGTTGCCGCCGTAGAACGAGGTGCCCAGATCCAGGTGCAGCACGTCGGAGAGGAATGTGCCGTACTGCTGGTACCAGGGCCGATCCAGCCCCAGCGCTGGTGGACGGCGAGCCGGGCAGCATCCGGATGGCGACGAAGACCAGGCTGCTCAGCGCCAGCAGCACCACCGGCACGGCGGCCAGGCGCTTGACGATCAGCCACGGGACGCCTCTCATCGGGCCCCCTTCGGGTCGAGGGCGTCGCGCAGGTCGTCGCCGACGAAGTTGCAGGCCACCACGAAGATCAGGGTG
>KL571332.1:8750-10419 GCA_000715855.1 Actinoplanes liguriensis
CGCCGCGGGCATCGTGACCAGGCGCGGCGCGGTGTAGAGGAACTCCTGGCCGGCCTGCACCATGTATCCCCAGTCCGGTGTCGGAGGCTGGATGCCCAGCCCGAGGTAGGAGAGGCCGGCGGCGAACCCGGCCGCGGTCGACAGGGTCATCACCACCTGGGCCAGCAGCGGTCCGGCGATGTTCGGCAGCACCTCCTGCACCAGCACGCGGGGCGCGCGGGTGCCGCCGAGCCGGGCGGCGAGCACGTAGTCGCGGCCGGCCTCGCGGGCGGTCAGCGCACGGGCCAGCCGGGCCATGCCGGGTGCCAGGGCGGTGCCGACGCCGACCACCAGGCTGGCCACCCCGGGCCGCCACGCCGAGACGATCAGGATGATCAGCAGCATCGACGGGAACGCCAGCGCCAGGTCCATCAGGCGCATCAGCACCCACTCGACCCGGCCGCCCGCGTAGCCGGCGATCATCCCGATCCCGATCCCGAGCAGCGCGGCGAGCCCGGTGGACAGGAACGACACCAGCAGCAGCGGCCGGGCGCCGTAGACCATCCGGGCGAGCTCGTCGCGGCCCAGGTCGTCGGTGCCCAGCAGGTGCCGGGGAGCGCCGAGCGGCAGCAGCGCGTCGGCGGTGTTGCGGGCCGGGTCCGCCGTGACGAGCAGCGGGCCGGCCAGCGCGACGAGCACGAACAGGGCCACGAGGAGCCAGGACGCGACGGCGAGCGGGCCACGCCCGAGCCTGCGGGCCGCGAACGCGGTACGCAGGCCGGGCGCGGTGACGGTCATGTCAGACACTCGCGTTTTCCATGAAGCAGCGGTGGTTGCCCAGCGCCTTCCAGTTCATGTCCTTCACCCCGGCGCCGCTGACCACCGGGTTGGAGGCGCAGGCCAGCATGGTCAGGGTCATGTACTTCTCGGCCCACTCGCGGGCGATCTCGGTATAACGCGTCTTGCGGGCGGCCGCGTCGGCGATGTTCTTGGCCTCGAACAGCTTGTCGGCGTACGCCGCGGAGCCGTCCAGGGTGCTGAAGCCGGACATGAACTCGCCGTAGACACCGGACGGCTTGGCCAGCGAGCCGATCATGTCGTCGGCGTCCGGGTAGTAGCCGTTGCGCTCCCAGATCATCAGGTCGTGGAACTTGTCGGCAGGGTCGTAGAGACGGTTGAAGTAGGCGGCCGGGTCCACCGAGTCGGTCTCCACCTTGAGGCCGATGTCGGTCAGGTTCTGCGCGATGAGCTGCGCGGCCTTCGGGTGCCAGCTGTCGCTCGCGGCCATCAGGCGTACGGTCCGTCCGGTCGCGCCGGCCTGCTGGATGAGCCGCTTGGCCTCGGCCACGTCGGTCTTGGACAGGTCGGCCAGGCTGGCGTCGTACGCGTCCTGGTTCGGCGGGATGGTGTAGCCGTCCGGCAGCACCGCGGCGCCGAAGAACGCCTGGCTGATCAGCGCCTGCCGGTCGATCGCCAGGTTGATCGCCTGGCGTACGGCCAGCTCCGGGATGCGTCGCACGTCCATCACCATGAACGCGTCGAAGCTCTTCGGGGTGTCGTAGACGGTCACCGACTTGTCGCCCTTGAGCTGGGTCAGCGCCGAGTACGGGGTGAACTGGGTCGCCGAGACGTCGCCGGACAGCAGCGAGCTGACGATCGTCGAGGGGTCGGTGACCTGCTGCAGGACCAG
>KL571332.1:10705-11736 GCA_000715855.1 Actinoplanes liguriensis
CCGAGGCGAGCTTGAACGGCCCGGTGCCGATCAGGTTCTTGCCGATGTCGGCGCCGTACTTGTCCAGGGCGGCCTTGGAGATGATCCGCCCGCCGATGTCGGAGAGCCGGCCGATCAGCGTGCGGTCCGGCTTCTTGAGCTTCATCACGACGGTGTTCGCATCCGGCGCGGTGAACGCGGCCAGGTTGTCGCCGATGCCCTTGAGCGGCCGGGACGAGCCCTTCGGCAGGGTCTTGTCGGCGTCGTTGAACTGCCGGTTGAGGCTGGCCAGCACGTCGGCCGAGGTGAAGGTGGTGCCGTCGTGGAAGGTGACGCCCTGGCGCAGCTTGAACGTGTAGGTGAGCTGGTCGTCCGAGACGGTCCAGCTCTCGGCCAGGTCGGGGGCGGGCTCGTTGGTCTCGAAGGAGATGAAGGTCAGGCCACGGCAGATGCAGTCGACGGCCATCCAGTCACCGAGGGTGGTGTAGAAGGCCGGGTCGTTCACCGCGCTGGTGCCGTCGATGGCGAGGGTCAGGGTGCCACCGGACTTGGGGGAGCCGGCGCTGTCGCTGTCGTCGGCGGCGATGCCGCAGGCGGCGAGCAGACCGGTCAGGCCGGCGCCCATGCCGAGGATCGAGGCGCCGCGGATCAGGGTGCGGCGGGAGACTGCCGAGTTACCGATTTCCATGGGGTGCACTCCGAGGGGTGGTATTAAAGTCTGCCTATTTGGGATTTCATTCGCCTTGGATTGGATCCAATATTGCCTGCCGCTCGTCGCGGCCGTGTATCCCGAATGTGAACGGGTCTTTACGGCGCACTAGGAACAACAGCTGTCCGAGCCGCGGGTCGCGGCCGGGTCGGGGATGTCGAGCGCCGGGTTGCGGTCGAAGAAGCCGTCCGGTGCCAGCACCAGGTGGATCGCCTCGACCGGCATCACCGGCCACTGCTCCGGCCGGGGCAGGTGGTGCACGCCGAGCACCGGCCAGACCACCAGCGGTACGCCGTCGATCGAGCGCTGCTGCCGCTGCCAGACGTGCACGCCGTCCTCGCCC
>KL571332.1:12012-13350 GCA_000715855.1 Actinoplanes liguriensis
TCGTTGCGCTGCCCGGTCTCGACGGTCAGCGGCTCGCGGACGTAGCGGACCGCGTTGCCGTACGGGTTGAGACCCGGGTCCGGCTCGGTCTCGGCGTGCTCCTCGACCAGGCGGTTCAGCTCACCGTCGATCGCGGTGTCCAGCCGGATGCCGAAGTAGTGCTGGTGGATCGGGGTCTGCACCAGCTCGGCGACCCGCCGCCCGTAGGGAGCCTCCTCGTCGGGGAGAACTCCCGAGGCGGACAGGATGCCGGTGAGCTTGACCTCCAGCTCGATCCGGCCGTCCTGGTACAGCGTCCAGTAGAAGCCGTAGTCGTAGTTCGCCACGGTCTGGAAGTTCGAGATGATCAACCGGCGGCTGCGGCGTACCTCGCTGACCCCGCGGCGCAGGTCGTTGTGCTTCCAGAGGATGCTGGCGTCCTCCTCGTGCATGCAGATCGCGTTGGGCACGGTGACCGGGTCGCCGTAACCGCCGAGGTGGATGCCGTCGAAGTAGTGGATCACCCCGAGGCAGTCGCAGCCCAGCGCGAGCGAGTTGGTCAGCGGGCCGGCGCCGTACTCGCCCCAGTCGAAGAAGTTCTTGCGGTATTGGGTGGAGTTGGAGTCCAGGTAGGGCACGTACATCTCGTTGCAGGCGGCCCGCTTGAGCACCGAGCGGCCGAGGAACTCCAGGTCGTAGAGGACCAGGCCCTCGCGGTGGGTGAAACCGACCCGGAACGTCCAGCCCTGCCACTCGACCTTCCAGCCGTCCACCGAGAAGCTCGGGCCCTCCGGCTGGACCACGTCGAGCGGCTTGAGGCCCGCGCGGTCCGGGCCGAACCCGCCGGTGCTCAGCGGGCCGGCCTCGTCCGAAACGGGGATGACGCCGTGGTCCTCGACGTCGAGGATCTCCATGGTGGTCATGTCGATGATCGGCACCACGCCCTGGACCGGCCGGGCGTAGCCGTTGTCCTCGACGCTGGTCCGGTGCCAGACCGTGCCCCAGGTGACCCGGCGGCCGGCGTACTTCTCCTCGAAGCCGCCCATCGACTCGGCGTCGATCATCACGAGGGAGACGTCGTCGATCCCGCGCCGGGCCATCACCTCGCGGAACAACTCGCTGTCCCGGCAAGCCTGGGCGGCGGCGCGGGCCTCGTCGGAGGTGATGCCGGGACGCCGCGGGTCGATCTCTCGCCAGGCGACGGCGTCCGCCCGGTCACCGTCGATCAGGATGTCGATCTCCCAGGCCGCAGCGCCACCGGTGGCCAGCGCGACCAGCCCGAGTTTGACGCCCGGTGCCGAGCTGCGGGCGTGCGCCTCGTCCAGGGTGGCGCCCCAGAAGCGGGGCCGTTCACCGAGC
>KL571332.1:13568-15737 GCA_000715855.1 Actinoplanes liguriensis
AGAGATGTGTATAAGAGACAACAGCGGGTGCGAGCGCAGAGCCGGCGCGGGAGTCGTGTGACACGCACTCATCGATTGCTCCTTGGGGAGGCTAGGGAAATGCGGGATACGAAGATATGGTCATTGGATCCACCAGGCGAGGCTGTTGCTAAGGTGTCGCCGGCATCCCCCGACACAGGTTCAGACGAGGCCACCATGGACGCCCCCATCTCCACCGCTTCGAGCGCGCTGGTCGACGAGACCGCCGCCGCCATCCGTGCCCGGATCATGTCGGGCGAGATCCCGATCGGCGCCCAGCTGCGGCAGGCCGAGCTGGCCAAGACGCTCGGCGTCAGCCGCACCCCGGTCCGCGAGGCACTGCGCCAGTTGCAGACCGGCGGCCTGATCGAGGTGGTGCCCAACCGTGGCGCGGTGGTCCGGGTGCCGGCGCCGTGGGAGGTCCGGGAGGCGTACGAGGTGCGCGCCGAGCTGGAGGGCCTGGCCGCCGCCCGGGTGGTCCGCCGGATCACCCGGGACGGGCTCGCCGAGCTGCGCGCCACCAACGAGCTGCTGCGCCCCGGCGACGCCCCGCCGAACGCGGCTTCGCACGCGGCCAACGACCGCTTCCACACGCTGATCCACGAGATCGCCGGCAACGAGCGGCTGGCCCGGGTGATCAAGGAGATCAACGAGGCGTTCCCGCGCAACGTCTCCGCCCTGGTGCTGCAGGAACACCCCCGCCACCGCGACGACAACTTCGCCGAGCACGAGCGGATCCTCGCCGCGCTGGAGGCCGAGGACGCCGAGACGGTACGCCGCGAGATGCAGGCCCACGTGATCAGCGCGGGGGAGCAGCTGGCCCGGTGGTACGAGCGGCGCTCGGCGACCGTCTTCCGCGGCTGACTCATTCCGGCGCCCCACAGAACGACGGCGCTCATTCCGGCGCCCCCAGCGCGGCCGGCGCGAGGAAGTCCAGGTCGGCGCGCTCCTTGCCGAGCACCAGGTCGGCCAGCGCCGCCCCGATCGCCGGACCGAACTTGAACCCGTGCCCGGAGCACGCCGCCGCCACCAGCACCTGCGGCGTGCCGGGCAGCGCGCCGACCGCGAACCGGTTGCGCGGCGCCATCGTGTACCGGCACGCCACCGAGTCGACCACGTCGCCGTCGGCCGCGGGCAGGAATCGGCGAGCCAGCGCGAGCAGCCGGGCGGCCTCGTCCGCGGTCACCGGCGTCTGCGGGCCCAGGTCGTCGACCGGCCCGTGATCCAGGCCGATCTTCACGGCGGCGCCGCCGAACGCGGGCAGCCCGTAGAGCAGGCCGACGCCCGGGACCTCGACCGAGAACGGGCCGAGCGCGGGCGCCGACACCCGGGCCGGATCGGACGCGCCGACGTGGACGTTGACGATCCGGGTCGGTGTGAGCAGCCCGGCGAGCGCCGGAACCAGCGAGCCGGTCCACGGGCCGGCCGCGATCACCAGCCGGTCGGCGCGCAGCACCCCGTCGGCGGTGCGCACCACGACACCCTCGCCGTCCGGCTCCCAGCCCTCGACCAGCACGCCGGTCCGCCGGTCGACGCCGTGCGCCAGCCCGAGCTCGCGCAACGACCGCATCGCCGCGGCGGCGTCCAGAACCCCGGCCGCCGGGTCGTACACCGCGGCGAACTCCGCGCCGAGCGACAGCCCCGGGAAGATCCGCGCGGCCCGCTCGGCGGTGACCGTCTCGCAGCCCGGGCCGCGCAGGCCGGGCGTGCCGTCCGCGGCCGGCCGGGCGTACAGGCCGCCGACCGTGGTCAGCAGCGGCGCCCCGGCCGCCGCGGACAGTTCCGCCCAGGCCAGGTAGGCGCGGTCGACGAGGTCGTCCCAGATCGGGTTCGGGTACGCCCGCCGGATCATCCGGAGGTGCCCGTGCGAGGAGCCCTGCCCGTGCCCGTCCGGGAACCGGTCGAGCTGGACCACGTTCACGCCGCGCTGCGCCAGGTGCCAGGCCGTCGACGCGCCGTGGATCCCCGCGCCGACCACGATGGTGTCGGCCCGCGCGCCCGACGAGATCAGCGCCGGGGCGCCCCGCCGGACGGTGAGCGCCCCGGTCAGCGCGTCGACGTCCGACTCGTCGTTGTAGACGTGCACCGACGCCCGCACCACCGCGTCCAGCCCGCGACGCTCCAGGTCCCATCGCCCGTGGCTGGCCGGCA
>KL571332.1:15957-16402 GCA_000715855.1 Actinoplanes liguriensis
GACACCACGTGCACGCCGGCCGCCCGCAACCGGCGGACCGTGTCGACCGGCTTCTCGCCGTCGACGACGAACGTGACGATCGCGCCACCGCCGGCGGGCGGGTCGGTGAGACGTACCCCCGGGGTGTCTGCCAGAGCGGACCGCAACCGATCGGCCAAGCCGGTGGTCCGCAGGTTGATCCGGTCGATGCCGAGGTCGAGGGCCTCGCGCAGCGCGGCCCCGAGACCGAGCCGCAGCGCGTGCGCGCTCTCCCAGGTCTCGAAGCGCCGCGCGCCGGGGGCCAGCTCGTAGGCGTCGCCGCTGGTCCAGATCGCGCCGCGCACGTCCGGATGCGGCGGGTGCATCCGGTCGCGCATCGCGGGGGAGACGTAGAGCAGGCCGGTGCCGCGCGGGCCGCGCAGGAACTTGCGGCCGGTGCCGACCACGATGTCGCAGCCGGCCGCGG
>KL571332.1:16581-17390 GCA_000715855.1 Actinoplanes liguriensis
CGAACGGCAGCTGACCCAGCGACTGCGTGGCGTCCAGCATCAACGGGACACCGGCCGCCGTGGTCAGCGCGCGGATCCGCTCGACCGGCTCGATCAGCGACGACGAGGTCGGCACGTGCGCGACGGTGACCAGCGCGGCCGGGCGGCGCAGCGCGTCGGCGAGCGCGTCCAGGTCGAGGGTGCCGTCGGCGGCGCACGGCAGCACCTCGATCTCGATGCCGCGCGAGTTGCGCAGCTCGAACAGGTGCAGCGCCGAGCTGACATAGCTGGAGGCGGCGGCGAGGATCCGATCGCCGGGCCGCAGCGGCAGCGCGTCCAAGGCTCGATGCCAGGCGACCGTCGCGCTCTCGGTGAGGGCGATGTCGTCCGCGCCGACGCCGAGCAGCTGCCCGGCGAGCGCGTAGACCTGCGCGGACTGCTCGGCGGCGGCCTGCGCGGCCTCGTACCCGCCGATCCTGGCCTCGAGACGCAGGTGCTCGATCACCGTGCCGAGCACGGTCTCGCTGGGCAGGGCGGCCCCGGCCGCGTTCAGGTGCCGGGCGTGCCGGGTGCCGGGGGTTCTCATTCTGTGGATGGCAGACTCATCGGTCATAGCGCGATCACGACGCCTTTGGATTCGGTGAACGCGTGCAGGGCCTCGTCGCCAAGGTCACGGCCCAGGCCGGAGTCGCCGACGCCACCGAAGGAGAGCGCCGGGTCGAAGATGTTGTAGGTGTTCACCCACACCGTGCCGGTGTGCAGCGCGGCGGCCATCCGGTGCGCGCGGGACAGGTCACGCGTCCACACGCCGGCGGCCAGGCCGTACCCGT
>KL571332.1:17671-19249 GCA_000715855.1 Actinoplanes liguriensis
TCCGCCTCGTCCTCGAAGGCGATCACCCCGGCCACCGGCCCGAAGATCTCCTCGCGGGCGATCACCATGTCGTTGGTGACCCCGGTGAACAGCGTCGGCTCGACGAAGTAGCCGGGCCGGTCCGGCACCCCGCCACCGGCGGCGACCGACGCGCCCTCGGCCCGTCCCTTCTCGATGTACGACAGCACGATCTGCCGCTGCTCCTCGGAGACCAGCGGGCCGACCGAGATCCCGCCGTCGAGCCCGTTGCCGACCGGCACTTTGCGGGTGGCCGCGGTGAGGCGCTCGGTCATCTCGCCGAGGATCGAGCGCTGCACCAGGATCCGGCTGCCGGCCGTGCACATCTGACCGGAGTGCCCGAACGACGCGCGCATCGCGGTCGCCGTGGCGGCGTCCAGGTCGGCGTCGGCGAAGACGATGTTCGGGCTCTTGCCGCCCAGCTCCAGGGTGACGCGCTTGGTGGTCGCCGCGGCCGAGGCCATCACCTCGCGGCCGACCTGGGTGGAGCCGGTGAACGACACCTTCGCCACCCCGGGGTGCGCGACCAGCGCGGCGCCGGCCCGGCCGTCGCCGGTGAGCACGTTGAGCACCCCGGCGGGCAGTCCGGCCCGCTCGCAGATCGCGGCCAGGCGCAGCATCGTCAGCGGGGTCTGCTCGGCCGGCTTGACCACCACCGTGCAGCCCGCGGCCAGCGCCGGGGCCAGCTTGTGCGCGGCCGTCATGATCGGGAAGTTCCACGGCAGGATCAGCGCGGCCACCCCGACCGGCTCCAGCACGGTGTAGACGTGGTGCCCGCCGCCGTCGATCGGCACGACCGAACCGGTCAGCCGCCCCGGCGCCCCGGCGAAGTGCCGGAAGTCCCGGGCGGCGAACGCGGTGTCGGCCCGGGAGCGCTCGATGGGCTTGCCGTTGTCCCTTGTCTCCAGGACCGCGAGCTCCTCGAGGCTCTCCTCGATCAGGTCGGCGATCCGGGTCAGCACCCGGGTCCGCTCGATCGGGGCGAGCCCGGACCAGCGGCGATCGTCGTGTGCCCGGCGGGCCGCGCGGACGGCGGCGTCGACGTCGGCGTCGCTCGCCTGGGCGATCCGGGTGATCAGCTCGCCGTTCGACGGGTCGAGCACCGGGATCGTGTCCCGGTCGCCCGGGGCGATCCATTCGCCGTCGATGAGAAAGGCGTCCATGGTTCCCTCTCAGAACAGGTGGAAGTACTCGCGCTGCTCCCAGTCGGAGACGTGCGCCAGGTAGCGGGCGTACTCGTCGCGCTTGATCCGGCAATACCAGTCCACGACGTTGCGGCCGAGTGCGTCGGCGAACACCGCATCGCCCGCCAACTCGGTGACCGCGTCGCCGAGCGAGCGCGGAAGGCGGACCGCCTCGGTGGCGTACGGGCTCTCGGTCGGCGGACCGGGATCGCGTCCGAGCTTCAGTCCGTCCAGCCCGCTGACGATCTGCGAGGCGATGTAGAGGTACGGGTTGGCGGCCGGCTCCCCGGAACGATTCTCGAGGCGTCCGCCGACCGCCCGTACCATCGCGCCTTTGTTGTCCGCACCCCAGAGGCTGTCTCTTATACACATCTCT
>KL571332.1:19466-19964 GCA_000715855.1 Actinoplanes liguriensis
AGCCAGTGCCGCGCGGTGCCGGACATCAGCGTCTCGTCCGGTCCCGGCTCGAACACCGCCCGGCCCCGCGAGCGCAACGACTGGTGCAGGTGCCACCCGGTCGAGGCGGTCGCCGCCCCGGCCGGCCGGGACATGAACGTCGCGTGGTACCCGGCCCGCCGGCACAGTTGCCGGATCGCCGACCGGGTCAGGATCACCTGGTCGGCGGCGTCCGCGGCGTCGCTCGCCTGCAGGGTGACCTCCAGCTGGCTGGCGCCGAACTCCAGCTCGATCGAGCGCAGCGGCAGGTTGAGCCGGCTCAGCCCGCGCTGCAGCAGTTGCACCACGTCGTCGAGCCGGTCCAGGCCCTCCTCGTGCAACAGTTGCCCGCCGTCGCTGGTCGCGCCGTCCTCGCCGCGGTAGACGTGGAACTCCAGCTCGACGCCGACGGTCATCTCGTAGCCGAGATCGCCGAGCCGGGCCAGCTGGTCGCGCAGGATGCCGCGGGTGCAGTAGGGG
>KL571332.1:20221-21819 GCA_000715855.1 Actinoplanes liguriensis
CCCAGCCGGTCTTCTCGGCCCACGGCAGCACCCGGAACGTCGTCGGGTCGGGCACCATCACCACGTCGCCGGCGCCGGCGAAACCCTTCTCCGCGTCCGGTGTGAACACCGGCATGACCGACCGGCCGGACGAGTCCTTGAGCAGCAGCGAACTGGGCGCGGTGAGCCCGTCGCGCAGCGCGCCCGGCACCGCGGCCCGGGGCAGCGTCTTGCCGTGCAGGACACCGTGCTGGTCGGCGAAGGAGAACCGGATCAGCTCCAGGCCCAGCTCGTCGATGACCCGGCGCATCTGCCCGGCCGCCGCGTACCGGTCCTGGCTCCACAGGCCGTGCCGGTCGATCAGCCCACCGCGCTCGGCGGCCAGCATCGGCCGCGCGTCCCAGCCGCCACCGCCCTCGGCGACCGGCCGTTCGTCGACGCTAGACATTGTTCACCGCCGAGCCGGCCCAGGGCGACGCTTCCCGGCGCTGCGCCTCGCGCTGCCGCCAGACCGTCTCCCACTCCGCGGCCGGCGCGATCGTGTCGACCGCGAGAGGGCCGGACAGGTCCGGGCCGCGGGCCGGCAGCGCGCCACCGGCCGCGAACGCGTCGATCGCCCGCAGCAGCTTGCGCCGGTTCGCGGTCACCGCGCGGTCGGAGACGCCGAGACGCTCGGTGGTGCGATCCTGGATGCGGCCCATGCTCTCCACGGCCCACTGGTCATGGACGTTGATGTCCAGACCCATTCCCGTGTACGTCGTGTCGCGTTGCTCGACCGGGTCATAGCCCCAGTTGTTCGCGCGATTCCGCAGCGGGCGGTAGTCGGGCAGGCTGACCTCGGACAGGCGCTGGGCGAGCAGCGTCTCCTTGTCGGTCCGCTCGGCGAAGTCGTAGAAGATCATGTACCAGTAGTGGTTCTCGTCGTCGATCGGCACGTGCCACTGGATGAACACCTTGCTGTTGCCGAACGGCACCACGAACGCGTTGGGGAACACCAGGTTGGTGATCCGCACGTGGGTGATCTCGTCGGTGAGCTGACGCAGCGCGTAGACCCGCAGGCCGTACTCGGTGTCCTCGACCTCGATGTCCGGCCGGAACGCGTCACCGACCAGCTTGGACAGCTTCTGCCCGGTGCCCTCGACGATCTCGCTGAACTGCTGGCCATACACCTCGCGCGGGTCCTCGTCGATGAACCGGTGCAGGAACGACACGTGGCTCGGGTCGATCCCGCCCTCCAGCCCCTGCAGCCAGTTGCACTCCCACAGGCCTTTGAACGCGAACGTGTACGCGTCCGGCGCGGTGAGCGCGTCCCAGCCGGGCAGCGGCGGCGGATCGCCCTCACCCAGGTAGGCGAAGACGATGCCGTTGCGCTCCCGGCACGGGTAGCTGGGGATCCGCACCTTCTCGGCGAAGCGGCTGTGCGCCGGCTCGGCGGGCTGCTCCCGGCAGCGGCCGTCCGCGCCGTAGAGCCAGCCGTGGTAGAGGCAGCGCAGCCCGCCCTGTTCGTGCCGGGCGAACGCCAGGTCGACGCCGCGGTGCGCGCAGAACCGGCCGATCAGAGCCCAGGAGCCGTCCGGCTGCCGGAAGAGCACCAGGTCCTCGCCGAGCAGTCGGACCGG
>KL571332.1:21984-22483 GCA_000715855.1 Actinoplanes liguriensis
GGCTTGACCTGCCGCTCCGGGCTCATCTCGGAGACGAGCGCGGCGGGCTGCCAGTACGCCCGCATCAGGTCGCCGAGCGGCGTGCCGGGACCGCTGCGGGTGACGCGTTCGTTCTCCTCGCGCTTGAGCACGTGCCCTCCCCGGGATCATCTTTCTCAATATCGGCATCCGATCTTCCCGATATTGGATCCAATCCTGGCACGTCGTTGATCACGGCGGAAGGTCCCGCTCGTTACCAACTGATGTCACGTGGCCCCGGCGGCGGGTTCCGGGATGGATACCGGACGGAAATCGCCGTGACACGTGGCCGGTCTTCTCTTTCTGTCATCCGACAGGAAGGAGGTGGCCGGATGGGCCGGCTCGCGGCGGCGCTCGCCCTGACGTGCGCCACCCTGCACGTGGTCATGGCCGTCACCGCGGCAACCCTCGCCCCGGCGGTGATCGCCCTCGGCATGGCCGCCCTCTGCCTGCCGTGCATCGCCGCCCTGTGGCGCGGCCC
>KL571332.1:22784-25177 GCA_000715855.1 Actinoplanes liguriensis
GGCTACGGCGATGGCGGTATCCCGCCACCGCCGCTCCCCGGCCGGCCCACCCTGGCGACTATCGCGCGAGTGAGCGGCGAATGCCGGAGCCGCCGGCCGAGAGAGCTCGCCCCAGGAGGCCGGCTGATCTGCTCATCGATTGCTCATCGGGTGGCCGCATCCTCGAATCACCGCTGCCGGACGGTCCGGCGGCGGTGATTCCTGAGGAGCACACATGGACCTGCGGCTCACCGGCAAGACCGCGTTCATCAGCGGATCCAGCCAGGGCATCGGCTACGCGACCGCCCGGGCCCTGGCCGGCGAGGGCGTCGACGTGATCCTCAACGGTCGCGACAAGGCGAAGCTGGACCGGGCCGTCGCGGCGCTGCGCCACGAGATCCCGGGCGTGTCGGTCACCGGCCTGCCCGCCGACTTCGCGGTCCCCGGCGACGTCGACCGGCTGTGCGAGCAGCTCCCGGCCGTCGACATCCTGGTCAACAACGTCGGCCTCTTCGAGCTCAAGCCGTTCGAGCTCATCGCCGACGACGACTGGCGCCGCTACTTCGAGGTCAACGTCCTCAGCGGCGTCCGGCTCGCCCGGCACCTCATGCCCGCGATGCTCGACCGCGGCTGGGGCCGGATCGTCTTCGTCAGCAGCGAGTCCGGTGTCAACGTCCCCGCCGACATGATCCACTACGGCGCGTCCAAGACGGCGACGCTCGCGGTCGGCAACGGCCTGGCCAAGCTCACGAAGGGCACCGCGGTGACCGTCAACTCGGTGCTGGGCGGCCCCACCTACTCCGACGGCGTCGCCCAGACGGTCCAGTCACTGGCCGCCGCCCAGTCCATCCCGGAAGACCAGATGAAGGCGGCGATCATCGGCGCCAACGAGACGTCCCTGCTGGGCCGCTTCATCGAGCCCACCGAGATCGCCGACGCGATCACCTTCCTCGCCAGCCCCCTGGCATCGGCAATCAACGGCTCAGCGGTACGCGTCGACGGCGGCGTGCTGACCACACTCCTGTGACCACTTACGTGGAGGAGCCTGCTCGCTGCGCGGACGCGGACGCATCTCGGCAAGCGCCATCTACCGGCCGAGCAGGCGCAGATCGTCCGCCTCGTGGTGGTCGCCGCATGCCGGAGCGAGGTTGTCGAGGCTGTGCAGCTGCTCCGGGGTGAGCTCGAGCCTGTCGGCGGCGACGTTCTCCTGCACCCGGGTGACCCGCTTGGTACCCGGGATCGGGACGATGTCGTCGCCCTTGGCCAGCAGCCACGCCAGGGCAACCTGCGCGGCGGTCGCGCCGGCCGCAGTGGCAACCGTGTGGATGTGGTCGGCGATCTGCAGGTTGGCGTCGAAGTTGGTGCCGGTGAAGCGCGGGTTGTTCTTGCGCCAGTCGCCGTCGTCGAACTGGTCGGTGGAGCGGATCGCGCCGGTGAGAAAGCCGTGCCCCAGCGGCGAGGACGCCACCAGACCGATCCCCAGCTCGCGGAGCGTGGCCAATACGCCGGCTTCGACGTCACGGGTCCACAGCGAGTACTCCGACTGCACGACGGCTACCGGGTGCACAGCATGGGCGCGACGGATCGTGGCGGACCCGGCCTCCGACAGCCCGATATGGCGGATCTTGCCTTCGGCGACCAGCCCGGCCAGCGCGCCGGCGGTGTCCTCGATCGGGGTAGCGGGATCGACGCGATGCTGGACGTACACGTCGATGTATTCGGTTCGCAGACGCTTCAACGAGCCTTCCACAGCGGTACGGATGTTCGCCGGGCTGCTGTCAAGGAATCGCACTCCGCCGCGGGCGTGGGAAATCCGGCCGAACTTGGTGGACAGCACGACACCGTCCCGACGGCCCACGAGGGCACGACCGAGCAGCTCCTCGTTGAGGTACGGGCCATACGATTCCGCGGTGTCCACAAGCGTGACGCCCAAGTCGAGCGCTCGATGGACAGTACGAATGGACTCGTGGTCGTTCATGCCGGCGCCGGTGTAGGCGGCGGACATCCCCATGGCGCCCAGGCCGATTCTGGACACCCACAAAGGTCCGAGCTTGACGTGCTTCACAATCCTTGGCCCCCATTTCCTGTTGGCACCAGCCTGCCCACGACTGCCCTCATGTGGAAGGGAGCGCTGTTCCTGGCAATGGCACTGCCAGGCTCCGCAGCGCACCGGATGACACACTGGTGTCGTGGGAGCAGAAGGTGGCCTGGGTGACTTCCTGCGTGCGCGCCGGGGCGGCCTCGCCCCCACCGATGTCGGCCTGCCGATCGGCCCCGGGCTGCGTCGCACCCCGGGGTTGCGCCGTGAGGAGATCGCCGCGCTGGCCGGCATCAGCATCGACTACTACGTCCGGCTCGAGCAGGGCCGCGAGACCAACCCCAGCCCCGCCGTCCTGTCCGCCCTCGCCGGCGCC
>KL571332.1:25440-32862 GCA_000715855.1 Actinoplanes liguriensis
CCCTGCGGCTGGACACCGAGGAACGCCACCACCTCGCCGCACTCGCCCGGGCGGGAACGGTCCCGCGGACCCCGGCCGGACCCGTTCCCGAAGGTGCCCGACAACTGCTGGACACCGTCCGGCCGTGTCCCGCCTACGTCCTCAGCCAGATCAGTGACGTCCTCGCGGCCAACCCTGAAGGCCTCGCACTATTACACGGCCTGACCGACTGGCCGCCACCACGACGCAACACCGCCCGATACACCTTCCTGCATCCCGCTGCCCGCGAGCTGTTCGCGGACTGGGCACACTCGGCGGCCGCCACCACCGCCAACCTGCATGCGGTCGCCGCCCACCAACCCGACGCGCCCGGCCTGGCCGAGCTGGTCGACGAACTCACCGCACACAGCGCCGACTTCGTCGCGCTGTGGCAGCGCTACGACCTGCGCCGACGGCAGGGCGAGGCCAAAACCTTCCACCACCCACGCATGGGAACCATCACGCTCACCTACGAGGCTGTCTCCACATCAACGACAGCCAACGCGTCTCGATCTACCAGGCGCCCCCTGGCAGCCCGGCCCGCGACGCGCTGAAACACCTTGCCGCGCAGCCATAGCCCAGCCACGGGTGCGCCCGTACGTCAGGCATCACCAAACGCCGCGGTTACCTAGGGCAAGCCCTTGCGTTCCAGCTCGGGATTCCCTGGAGGGTCGACCTCGTGGAACTCGAGGAGGTCTGGGCAGACGACGAGGAAGGCCCGTGGGTAGCGTCTCTGGAACATCCCAACCTCCTCGCCGGGTGGGCCGGACTGGTCCTCGCCGTCCTGCTGCTCCACTGGACCGACTACGCACAGGATGCCTTGCCGACGTTCGCCGCTTGTTCAATCGGGGTCCTGCTGATCGGCCTCTTCCACGCGGGACCGGGCGCTTTCGGACGACGTGAGACCGCCGACATCGACGAGCAGTCCACCACGGGACTTCACAACTGACCGAGCCACACGGCTTACTCATCCGATAGGTCTGCCGCTGACTGTGCGCGCCGCCCGAACGATGCGCTGCCGCGCACGGTGATCGGCTTGCCGTGCAGTTCAGGCCGCAGGCCCTCGGCAGCGGGAACCCGCCGGTTGTTCACTGGTCCGGGGTGAACCGGACCAGTGGGGCGGCGTGGTCGGTGTGCAGTTGCGGGCCGGTCAGCAGAAGGTCGGTCGCTGTCACGCGGTGGCTGCCCGGGTCCGCGTTCACCAGTACGTAGTCGATGCGGTGTGCGGTGTTGTCCGGGGGCAGGCACTCGATGCGGTAGGTGGGCCGTCGGTCGCCGGCGAACGGGTCCCGCCAGCCGTCCGCGACGATTTCGGGATAGAGCGCTCCGTCGGCGGAGATGTTGAAGTCGCCGCCGAGGATCCGCGGTTCCGGACCGGTGAGAGCGGCGTAAAGCTGAGTGAGCTGGGCGCGCTGGACGAGGTGGTGGCGGTTCGCGGCCGACCAGTCGCCGTCGGAATTCGACGTGAGCTGGGTGGTGGCCAGCAGCGTCGCATGGCGGGTGAGCCGGGCACTCAGGACGCCGCGGACCAGGTTGCCGGTCAACACGCGGCTCCGGAAGGCCGGGCTGCCCCGCCGGGCACGTATCCCGCGGAACCGGGTGAACCGGGCCGGCCCGAGCGGGTCCCGGGCACAGATCACCAGGCCGCCGGCGGGGCCACCGAGGGTGCCCCGCGTCCACGCGACATGCGGCAGCCAGGGCAAGCTGCGGGTCATCACCCGAAGAGCCTTGCGCGTCCAGACCTCCTGGAGCAGGACGACATCGGCGGATGCCTCGGCCATCGCCAGGCCCAGGGCACCGGCGCGCTCCCGCAGCGGGGGCAGGTCGTTGCGCAGGCCGGTGCAGACGTTGAGCGACACGACGACCAATTCGCTGGGCATCAAGCCATCATGCCCGGCCAACCGATCGGGCCTGCCGGTGCGCGGCCGGCCGGACCGGTGGTAACGGGATCAGGGCGGCGATCACTCCCGCGGCACGGGCGCCAGGGGTTGAAGACCCGCGGCGGCTCGTGCGCCGGCCCGCAGTCGGTCATGTCGTTCCTGGTGTCTCCGGTCCCTGTAGCGGGCGTGTTCAAGAACCGCGGTGAGCCGTCCGGACGGCGAGTAGCTCGAATCGCGGCGCCTCGCGGCTGCTGCCCTCGGCGCCCGGATCAACGCTCCTAGAATGTTGCTTCATCGGATGAATGTGAGGTGACAGGTGGGCTTCGAGGTCGCTGATCAGATTGCCGCATCCGTTTGCGAGCGGGCGCCGATCAACGGCATACGGATCGTCGGCGTGGACGGCCGGAGCGGAACAGGTAAAAGCTTTCTCGCGTCACGCCTGTCGATCGTGCTGTCGGCGCCCATCATTGAAATCGATGACTTCGTCTCGTGGGAGTGTTTCGCGGGGTGGTGGCCCCGCTTCGACGAGCAGGTTCTTTCGCCGCTCCTGGCGGGCCGGGACGCGACCTATCAGGCCCGGGACTGGACCGACTGGTACGGATCGGCTCTCGGTAGCTGGAAGACGCAGCGATGGTCACCAACAGTCATTCTCGAGGGCGTCACCTGCACTCGCCGAGAAACAATCGGCCGCCTGGCGTATGCGATCTGGGTGGAGGCTCCCGCGGAGATCAGGCTGGCCCGCGGCATGGCCAGGGACACTCGCTTCCCTGGCAAGGAGGACCTGTGGAAGCAGTGGATGCGTGAGGAGGACGAGTTCTTCGGTGCTGACGGGACGCGCGAGCGCGCCGATTGCATCGTCGATACGTCAGCCTTCGGCGTCAATGCGAATCCCTGATCGTCGATCGCACTGTCTGCCGCGATCCGAGCGCCACCGATTGACCCCGGCCTGCCACGCAGTCGTGGCCGGCCTTACGCGCTGCCGCCGATCGGACGCGTCACCATGCTCCTGAGGCGACGGCCTGATGCCGTGAGCCAGCCCGAGTAGGGACGCAAGCGCCTTCCCCTGAGCTGCGGATGAGAGTGCGATGATGGGGTCCATGTCAGTTTCGTCGATCATCGCCGAGACTTGGCGCGCCATCCTTGATGGTTCGCCGGGAGCAAGGCGGGGCGACCCGATCATCATCGAGGCTGCCTATCGGCATCCGGTAGTTCGCCAGCTTTTCCCGTTCCCCACTCATGGGACATTGGTGTTCTTCCGGACCCCTCCGTCGTCGTTGCCTGTGGATCCGGAGGATGAGCTGCCATTCATCGCCGGTGGCGGCCCGTACCAGATCTACACGCCTGGTTACGGCACAGTTCTCGGTGAAGCCGTCACTCCGGATGAAGCCGTGGCCCTCCTGGCTGCGCATCTGCCGGACGTCCCTACATCAGCAAACTGACACGCACTGATTTGCCGTTGCGACACGAGGTCGCACTTTGCGAGTGGACTCGCAGTTAGGAGGGCCGACATGATGTCGGCAGCGTAGTTCCGGGCGCGTGCTCGATGCCTGGCCCCGCCCTTGGCGTGCGTTGCTGGTAACGGCAGGGTGCGAAGCCCGAGGGGAAAGCCGAAGGACCTTCCGTCCCATCCGGGGTCACGGGCGAGGGGCAGACCGGACGGGTGAATCGCGTGAACCTTCGTTGATGCCTCGTGAATAGTGGCTCCGTGGTGGGAAGCGGTAGCGGAGTGCAGGGACTCGCCGTTGTGAAGCGGCAGGCGCTGGCCGGGCACGGCATTCGGTCCAGGATGAGCACCGCCGTCCCCGGGGTAGAGAAGGCACCCAACCCGGTCGAATCTCGTGAGTGTGGAACGTGGAAACCCCGACGGGGTCCGCCCGCTGTTGGTGGGTGGTAAGCCGACCGTGAGGAAGGCCCAACTCCCCGGCGGGAACAGGATGACCCGAGAAGCGAACGCCGGTGGCCGAAAGGCGACAGGAAACCGAGAGCCGTGTGCTGGTCCCTTCTACCAGCGGGTTGTCGGATAACTGGCCGGATACCGGGCCTGGTGCCCGGCTGCGACAAGCAGGCTGACGCGGGTCAGGTGAGCCCGTGAAAGAGATGATTACGACGAGGCTGGAACCGAAGGACAAGTTGGACACCGCTGTGGCTGCGGCCGTGGTGGTGAACGGACCGGAGGGCGTTCTCGACTGGCACGCGATCGACTGGCGTGCCTGTGAGGATCACGTACGGCGTTTGCGTCAGAGGATCTTCACGGCGTCGCAGGCGAGGGACCACAAGCGGGTCCGGAATCTGCAGAAGTTGATGCTCCGGTCCCGGTCGAACACGCTGCTGGCGGTGCGGCGGGTCACGGAGATCAACGCTGGACGTTTGACGGCGGGCGTGGACGGCAGGATCGTCCTCGACGGCCAGGACAAAGCCGCGCTGGCGGACGCTGTCCAGCGCCGGCAGCAGCCCTGGCAAGCCCGGCCGGTCAAACGGGTGTATATCCCGAAAGCGGACGGCCGACGCCGGCCGCTCGGCATTCCCGTGATCGTCGACCGGGTCCTGCAGGCCCGGGTGACGACCGCGTTGGAGCCGGAATGGGAAGCCCGGTTCGAGCCGAGATCCTATGATTTCGGCCCGGACGTAGCTGTCAGGACGCGGTCCAAGCGATCTTCAGCACCGTCAAGGGCCGCAATCCGGCCCGCCGGTGGGTGCTGGACGCGGACCTGAAAGCGGCGTTCGACCGCATCGACCACCAGCATCTACTCGGTCAGCTCGGTGGGTTCCCGGCCAGGGAACAGGTCGCAGACTGGCTGACCGCGGGAGTGGTCGAGCAGGGCCGGTTCACCCCGACCGACGAGGGAACTCCTCAGGGCGGGGTGGTCAGCCCGCTGTTGTTGAACGTCACGCTGCACGGGATGGAACACGCCGCCGGGGTCCGCTACCGCGTCGTCGGAAACGACGGCGCGGCCAGCGCCCCGGACAGTCCGGTACTGATCAGATACGCCGACGATTTCGTTGCCTTGTGCCGCACCAGGGACGAGGCGATGCAGGTCAAAGCCCGGCTGGCCGCATGGCTGACACCGAGAGGGCTGGCCTTCAACGAGGACAAGACCCGTGTGGTCGACCTCGACGAGGGCTACGACTTCCTCGGGTTCAATGTCCGCCGCTATCACGGCCTGCTGCTGATCAAACCGAGCAAGACGGCGGTCAGACGGATCCGGAAACGGCTACGCACCGAAGTGCGGGCACTACGCGGCAGCAACGCCGCCGCAGTGATCGCCCGGCTCAACCCGATCATCCGGGGCTGGGCGGCCTACTACCGGACGGTGGTGTCCAGCGAGATCTTCAACGCGCTGGACCATTACCTGTGGAAACTGGTCTACAAATGGGCCAGACACTCCCACCCGAACAAGCCGACGAGTTGGGTCGTCGCCCGCTACTTCGGCATGTTCAACAAGTCCAGGCGAGATCGGTGGGTCTTCGGTGACCGCGACAGCGGCGCCTACCTGCAGAAATTCACCTGGACCAGGATCGTGCGGCACCAGCTGGTCCCCGGCACCGCATCGCCCGACGACGCGGCACTGGCCGACTACTGGAACACCCGACGGCGACGCCCGAGAATGCAACCCCCGGTCGACCGCACCACCCAGCGGCTGCTCGACAGCCAACAGGGTCGATGCTCCTTCTGCGGCGAGTTTCTCCTGCACGCCGACCGCCCACCACAGACCCCGCGAGAGTGGGAGAAGTGGTACGGCGGCCTGCGGAAAGCGATGGATCACAACGCCATCAGCCTACGACAGGACGACAGCCTCCACGATCCGCGACTCCGTCTGCTCCACACCCACTGCCACCGCCGGGCCACCGGTAAAAGGCAGACCAGCAAACTGCACGCCAGCACGCCATAGGGCTTGCTTGAGCCGGATGCATGGAAATCGTGCACGTCCGGTTCTGAGGGGGCGGCGGCGCAGCAATGCGCCGTCGCTACCCGGCCCGAGCGGGCGCGCCGGGCTAGGTGAACGTGATCTCGACCAGGCGGCTCACCCGCAGCCAGTCGTCGAGGTGGGTCGGCTGGGGGATTGTGCCGGGGTTGCTGGGCTGGTTGAGGTCGGCGACCACCTCGGTGAAAACAGTCCGGCGCTCGTCCGGGTCGGTGACCGGGCGCGCGTGCGCCGGCAGGTCGGCCCGCACGCCGTGTTTCAGGTGGACCGTGAGGGACGGGTCGGACAGCAAGTTCGCGTACCAGCTCGGCGGCCGCAGCAGTCCACTGTTGAGGTAGAACCGGCCGTGCACCCGGTAGAAGAAGATCTCGATGCGGCGCGGGCGGCCGGTACGACGACCGGTCGTGGTGATGTCGATGATCCGGGCCCGGGTGGATGACGCGGGCGTCAGTTCCAGCGCCCGGCGGATAGCGGCCGAGGTCGTCATCCGGCCGCTGCGGGCAGGGCCGGGCCGAGCAGCAGGCCGCCGTCGAGGACCAGTTCGGTTCCGGTGGCGAAGGACGCCTCGGGGGAGGTCAGGTAGAGCAGCGCGGCGGTGACGTCGGCGGGCTGCCCGAGGCGCGGGATCGCGAACGGCGCCGGGTCGTAGAAGTCCGAGATCGGCGGTGAACCCGGCGCGGCCGGCTCGTGGATCAGTTTTGTGGAGACGACGCCGGGGTGGATCGCGTTGACCCGGATGTTGTCGCGGCCCAGTTCGAGCGCGGCGCTGCGGGTCAGGCCGCGGACGGCCCACTTGCTGGCGACATAGGCCGCGTAGAGCGCCGTTCCGCCGTACGCCATCGTCGATCCGATGTTGACGATGACGCCGCCCCCGGCCCGCCGCATCGCCGGGGCGGCCGCCTTGATGCCCAGGAACTGGCCGGTCACGTTGACCGAGAAGGCCCGATCCCAGGCGGTACGGCCGGTTGCCTCGATCGTCGTCGCCGGGTTCTGCACGCCCGCGTTGTTGACCAGTATCGACAGCTCGCCGAAGGCCGACTCGGCCGCGGCGACGGCGGCCGCCCAGTCGTCCTCACTCGCGACGTCGAGGCGTACCGGGAAAGCGCGGTTCCCCAGCTCGGCGGCGAGCGCATCTGCCGTGCTCAGTCTTCCTGGAGTGCTGCCGATGACAACGTTCGCGCCTTCGGCGTGGTAGGCCCGGACGTGGCTCTCGCCGAGGCCGCCGGTGCCGCCGGTGATCAGGACGGTCTGGTGGGTGAAACGCCGCATGGTGTGTCTCCTTCGCATCACATGGTGGTGAGCTGACCGACTCACCTTGTCATTCGTGACGGTGGCGAGTCAAGTGACTCACCTCGCCATCGGGCATACTGAGGCGATGACCACCGAACCCTCGGCGTACCACCGGCGCGTGGCGGAAGAGAAGCGCGCGGCCATCGTCGAGGCCGCCACCGGCCTGTTCCTGGGGTCCGGCTACGACGGGACCTCGCTCGCCCGGATCGCCGAGGCGGCCGGGGTCTCGAAGGCCACGCTCTTCAAGCAGTTCCCGACGAAGGCGGCGCTTTTCGACGCGATCGTGACCGAGTCCTGGCAGGTCGAGGATG